>CAVCDT010000112.1:0-6398 GCA_963600995.1 Akkermansia muciniphila | reverse complement strand
CGCGCTTCGCTGCTCGCGCCCTGCGGGCGCTCGTGCGCTCGCTCCGCGCAACTATACGAGATAACGGTTGCGCGAGGCGTTACGCATCGCGCAACCCCGCAAGCCCTTTCTATAGTCGTCACCCTGAGCGAAGTGAGCGTAGCGAACGCAGTCGAAGGGTCTAGCCGCAGCTCAGAAGCTTCTCTGCGCGATCTGCCTCGCATTCGCTCGGCTCGCCTACGCGTCTTTGGGTCAAAGCCCTGCGCAGCTTGCGCTGCGCTCTAATACGTCGCGGCTATCGCCGCGACCGGGCGAGCTAGCGGGCTTCGCCCGCATCCGCTCGCCCCTACGCGCACCTGCGAGGGCCCCTTTCCCCGCAAGTCGACATGACCGTTGCTCATCGCCTGGGGCTCGCAACGGCATCGAGGCGCCGTGTGGTTTCGAGGACGGGGGCGGTGCACAACCGCGTAGGGGAGAGCGACGCGCACGAAGTGCGCAGCTCTCCCGGTAGGTTACAGCGGCCCGCTGCCGGCAAATCCCGCGCAGCTCTCCCGGTAGGTTACAGCGGCCCGCTGCCATCAAGCCCTGTGCGGCTGGCGTTGCGCATATTGCAATAAAAACCCGCACCACTGCCGTCATCGGGCCAACCTATCGCTTTGCTGGGGGATACAATTTAAAGTTAGATTCAATCGTCATCGAGAGATCGGACCACCCTTGCAGATCGCCATTAATCCCCCCCGTCGTCTCACGGCCTTAATCCTTGCCAGTATCGCCATAATCGTTGCGCTCTTTGCTGCGGCGATTGCCCCGGCACCGGCGTTGGCCTATACCTCTAGCCGCAACAACCTAGACCATGTTGCCGGCAAGGTGAGCTGCACGGGTGTTCATGCCCGCACGTACTATGGCAGCAGCGCCGCAGACGTTATGGCTGCTGTGGAAGACATGGTGTCGAGCAAGAACAACCCCATGGAGGAGAGCAACGTCACCATCGACCTTGAGGAGGATTGGAACACCCAGAAGTATGGTGTGATCAAGTTCTCCGGTTCTGGCAAGCATTACACCCTCAGTCTCCATGGTCATATGATCAACCGCGGGCTCACTCTCACCAAGAGCGGTGACGATTGGTGGGGCACCGGTAACGGCGATGCCATCCGCGTGTGCGACGGCGCCACTCTCGATGTCGTGGGCAGCACGCAGGGCAATGACAGCGAGGCTAAGACCGAGCACAAAGGCAATTTCAAAAAGACGACCATAGAGAGCGTCGATACTGAGTTCTGGAAATGCAACGACAACGGGTCGAGCAACATCAACGGTGGTTTGATTACCGGCGGCGCTTGCGATGACAGCAACGGCGGTGGCGGCTTCACGGTCCAAAAGAACGCCAAGCTCAACCTCACGCGCACTACGGTCGCCGGCAACGTGGCTGACAAATGGAATAGCTCCTATGGCGATGGCGCCGGCATCTCCGTCTCTCGGGGCGGCCAGGTCACGCTCAACGATTCCACCGTCTCGTACAACCATGCCGAAGGCTGGGGCGGCGGTATCTACATGAACGATGACGGCGCTTTGACGGTTACCAACTCCAATATCAACAACAACGTCGCACAGGGCTACGGCGGCGGCATCGCCCTCGACCCCGGCAGCAATATCTTCAGCCACTCTTACTCCACGATCACCGTCAACGTTACCGGCTCGTCTCTGAGCAATAACCTGGCTGTCAAGCGCGGCGGTGCGCTCTATGACGACGGTGACGCCTCTGGCAAGGGTTTGGATGAGACCAAAGTCCAATTCACGAAAACCGATATCAAGGGCAACAAGTCCAAAAGCGATGGCGGTGCCTTCGCAATCGACAAGGGCACTTACAGCCTTACCTTCGATACCTGCACGTTAAACGAGAACGTGGCAAGCGGCAGTGGCGGCCTTCTGTACCTCAACTCGATGTGGGAACCTGGACTTGTGGGTGCAGTTACAGAGCAGAGGATGTTCAATAACTCCGAAATCTGCAATAACAAAGCAGGTGCAGACGGCGGCGCTATTTGCATCGTCGGCATCAATTACGGCAACTCCGGTTACACCGAGTCTTATCTGGGTAGCACGAAGACGCTTAAGGGCAACCATGCAGACGGCAACGGCGGTGCGATAGCGTTCATCTCGTCCCCGAGCATCGGCACCTTCCGTTTTGATACCGGTACGACTTTTGAGAGCAACAGCGCAGGGGGCAAAGGCGGTGCCATCTATACAGAGGCAGCGTTGAACGTCGGGGTTACGCAGGACAAGGGCGGCCTCAAGTTCATAAGCAACAGTGCAGGTGACAGCGGCGGCGCTATCTATGCCTGCGGTAAGGGCTCCATCAACATCTACAGCGATGACAACCAAACTTCTTTTGTGGGCAACAGCACTAGCGGCACGGGCAATATCGCCAGCAACAATGGCGGTGCGATCGGCATCGAGGTCGGTAGCGACTACACCATGAAGGTCAATAACGCCAAGTTCGAGGGCAACAGCGCCAATGGCGTCGAAAGCGGCGGCAATGGCGGCGCCATCTGGTTCATGAATCAACTTGAGATCAAGAACACCTCTATCACCGGCAACTATGCAAGCAATAACGGCGGCGGCGTGTACTGCGCCAACGACTCCTACCATGATTTCACCTTGGCCAAGAAGGTGGTCATTGACGGCAATTACAAGGGGACCAGTGCTGCAGATAAAACCGTAAGCAACAACCTCGCCCTGAAGGGTAAGCAGACGGTTTGCGGTGCGGATGCAGGTGATGCGATTACAAGCGATAGCGTCATCGGCATCACTATCTGCGATTACGACAACAGCGCACGTCAGATCAGCGGCAATGCTGATTTCGTTTGCCTGAACCTCGATGAGGCATGGGCCAGCTGCATTTACTCTGATAACGATGCCCGTGAGGTTTATCGCAACGGCTCCTATCTCTACTTGCGCACCGCCGCGACCAATCGATACACGCTCACGGTCTATAGCGCCAAAGTGGCCGAGAGCAAGGCGGTGACCAAGGGCGATACGGTGACGCTTAAGAGCGGTGATTACACGAAGACTACCGGCAAGCTCGTGGAAAGCGATTGGACGCTTACCTCTTGGACAGTCACCAGCAAGGGCAAGACCAAGACACTCACGCCGGAAGACGGGCAGGTCACCTTCAAGATGGAAGGGCCTACGGTGGCCCGTGCCAACTACGCCTGCCAGCTCTATGACATGAGCATCACCTTGGATGATGTCTACAAGTACGACCTGCTCCAGTCGAGCGACGACCCGGAGGAAGGCGACAATTCCGTCGAGAAGACCAACCTCACCTTCGAGTATATCGACGGTTCGAGCAAGGTCATCAAGGACGGAGGCGCCTTCTCTGTGACCAAGCGCGAAGTCACCGAGATTAAGGGCGCTACTAAGAGCAAGAACAGCAAGAAGGTAACCTATACCGTCGAGATCCCTGCATCGACGATCTCGAGCAACGGCTTGTTCTTGGATAAGGGCGCTATGCCCAATATCCACCTTGCTGTTGCCTATGACGCGCATAGCCCCGCAGGGGTTTCCGACGGCCTGGGGACTTATGCGCAAGAGCATGCCAGTACTGACCGCTACGAGGTCACCAGCAAAGGCGATGTGATCTTCGACTTCAGCGTGGTCGTGCCGTACTCCAACAAGCACACGGTGAACTTTGCGGCCTCTCCGGATGGGAGCGATTACTATACGTTCTCTGACGGCAGCAAAAACAAGACCGTGCAGGTTGAGGACGGCAAGACTGTCGACGTGAGCGCGATTCCCGTTCCTCAAAAGAAGTCTGGGCAAGGTATCGCCCCCGCTGTATTCACGACATGGCTCGTGTATGACGAGAACTCGAGGAGCTGGGTTACGTGGTATCCCACTACGCCTATTACCGAGGATCTCAAGTTGATCGCCGGCTTTGCCAGCGGCGGTGGTACAGGTGATCATATCGTCACCTTCTACGACGGTACGCAGGTGCTTGGCAAGCAGGTAGTTACCGGCTCTGGCACTATCAAAGCGCCGAGTGCTCCTACCAAGGCGGGGCACAGCTTCGACGGCTGGTATAGCAACAGCGAGCTTGCTACCCTGTTTGATTTCGATACTACGAGTATCAGCAGCGACACCAGCATCTATGTCAAGTTCACCGCGCAGAAATGCAAGGTGACCTACGACTACAACACGCCGGGTGTGAATAGCAAGACAAAGGAAGTCGACTACGGCACCAAGGTCACTGAGACTCCTACGCGCGAAGGCTATACCTTCATGGGTTGGTATGCGGGCGCCAAGCAGTATGATGCGGACACGCCTGTGACCTCCGATGTCACGCTTGTTGCGCAGTGGGCTGTTGCCTCATATGACGTGAGCTTCAATATGGGTGGCGCGTCTGATGTCAACAGTCAGACTGTCGAGGCCGGCGGTTACGCTATTCAGCCCAGCGATCCTACCTACGCCGGTCATGTCTTCAAAGGCTGGTATACGGATAGTAGCTATAACAAGGTGTTCGACTTTGCTCAGCCTATCAACGCTGAGACGACTATCTATGCCAAGTGGGCAGAGGCTTGGACCATCGAGCTCTATTACACGAGCGGCTCTGCTAACGCGGATGAGACGCTCTTAGTCGAGAAGGGCCAACCCCTGTCTGCCTTGCCTACCCCCAGTCGCAACGGCTATACCTTCGAGGGTTGGAAGGATGCTGCTAATAACGATGTAACTGCCGCGACGGTTCCCAGCGACAATATGAAGCTCACTGCTCAGTGGGAGGCCAATGACTGCGCGGTTAGCTTTGTCGACTCGCTTGATGGCAGAGCGATCGGTAGCAACCAGACGGTCAAATATGGCCAGAAGGCTACACAGCCTGGGAGTAATCCCACGCATGTTGGCTATGAGTTCGACGGCTGGTATGCGGATAAGACATGCGCTAAGGCATTCGATTTTGTGAACACCGATATCACTGGCGATACGACCATCTATGCAAAGTGGAAAGACAAGAACTTCACGGTGAGCTTTGACGTCAATGGGGGTACGGGCTCTGTTGACTCCCAAGAGGTCAGAGAAGGCGAGAGGGCAAAGGTGCCTGCAAACGAGCCTGTGCGCACGGGTTATGTCTTTACCGGCTGGTTTAAGAACCAAGGTTGCACCGAAGCCTTTGACTTCAAAGAGCCTATTACAGGAGCAACAACCGCTTATGCGGGTTGGAACGAGTTGGTCACCGTTACCTTTGATTCTGACGGCGGGACAAAATACGATTCTGTAACGATCCCCAAGGGGTCGTGCTTGGATGACTTGCTGCCCTATCCCAAGATGGAAGATCATTACTTTGGCGGTTGGTACCCGACCAACAGTGAAGAGAAAGAAGTCATTTACGACACTCCGATAGAAGCGAGTGTGACGCTCAAGGCGAAATGGTTTGAAGGCGGAGAGCTGGTCGCCTTCGTTATCGATGGCAAAACCGATGACTTTATTAACGTGAAGATAGGCGGGCTTGTCCCCCGTCCTGACGACCCGGTGAAGGACGGCTATATGTTCCTCGGGTGGTTTACCGATGACGATGTCGAGTGGGACTTCGAGAAAGATACCGTCAAAGAGGACTTCAACCTCAATGCCAAATGGAGGGAGCTGTCAGACGACGTTGACGAGTACACGGTGAAGTTCGATTCTGCTGGTGGCAGCGTTGTGCCTGATCAACGCGTCGAGAGCGGCAGCAAGGTCACGAAGCCTGCCGACCCCACTCGCAAGGGCTACACCTTTGTGGGCTGGCAGCTCGATGGTAAGGACTACGACTTCTCCAAGCCTGTCACCAAATCCATCACACTCACTGCCGTTTGGAGTAAGAACGCGCCTGGCACGGGTATCGAGGGCGCACAGGTCACGTTGGAGAAGGCCAAGTTTGCATACAACGGCAAGGTGCAGGTGGCCAAGGTGGCAAGCGTCGTGCTTGACGGCAAGACCCTCGAGCAGGGCAAGGACTACCAGGTGAGCGTTTTTGGCGGCAAGCTGGTGGGCGCCTACAAGGTGGTCGTCACCGGCATCGGCGATTACAGCGGCCAGGTGACGGCGCAGTTCAAGATCGTCCCCGCCAAGGTCACGGATGTTAAAGCCAAGGCTGTTGGCAAGGGCAAAGCCGTCAAGCTTACCTGGGCATCGCATAAGACGCAGACCACGGGCTTCGAGGTTCGCTGGGCTGTGAGCAAGGCCAAGCTCGCCAAGGGCAAGCTCACGGGCAAGGCCACCGTCAAGAAGGCCAGTGCCAAGGCTTGCACCGCAAAGAAGCTCAAGAGCGGTAAGCGCTACTACTTCAAGGTCCGTGCTTACAAGGTCGTCGATGGCAAGAAGTACTGGTCCTCTTGGTCCAAGGTGAAAAGCGCGAAGGCCAAGTAAGGCGGCCGCGCAGGCGGCCCTCCGCTCAG
>CAVCDT010000111.1:909-6401 GCA_963600995.1 Akkermansia muciniphila | reverse complement strand
GGGTGAAGCTCGCGTGCTTTGCGGCGGAAGGCCTTCTTGATATCGCCCTCGCTTGCGTCGCGGTCAACCCCCAGGATGTCGTAATACTCGTAAGCCAAAACAAACTCCCGCTTCTATCGTGCAAAGACGCCCGCACAAGGCGGGCTTCGTATTCATGCACGCTATTTTGGGGCATGAGCTGCTAGAGCAAAAGCCGCTGTTAAAAAACCGTCACCAAGCAAGGTCATTTGTCATCTTGCGTATCGTGGGTCGTACCCTGCACCTTGCGCGGAATGCCGCCTGCGGCAAGGCCCCTCATCGCAAGGCGAGGCAATCTTGGAAGCGCTACGCGAAGGAGAGGAAGCGAATTCGATGCGCTCCCAACGATGCGATGCCTGTCATGCCATGCCATACGGCAACGTAACGGACAGGCGCCGCGCCATCTCGCTACACGGTGATGCGCGGGAACATCGAGGTCTTTGCCGCGGCAAAGGTCTGGCAGGCATCAATCTTACGGTGCGCGCTGCCCATGCGACGATCGAGCTGGGCGCAGCTGTCGGCGCAATCGCGCAGCTCGTCGGCCAAGCTCGCGGCAAGCGACGGCTCGAGGTCCTGCTTGTAGCGCAGGCGATGCTCGAGCTCTGCCCAAAGCTCCATAGCGATGGTGCGCAGCTGGATCTCCACGCGGACGAGCTCCTTGGACTCCGGCAGGAACACCGGCGTCTCGACGATGAGGTGCAGGCTTCGATAGCCGTTGGGTTTGGGATGCTCGATGTAGTCCTTCCTAGCAATGAGGAAGACGTCGTCTTGGTCGAGCAGGCAGTTGGCAACGACGTAGATGTCCTCCTCGAAGGGGCAGATGATGCGGATGCCGGCGACGTCGTTGAGGTTGGCCTGCACGGCCTCGAGCGTCACCGGCAGGCCGCGGCGCTGGAGCTTCTCCGCGATGCTTTCCGGTGATTTGAGCCGGCGCTTTATCGAGTCGATGGGGTTGTAGGCGTTGCTCGCGTTGAACTGCGCGTTGAGGACGTTGAACTTGGTCTCTATCTCCATCAAAGCGCAGTTGTAGAGCGCCATGATCTGCTTGAACTGCTCTGGGTTGTCTAAAAGCATGAGGTCGTGCCTTCCTGTTGGCAACTCTGGCGTGCAGTCGCGCTGCATCAGGGCGCTTGGCAAGCACCCGGACAGCAGGCCCGGCTTGCTGCACGTCATCATCCTAACCTGCACAAGGCGATGTGGCGCATTGCTTCACCAAACCGACACGCAGCTTTCAGCCCCGCTTAAGAAAATGCCGATGGGGCGACATGGGGAAAGCCCGGCTCTCTGGGATTAGGAGAGCCGGGCTTTCGCAGGTGTGGTGCCCTTGGGGTGTGGGAAAGGGCCACCGTAGATTCATAGTCAGCATCTGGAAGGGATGGGATAGAAGGAAGGGAGTTGAAGGGATCTTCCGCCGACTACGCCGCCTACTATAGGAGCCTTATCTTAAAGAAGCCTGAAAGAAGCAAGGCGATTTGGCGAAAGCAGAGAATTCCCTGCATAGCAGCCTCTAGAGCAGCGCACATCCTCGCAAGCCTGCGAACCGCTGCAACCTACCCGGGCGAGCTGCGGGCTTGCGCCCGCGTCCGCTCGCCCCTACGCGCACTCGCACCGTTATGGCCCTCGAGGCAACGCGGTGCCTCTGCGTTGTTGCGAGAGCCCCCTGGTCCAAGACTGTGCAGGTAGGCCGAACGAATACGAGGCTTGCGGGGTTGCTCTCGATGCTAAGATGGCGTTTATCAAAGCACCCGGCAAAAAGGAGACTCCCATGGCAAAGCTCGACGACATCAGGAAAGATATCGACGCAATCGACGCGCAGCTCAAAGAGCTTATCGGCAAGCGCTTCGACTGCGCCCTGGCCGTCGCCATGGCCAAGCAAGAGGAGGGAAGCCTGGACGTCTACCGCGCCGATCGCGAAGAGCAGATCCTCGACAGCTTCACAGAGGGCATCGCACAGGATCGCAAGGCGGAGTACGCCGCCATCATCCGCAAGGTCACCGCCGCAAGCCGCATGTACCAGTACGACTTGCTCTACGACTTCAACCCCGATGCCTTCGCGACCGTCGCTGGGCATGAGAAGGCAGACATCGAGAGCATGTGCGTCATCGTGCGCTTCAGCCGCGACAACGAGCCCAACGCCCTGGGCAGCATCCTGTGCATGGTAGGCGAGCACGGGTTCGACATGAGGCGCGTCGAGCTCGCGCAGAACTCCCCTACCTCGACCGCTTTCGAGCTCGAGATCAAAGGCGACGTGCGCGACGAGCGCCTGCGCAAGCTGCTCTTCCAGCTCTCGCGCGAGACCGACGACTTCTCCATCATCGGCTGCTACTAGAGCAGATCGACTGTGGCCTGGGAAAACGCGCTCCAAGAGAGGGCAGCGCAAGAGGCCGGTGAAGCCGGCCTGCTGCTCGAGCGCCAGGAGGGCATGCTCGTCCTCACAGACGGCGCGCTCAAGCTCGCGGCGGACCTCAAGAGCATGGTGCCGCGCATCAAATCGAAGCGCTTTGGGCAAGAGCTGCTGCTCAAAGCCGTGCGCATCAAGGGCATGGGCAGCCAGCTGCAGGTTGTCGACGCCACAGCGGGCCTGGGCGAGGACTCGCTGGTCATGGCCGCAGCTGGCTTCGACGTCGTGCTCTTCGAGCGCGACTGCGTCATAGCCGCTCTGCTCGAGGACGCGCTGCGCCGAGCAGCGCATGACGATGTGCTCGGCCCGATTGCTGCGCGCATGCATCTCAGATGCGAGGACAGCATCGAGGGTCTGCAAAGCCTCGATCACGAGCCGGACGTCATCTTCTTGGACCCGATGTTTCCCGCCAAGCAGAAGCAGGCCAAGACCAACAAGAAGCTCCAGCTCTTCCAGAAGCTCGAGAACCCCTGCAGCGACGAGGAGTCGCTCATGGAGGCCGCGCTTGCCGCGCATCCGCGCAAGATAGTCGTCAAGCGCCCGCTCAAGGGCGCTGCCCTGGCCGGCAGGCGTCCGAGCCATGCGATCGAAGGCAAGACTATACGCTACGACTGCATCGTCTTACCCAAATAGAGTCCTGGCGATCAAAGCCTCGCGAGGCAGGCTCTCGCGCAGACCCTGCGGCGCTGCCTGCAGTCACAACAGCGCACATCAGCAGCAGAACGTCGCCCCTGCCCTCGCATCGCGCAGCACGTCCGCCGGCCAGCCAGCGGGCTCTCCCCTGCCGCGTAAATCCGCCACGGCACAGAGCAAAACCGACAGGCCGCTGCGGCTATCCGGCTATGAAGAGCCCCACCGTTTACTCGAACAGGTCGCCGCTCTGCTCGATGATGCTCGAGCCCTCGAGCATCTCTCGGCTCGCGAAGCTCGCAGCACTGGCCGGCCTGTAGGAGGCGAACCTCTCGCAAGCCTCATGGAGCACCTGCGGTGTAGCGGCGAGGACCTCCGCGCGCTTCTTGTCTCGCTCTTGAGCGGGATAGCCTATCAGGTGGTTCTTGGCCCAGGAGGCGAGCTTGTCGGCTACCTTGCGGGGCTTGTCGGCCTTGGCGATGCAGCTGATAACGAACCCGTCGACCTCCTCCGGCGTGAACTCATGGCCGACGAGCCACTCTGCAGAGGCATAGAAGTCCTCGAGGGTGCCGTCGATGCGAGGGTCGCTTACCGAGACAAGGTTGAGGTCGCCGTTTTGCGAGATCGCGCAGTTGCAGCCGTAAGCCCCGCCCTTGACGCGCACGGCATCCCAAAGATAATCCCAGTCGAGCCCTTGCTCGACCAACGGGTCGCAACCGTCGAGCTTGCGAGGTGCGGGCGGACACAGCACAGCGGCGTTGGCGGCAACGTTGGTGGGCAGGGCATAGCCCGTCTTCGAGGCAGCGGGCAGCGCAAGCTCGCACGGCGCAAGGGGCAGCGCCCTTGCGGCGACACCCATACACGGCGACGACTCGCAGGCGAGCCTATAGCCCTCGTCGCCTCCCGCGAAGCAGACGAGGCTGGGGCGACGCGACAGAAGCCATGAGCGCAGATGCTCCAGACGCTCGCAAACACTGTTCATATCGCCTTGAGCCTGCAGGCCTTTGAAGAACCGGTAGCCTGCAAGCCCGGCTACGGCGTCGTCGACGAGTGCCGCACCGGACAGGGGCAAGCGCGCGGCTCGCAGTGCCAGCATGCCCGCCTTGCGGGCGGCTAGCTGCTCGAAGGAGAGCACTGAGAGGTCGATGATCTGGGCGACTTTGTCCTCGCAGGAGAAATCCGACTGCTCGAAGAGCTCCCAGAAGAGCTTGTGGGCGGCAGGGGCCTTGCCGCTTAAGGCAGAGAACCCCAGATGCAGCAGGGCGAGCGGCTTGCCGTCGTCCCATCTGGTCATGGACATGACGTCGCAATCGGCCTCGCCCAAGGTGTTCTTCATGGCCACCTGCACTTGCGAGGCATCCATCCCGGCACAGGGAAGCTCGCCTGCGAGAGCGCACAGAAACGACAAGAACTGCATATCCTTAAGCTCAAGGCCCTGCAAGTCGAAGTAGTAGTCGACGTAGTCGATGCCGTGCGTGGGCTCGAGCATGCGCACAACGCCCGTGCCCAAGAACTCCTCCTCCTGCGTCTTGGGGCGCGTTGGCTTAGCGGGAAGGTCGCCCCTGTCGAGCCGCGGCAGGGCAGCGAGCGTCTGCGGGCTGTCCGGTGCGGTGCGCAGACGGGAGAGCTCGGCCTCTTGGCGGGTGATCTCCTGCACATCTGCGCTGGAAAGCCCGCTGGCAAGCGCATCGAGGCGCGCTTGCTCGCCGAAGGCATCGAAATCGGCATCCGGGACCAGAGCCACGCAGGCGGCGTGGTTGTAGTCGACGAAGAGCTCGCGCAAGAGGGACTCGTAGGTGCCGTCGAGCCTTGCCTCTGCATGCCAGGCCAGGAAATCCTCGTAGCGTGTGCTGGCGAGGGGATCGGGGCCGTAGGGCCAGCAGGAGCGCACGTCCTGGGCGAAGGTGATGCCCGCAGGCTGGCTTGCGCCCTCGCGCCACGAGAACTCGAGCAGCGACACCGTGGCGTCGACGAGCTCTATCAGAGAGCCGCTTGCGAGAACGTCCTCGCAGCCCTTCTTGAGCAAGTCGATGAAGGTCGCGCGGTCCTTCTCGAGCGCGCCCAGCGCTGCGACGAAGACATGGCTTTGGCAGCCGACGCTCATATTGCATGCGGCGACGTCGCCGCAGATGCCGCTTTCGAGCAGCACCTTGCGCACAGGGGCCTCGACCGCACCGAAGAGCGCATCGCACAGCACGCCGGCCGCCGTCGTGCGAAAGACATCGAAGCCTCCGCCAAGCACGGAGCCAAAGGCGAGCATCGCGCTTTCCGCCCCGCCCTTGAAGCGCTCGACGCCGCCGAGGGCCATGCGCGGCTTTGCGCACACGAGGGCGTTGGGGGCTCCGTGGAAATCTTTGGCCTTGTGCGAGCTGAGCCAGGGCTGGATATGCCGCGTTTCGAGCTGGCCGAGCACGGCGTCGATATCGAGGTCGCCGTACAGGGT
>CAVCDT010000111.1:0-899 GCA_963600995.1 Akkermansia muciniphila | reverse complement strand
GGGTGATGATGGCGTTGTCGAGCCGGTAATGGCGCCTGTAGGCATCGAGAAAGGCTTCGTAGTCCAGGCCCGGGATGCATGACGGGTCCCCGCCGGAGTTCCAGCCATAGGTGCCGCCTTCGAAAAGTACCCTGCGGCAAGCATCGAGCGCTCGGCGCACGGGCACCGACAAAGCGCCCTTCATCTCGTTGTAGACCACGCCGCTTATACCCAGCGAGGCGGCATCACCCTTGCAGCTGTAATGCCAGCCCTCCTGCTTGAAGATATTGGGGTCATCAACAAGCAAGGGGTTCAAGACGGCGTCCATGTAGACGTCCATAAGGTTCAAGAGGTCTTGCTCGTTGGCTGTGGCGACTGGGTACATGGTGTAGTCTGCGCCGGTGAACGCGTTGAGGTAGGTCTGCATGGAGGTCTTGAGCATGGCGGTGAAGGGCTCTTTCACCGGATAGCGCTTGGAGCCGCACAGCATCGAGTGCTCGAGGATATGGAACACGCCGCTGTCGTCTGCCGCAGGCGTGGAGAAGCTGATGGAGAAGGAGAGCTCCTTATCGGCATTGGCAAGCCAGATGAGCTTGGCCGCGCTTGTCCGGTGCCGCATCTCGTAGGCAGTCCCCTCGTGCTCGCGTACCTCGCTTGCGCCGGTTACCTCGAAGCCGCTTATAACTTGACCCACTTGTAAACTCAAAGGGATCTCCTCGCTACTCGATTTGCAGTGGTAACAGGTTAGCGCAAAGCAGCGACATAAGAGAAAGGCCCCCGCCGTCGTTGGACAGCAGGGGCCTTGCCTTGCCCTTAGCGCGTCAGCACGCGAGGGCTCTGGGGTAAAAAACTACCGATGCGCCTAGTTCTTCTTGAGGGCCAAGGGGCCGGCGAAGATGAAGAAGTGGACGAACGGGAGC
>CAVCDT010000110.1:0-6431 GCA_963600995.1 Akkermansia muciniphila | reverse complement strand
GAGCCCGGACGGATGGCCTCGTTGAGATGCACGGGGACCTTGAAGGAGCCACGCTCGTTCTTGATCTCGACGATATCGCCGTCTGCGAGGCCCCTTCCCTCGACATCGGCCGGATTAACGTCGACCGTGGGCACGTAGAGCTCCTGCAACCAGGCGGAGTCGTTGAACTGGTTATGGATGCGGAAGCGCGTGCGCATCGTACCGAGCTGGAAGGGCTTGGTGTCGCGATCCAGATTGCCCTTGTAGGCCTCGAGCGGCTGCTCCCAGTTGGGCAGCGCCTGGTTGTAGTCGAGCAGGTTCTCGTAGTAGAGGTCGATGTTGCCGGACAGCGTCGCGAACGCATAATCCGTCACTACGCGGCGCACGGTCTCGATATCGGCAGCGGCAGGCCAGATACCCTGATGCTCCGCCAGCTTCTCGACCGTGAGGCCGTTGACATAAGGGTCCTCGGAGTTAGCGAGGATGGCGTCGACGCGCTCGCGCGCAGTAGAGGGCAGGCCCTCTTCACGGCCGAGCCTCTTTGCCAGCTCGCGCGTAAACCAAAGGTCGGTCTTGGCCTCGAAGAGCGGCTCTATGACCTTCTCCTGCATGACGATATGGCTGTAACCGTTCTTGATGTTGCCGTAATCCTCGTCGTACTCGAAGCGCGTGGTAAGGGGCAGGATATAGTCGGACCATTTGGCAGATTCCGTGAAATAGGGGTCTGCCGTGACGATGAGGTCGAGGCTCTTGACCCAGTCCTCGGCGCTCGTGCAATCTGCCATGCGCTGGATATAGGCATCGCCCACGGCGATCCATGCATGGACGTTGTTCTCCTTGGTGGGCAGGTCGTAAAGCGCCACGTCGTTGGTTCCGGCGACCATAGTATCGGGCAGCGTCCACTCGGATAGCGCCGCGCTGTAACCCGTATAGGAGCCGCCGACGTAGACACCAACGCCGGTGCCTTCCTTACCGATGTTGCCAGTGAGCGCCACGAGCACGGATACTGCATGCCCGCCGATATCCGCATTGGAGATCTTGTCCCAACCGCCCCAGCCTACGGCCAAAGAAGACGGGCCCGCTGCGTACTCCGCTGCGAGAGACTCGATAGCAGCAGCTTCGATGCCCGTGAGCTCTGCAGCCCAATCGGTCGTGTACTGGTTCTGGTTCTCGACCAAGAGCTCGAAGACGCTTACGGCTTCCTTACCGTCGACCTTGACGCTTCCCGCAAGCTCGATATCCGCAGGCTTCGCCTTGGAGTAGACCTGGGCCCTTCCGCCAACGTTGACGTAGAAGAGGTCCTTTTGCCCAGTGAGCTCTGCGCCGGCCTCGTCGACTGCGGCCTCCTTGGCACGCAACAGCTTGCCGGTCTTCTTGTCGACCAAGAAGGGCAGGCTGGTATGACGCTTAATGAAATCCACATCGTAGAGCTTGTTGTCGAGGATATAGCTCACCATACCCAAGAACAGCGCTGCGTCCGTACCCGGTTCGATGGGGATCCATTGGTCGGACTTGCCGGCTGTCGTGGAGAAATGCGGGTCGATGGTGACCACACGCGCGCCGGCTTCCTGCGCCTCGCGCAAGCATCGGGCCGTAGTGAGCGACGACTCGCAGAAGTTCGAGCCGGAGATGACGACGAGCTTGGACTTGGCCCAATCACGCGCCTCCGGGCAGGTCATAGCAAAGCCGTAGCCCATACCCAGCGAGGGATCGAGCCCGTTACCGGTGCCGACATCGATACCGGAGTTGCCCTGGCCGCAAGCGCCGAGCATCGGCGCCAAGAAGGGAACGTCGGCCTCGGAGCCATTGGTGACCATGACGGCGTTATCGCCATGGGCAGACTGAATCTCCTTGAGGGATGCGGCGATCGCATCGAGCGCCTCGTCCCAGGTGATCGCCTCGAACCTGTTCTCACCGCGCTCGCCCACGCGCTTGAGCGGAGTCTGCACGCGTCCCTCGCCATAGACATGCTGGACCTCGGACAAGCCCTTGAGGCAGCAGGTCTGATAGCGGCGATCAGATGCCATGTCGTTGGGTTGGACAAGAACCAGGCGGCCGTCGCGGACAGTGCACTTGAGCGGGCACATGCTCCCGCAATGAGCCTGATGGTAAGTGAAAGCCGTCTTCTCGACGGGAGCCTCGTCGGCTTTTGCCTCGACAAGCCACTCGCCTGCCGCTTGCATGCTCGCCGCACCAGCGGCGATGATGCCCGCAGCACCGGCAGCTTTAACAAAGCCTCTACGTGAAATGCCCGTATTAGGCGTTGCAGCCATAGACATCTCCTCTCTCTCGAAAAGCTGCGGGGTTCCCCTTTTGGGGCCCTCATCCCCGCACCCTGCGATACAGATGAATTGGCCGATTCACATGGCATACGGTAGCAAATAATCCTATGACAAACAATAGTTGTCATAGGATTATTTGTCATAGGATTGTCTTTTTTGAAAACAGACTAACCCTTCGGTTTCTCATTGGCCGCATCGGGCAAGATGTCGCTTAAGCCATCGGCAAACGAGCTGGGCATGACCACCGTTCCGCCGGTGTCCTTCACGCTCTCGTAGAGCATGTGCATGGAGCGCAAACGCATGGCATCGGGGTTGTCGGCATAAGGGGCGGCGGCCTCGACCAACATGGCGCTGATGTCGCATTCTGCCTCTGCGAGGGTCAATCGCCCCCTCATCAGCTGCTCTGCCTGCGCCTCGGCAGACATCGCATCTTGCAATCCGTCCGGCAAGAGGACGTCGCGCACCTCGACGGAGAGAACGCTGACACCCCAATCGCCCACCTGCTGGGCAAGTTCCTCCTTTATCTCGCGGTCGAGCTGTTCACGCTTGATAGCGACCTGGGAGGCACTCAGGCGACCGATTGCCTCGCGCAAAGATGTCTGCGCTGCGAGCTCCACAGCGGCAGAGAAGTCGCGCACCTCGAGGCAAGCGGTCTTAGCATCGTAGACAACCCAGAAGAGCACGGCATCGACGTCGAGCGGGACGAGGTCGCTGGTGAGCGTGCCCTCGGCCCCGAAAGTCGTGGCGCGGGTGCGCATGTCGATACGCACGACGTTTTGCTCGACAAAGGGGATGGTCCAGAAAAGCCCCGGACCGGATACGCGGTTGAAGGCGCCCAAGCGCAAAACGACGACGCGCTCCCACTCCTGCGCGATATGCATCGACATCGCAACGAGCATGGCTGCGAGCAGGGCAAACACTATGCCCGCAACGCTTATCGCCCCAATCACAAGGCTGAACAGCGCGCCAACAAGGCAGAAGACGATCGCGAAGAGCGCGAACGTAAACAATGCGGCCCCCGAAGCAGAAGCATGCTCGGAAACCAGCTTCTCGCCCCTGTCGGGCACGACCTGCCGACCATGGTGCTCGCGGCCTCCTGTCGCAGCGCCCGCTTCCTGACGTCTGGCCTTGTTCTTCCCGATAGGCATACTCTAAACCCCCGTCCCCGTGCTCTTGCGCTTGCGCGCAGCGGACATATCGACAACGTTTCTCTCTTCCCCGTGTTTGTCGCGGTATTTGAGCTTGCTGATGCGACGTGCGATGCAGGCCTGGATATCGTCGTAGCTCAAGCCCAAGTCCAAGCACGAGCCGATAAACTCCTTCACAAGATCGTCAGCCTCATGGGCTATCGAGTCGTCCCCGCTATCGGGAAGCTCCATGACAAAGGCGCCCCTGCCGCGAACGGACTCGATGTAACCGTCTGCTGCCAAGCTCATATAGACCTTGTTCACGGTGTTGTAATTGACGGATATCTCGGATGCGAGCCCGCGCACTGTAGGCAGCTGGTCTCCCGGCATGTAAAAGCCGTTCTCGATGAGATAGACCATGCGGTGTTTGAGCTGCACCCACAGCGGGATATCCGACGACTCGTCGGCAACGAACTCGAACCTGTCTTTCTTCCCAGTCAAATGATGCTCCTAACCTAGAACTGCACCGCAGCGCCGATCGCCCCCAGATAGGGATGGGCTCCGGCCATCACGATGCAATAACGCAAACACAAAGCCCCAACTAGGGCAAAAGAAGACGATATGAGTACGCGAACAGAGAGATGATAAGCAGACGCCCCTACAGGGCTCATCGCCGCAAGGCCCGACGCAAACGGAACGATCAACCCTGTAAACACCGCTCCCATCCAAAAAACCCTGCTCAGACTGCCCGATACGAGCTCGAACACGGAGCTTGACGCAGAGATCGACATCGCGTTGCCATCCGCCGTGCGAAGCAGCACGAAAGCCGCAAGCGCCACAGCTTCCAAGGCGATGACAATCAAATCGACCGTCGTGAGGCGCCTTAGGAAACCGGAAAAGCAGCCGTTGATGCCCGAGAGCACCGCAACAGCAGAAAAGACCGCAAGACCGCAGCCCAATGAGGACAGCACAAAGAGCACGGCGAGCCAAGGCGAGCCCCAAAGGGCGACACCGCTCATATCCATAAGCAGCAGGCCCGTATACGCCGCCGCGCCCAAGCCGGAGACGATGCCGAAAACCTGCAGGAAACGCAGCAAAGCCAGCGGGATGCCCAGCGGCAGCTCGATCAGCGCAAACTGAGACAACGACGAGGCCAGACAGGCGATAAGGGCAACGACACCCACATTCGCCCAGCTTGCCAGGCCGACGGTCAAGACGTCGAGCGCAGCAGAGGGGTTTCCCAGGTCGGCGAGCAGGCAGAGCATGCCAACGGCCACCGCGCCGGTAGCAAACGCCAGCGCAGGCACAAGCAGGCAGCGATACTCGCCGGGTACAACGAGCCCGGCAGAGCGCCCATCCGTAAGGCGCGCCGCAGGCACGAGCAACCCCGTGGCAGATGCGACCACGCAAGTACCGGCGCCAGTGCCGCCCAAGAAGAGATATGCGATGACCAACGGTCCGAACACTGCGCCTCCCCGGGACCCTTTGAAGCTTCCATAGATGCCGATTATCATATAACAATCCGCACCAAGCGGCTGCACGGGAAAGGACTAGGCTACGAGGCGCAGTCCGCCAAGCTGCCGCACACAAGAAGCAAGATTACGGCCAATGACGCTGCGCCAGGCCGCGCGCACCGCGAACAGAAAACGAGGGCCCGCATCCCTGCGAGCCCTCGCCCTCAAACGCCAGCTTGTCTTAGCTGCAAAGCTTAGACCTGGGCGTCGCCCAAGATCTTGGTGATCTCCTCCACGGACATGAGGCCCAAGTCGCCCTCGTGACGCTCGCGCACAGAGACCTGACCGTTGGCGATCTCTTGGTCACCCATGACAAGCATGTAGGGGATCTTCTGCTGCTGCGCCTTGGCGATCTTGACGCGCATGGGCTCGTTTTGGCCGTAGATCTCGACGCGGCCGCCCACGGCCTCGAGCTTGGCCTTGAGCTCCTTGGCAGCGTCGTGATGGCGATCTGCGATGGGCACGATCACTGCCTGGATGGGACTCAGCCACAGGGGCAAGGCGCCGGCATAGTGCTCGATGAGGATGCCCAAGAAGCGCTCGATAGACCCGAAGAGCGCGCGATGGAGCATGAACGGACGCGCCTCGGAGTTATCCGCGGTGCGGTAGGTCATGTCGAAGCGCTCGGGCAGGTTGAAGTCGGCCTGGATAGTGGAGCACTGCCAGGTACGGCCGATGGCGTCCTTGACCTTGATGTCGATCTTGGGGCCGTAGAAGGCGCCGTCGCCCTCGTTGATCTCATATGGAAGGCCGCGGCGCTCGAGGGCCTGACGCAGCGCATCCGTCGCAAGCTCCCACATGTCGTCGGTGCCGATGGACTTCTCCGGGCGGGTGGAGATCTCTGCCTCGTACTCGAAGCCGAACTCCTTCATGATGAAGTCCGCCGTGTCGAGGATAGCGCAGACCTCGTCGACCACCTGGTCGGGCGTGCAGAACACGTGCGCGTCGTCCTGCGTGAAGCCGCGGGCGCGCATCAGGCCATGAACGGCGCCGCTCATCTCGTGGCGGTACACCGTGCCAAACTCGAAGTAGCGCACGGGCAGGTCGCGGTAGGAGTGGATGTCGTTCTTGTAGAGGATCACGTGGCCCGGGCAGTTCATGGGCTTCACGCCGTACTCCTGCAGGCGGGGCTCCTCATCGGTACCCTCGTTGATGTTGAAGAAGTACATGTTCTCTTTGTAGTAGCCGTAATGGCCAGAGGTCTTCCACACGTCGCTCTTGTAGACATGCGGGGTGATGACCTCCTCATAGCCGCGCTTGTAGAGGTTCTTGCGCAGCCACTCCTGCATGAGGCGGATGATGCGCGCGCCCTTGGGCAGATACAGCGGCAGGCCCACGCCTGCAGCCTCGTCCATCATGTAGATGCCCAGCTCGCGACCCAGCTTGCGGTGATCGCGCTTCTCGGCCTCCTCGAGACGGGTCAGGTACTCCTTGAGGTCCTTCTTGGAGAACCAGGCGGTGCCGTAGAGGCGCTGCAGCATCTCGCGGTTGGCGTCGCCCTTCCAGTAGGCGCCGGCAATCTTCATCAT
>CAVCDT010000109.1:0-6495 GCA_963600995.1 Akkermansia muciniphila | reverse complement strand
TGCAGGCGAGGGTCTCAGGTTCCCCAGATGGTCGCGTGTTTACCTCACCTACGTTCTGCCGATCCTCATCGTCATCGTGCTCGTCGGCGGTTGGCTGCCTGTCGTCCAAACGTGGCTCGGCATCGCCTAGATTGCGCTACCATCCTTGGTACGAACCGGGGATTAAGGAGGCTTTTGGATGTACGAGATGCAGCGTGTCGTCACGTCGAGCGACTGCGACCAGACAGCGACGCAGAGCGTGGTCTCGGTCGTGACGATGATGCAGGACTGCTCGGGCTTGTGGCTCGAGTCGGAGCCTGTGGTGGGGGATTGGATGGAGCGCGAGCATCTGGCGCTCATCATCACCTCGAGGCAGCTCGACATCTACCGCCGCCCTGCTTATGGCGAGCATCTGCGCGTCTGCACGAGCGTCTACCAGTTCAAGGGCCCGCTGGGCTTTCGCAACACGGCGACCTACGACGCCCAAGGCGCCATGGTGGCGTGCAGCTGGTGCACGGGGCCCTTCATCGACCTCGCTGCCGGCAAGATGGTCAAGCCTCCGCAAGACGTGCGCGACTCGATGACGGTTGATCCCAAGCTCGATATGGAGTACCTGCCGCGCCGCATCGCCTTGCCTGCCGAGGGCTTCGAGCATCGCGGCACGATCGCCGTGCGCCCTAGCGACATCGACTACTACCGCCATGTCAACAACGCCCAGTACGTGCGCATGGCTTGCGACAACCTGCCGCAGGGCTTTGGCTTCAACCGCCTGCGCATCGAGTACAAGGCACAGGCCAAGCTCGGCTGCGACGTCGCCTGCTCGCTGTGTGCACAAGACGATAAGGCCTTCGTGACCTTGGCCGATGCAGACGCCAAGCCCTATGCCGACCTCGAGTTCTCGAGCTTCGGGGATGCCGCACGGCAAACTCTTGCTTAAATTTTGAGGAGCGCAGCACCTGCATTCTTCTTGAGCGCGTATCATAGGCGCACCCAACAAAACAACGCATGAAACACAGCGAGAAACGGTACCCAAAATGCGTTTTCTTAAACTCGGCCGCGATGCCAAAAGCGGCAAGGACACCTGGTGGATGATCAAGGGCGTCGACGCCCAGGGCTGCGCTTTGCTGATGAGCCTTGCAGTGCGCGACCTGGGCTGGTACGAGATGCCCGGCGTGTTCTCCGCCACGCAGCTGGCCCAGGAGAACTCCGTCGATATCCTCGATGCGATCGTGCCCGATGAGGCAGACCGCGGCAAGCTCGCGCCCATCGACCTGCGCTTCGAGGTCAAGGGCGTGCACCACTCCTTCACGGACAAGCGCTTGGCTGTCGCCTACACGGGCGTGCGCAACTTCGACGAGTTCGACGGCGAGGTCTATGCCTTCAACAGCGCTAAGAAGGCCTGGGAGAGCACCCCGGCCGTGCAAAGCGGCGCCATCAGCAGCAAGTGCGACCCCAAAAGCCAAGAGCCCGCCAAGAGCCTGGGCGCGGAGGCGCTGCCGGAGGCCATGGGGGCAGAGCTCACCTCCGCCGCGGCCAACAGCTCCTATTGTGACAGCGGCCTACGCTTCATGTTCGATGGCGAGAAGTTCTCCGAGCGCTTCTATGTCACGCGCTACACCGGCGCCCCGCATATCGAGGTCAACCGCGTCGCCGTGCGTATCGCCGTCATGACGGCTCCGGGTGCGTTGGGGTCTGTGCGCACCTTCACGGAGGCCGGCTATGTGACCTCCCTCAAGCTCGAGCGCGCCCTCAAGGACCTCGAGGCAGCGCAGGAGGGCGTCCATGCAGCCGAGGATGAGCTCGCTGCCACCCGCGAGCGCATCGAAGCCAAGGCGCGCGACAACGCCGCGGCCAAGGTCGAGCGCGAGCAGCAGTACGCGCGCGACGACATCGAGCGCGCCAAGGAGGACATCGACCGTGCAGGTATCTTCGGGTTTGGCAAGAAGCGCCAGCTCAAGGCCCAGATCGTCGAGCTTGAAGCCAAGATCGCGCAGATAGGGGAGGGCGCGGCGCAGCGCGAGGCAGACGCCTTGGAGCACGCCGTCGCCAACAGCTCAGAGCTCGCAGATGCAAAGGAGGCCCTGGCTGCTGCCACGGCAAAGCTCGCGCGTGCACGCGATTTGGTGCACGAGCTCGACTTGAGGCTCCAGGAGTCCTAAGGGCCGCATATCATCGCAGCGCTCTTAGAGCACGCCGCCTTGGCTCGGTGCCGGGGCGGCGTGCCTTTCTGTTCGATGCCGCTAATATTTAACGTGCTCGAAACCTCCCTTGCTACCAGTGGGCTGATTGGGTGGTTCTTCAGGCTCGTTATCGTCAATTAAGATGATGCGTGACTGGAGAGAGTCCTCACGAGACGAGAGTCAAGCAAAGGAGGCGCCTATGAGCAAGCTGTCTGTCAAGCCGTCGTCTGCGGCTGACGCGAAGATCGACTCGGTGGCAAAGTCCTTCCAACTAAGGATCGAAGCCATCCCGCCCGGAACCTGTCCTATCGTGGTCTTGGCCGCGCATTGCGATACTTGCGCAAGCCAGACCTGCGGCAAGTGTGTGCCCTGTCGCGACGGCTTGCCCCAGCTCGCCTCCGCCCTCAAGCGCCTGGCTTCCTGCGCTGTCACGCGCGAGGAGCTCGAGGGCATCAAGACCCTGGCGACGATGATCCGCGACACGAGCGACTGCGTGATTGGCTACAAGGCGGCAGCCGATGCCCTCGAGGGCCTCGAGACGTTTTCCGCAGAAGTCGAAAGCCATATCTCCAAGCGCTCTTGCGCACAGGACATCGGCCAGAAGGTCCCCTGCGAGGCACTGTGCCCTGCGCATGTGGACGTCCCCGCCTATGTGGCTTTGGCCGGCCAGGGGGATTTTGCGGGCGCGATCAAGATGATCCGCAAGGATAACCCCTTCCCGACGGCCTGCGCCCTGGTGTGCGAGCATCCCTGCGAGAAGCGCTGCCGCCGCACCATGATCGACGCCCCCGTTAACATCCGCGGCATCAAGAAGTACGTGGTAGACAACCTGGCGGCGGACAAGGTCGACGTGCCCAGCCGCCTGCCGGACAGCGGCCGCCGCATCGCCGTCATCGGAGCCGGTCCCTCGGGCCTCACCTGCGCGTACTTCCTTGCGCTCATGGGGCACAAGGTCACCGTCTTCGAGGGACGCGCCAAGGCGGGCGGCATGATGCGCTACGGCATCCCCGCCTACCGGTTCCCGCGCGAGCGTCTGGACGAGGATATCCGCGCCATCCTCTCTGTGGGAAACATCGACATCGAGTACAACACCAGCGTCGACGCCGCCAAGATGCGCGCCATCGCAAGCGAGTACGATGCGGCTTACGTCGCCATCGGTGCCCAGGGGGGCAAGTCCCTGCGCTTGGACAACGTGGATGCAGACGGAGTCTCGTCCGCTGTCGACTTGCTCTCCAAGATCGGCGACGGCGACTGGTTGCCGGACTTCACGGGCAAGAACGTGGTGGTCATCGGCGGCGGAAACGTCGCCATGGACTGCTGCCGCACCAGCGTGCGCGCCGGTGCTAAGAGCGTGACCTGCGTTTACCGCCGTCGCATCGAGGATATGACAGCGTTGCCCGCAGAGATCGAGTCCGCCATGCAGGAGGGCGTCGAGATGATGGTCCTGCAAAGCCCCGCGGCCATCGAGGTCGATGCCGATGGCCACTGCAGCGCGCTCATCACCCAACCGCAGTACATATCCGCCGTCAAGCGCGGTCGTCCCGCGCCGGTCGATGCTGCAAAGCCCCAGCAGCGCGTCGAGGCAGACGTCATCTTGCTCGCTGTGGGCCAGGCGATTGTATCCGCCCCGTTCGAGGAGTTCGGGATGCAGGCCGATCGCACCTACCTGTGCGCAGACGACGAGCTGCGTGCGACGGGCTTCGACAACATCTTCGTGGGCGGCGACTGCTACACCGGCCCTGCCACGGTGATCAAGGCCATCGGCGCCGGCAAGGTAGCTGCGCGCAACATCGACGACTACCTGGGCTTCAACCATACGCTCCATGTCGACGTCGAGTCCCCGGCACCAGTACCCAACGACCGCTGCGCCTATGGCCGCGTGGAGATCGTCGAGCGCCCGGCGCGCGAGCGCAAACGCGACTTCGAGGGCGTCGAGACGTCCATGAGCGATGAGGAGGCGCGCCAGGAGTGCGGCCGCTGCCTGCGCTGCGACCACTACGGCTGTGGCTCGATGGAAGGGGGGAGGTTCCTGTATGTCTAACGTCAAGATGATCGACGTCACCATCGACGGCAAGAAGCTCAAGGTCGTCGAGGGCATGACGATACTCGCAGCTGCCACCATGGCCGGCATCAAGATCCCCACGCTGTGCTATCTGGCCGGCGTGAACGAGATAGGCTCCTGCCGCGTGTGCGTGGTCGAGGTGGCCGGTACCCAGAACCTCGTGGCGTCGTGTAACACGCCCTGCCAAGACGGCATGGATGTCCTCACCAGCAGCGAGCGCGTCATCAGCGCGCGACGCATGGCCTTGGGGATGCTTCTGATCAACCACAACCTCGACTCGACCAAGTACTGCTTCAGCTGCGCCAAAAACGGCGCATGCGAGCTGCAGGCGCTCTGCCGCGAGTACGACGTGACCGAGCCGCTCGCAAAGCCCTCGCCGGTCAAGAAACCGGTCTTCGACTCGAACCCCTTCTTGAGGTTCGATCCCAACCTGTGCATCAAGTGCCAGCGCTGCGTGTCCACCTGCAACAAGGTCGCGCGCAACCATGTCATGCGCACGGGCAAGAAGGGCGCGATGACGGCGATCATGGCTCCCTTCGGGGAGGACTGGAAGCAGACTGCCTGCGAGTCCTGCGGCAACTGCGCCACCGCCTGCCCTACGGGCGCCCTGGTCGAGAAGCGACGCGACTCCTACCGCGAGTGGGAGACCTCCAAGGTGCTCACCACCTGCCCGCATTGCGCGACGGGCTGCCAGTACTACCTGGTGGTCAAAGACGGCAGGATCGTCGACGTCGAGGCGGCAGACGGTCCCTCCAACCGCGGCCGCTTGTGCGTGAAGGGGCGCAGCGGGTCGTTCGACTTCGTTCAGTCGCTGGACCGCCTCACCACCCCGCTCATCAAGAACCATGAGACGGGCGAGTTCGAGGAGGCCACCTGGGACGAGGCGCTCGACCTGGTTGCGAGCAGGTTCCTGCAGATCAAGGAGGAGCACGGCCCGGACAGCTTGGCGGCGTTTGCCTGCAGCAGGTCTGCCAACGAGGACATCTACATGCTCCAGAAGATGGCGCGCGTGGCTTTCGGCACCAACAACGTCGACAACTGCGCCCGTGTCTGCCATGGTCCCTCCGTCGCGGGCTTGGCGCGCACGCTGGGCTCCGGCGCCATGACCAACCCCATCCCGGACATCTGCGCAGACGACGTCGACGTCATCATGCTCGTGGGCTCCAACCCCGAGGAAGCGCATCCCGTCGTGGGCATGCAGATCCGCGAGGCGGTCGAGAAGGGCACCAAGCTCATCGTCGTCGACCCGCGCGACATCGGCCTTGCCGCCAAGGCGGACATCCACCTCAAGCTCAACCCCGGCACCAACGTCGCGTTCTCTGCCGGCATGTGCAACGTCATCATCAACGAGGGCCTCATCGACTGGCCCTATATCTCGAGCCGCACGGAGGGCTACGCGGAGTTCGCGGATATGGTGCGCGAGTACACGCCCGAGCGCGTGGCGCAGATCTGCGGTATCGACGAGCGCGACCTCGTCGCCGCGGCCCATATGTACGCCACGGCCGACAAGGCCCCCATCATCTACTGCCTGGGCGTGACCGAGCACTCGAGCGGCACCGAGGGCGTCATGTCGATGTCCAACATGGCCCTGCTCGTGGGCAAGCTGGGCAAGCCCGGCTGCGGCGTGAACCCCCTGCGCGGGCAGAACAACGTCCAGGGCGCCTGCGACATGGGCGCGACGCCGGGGGACTTCCCGGGCTACCAGAAGCTCACCAACCCCGAGGTCATGGCCAAGTTCGAGAAGTCATGGGGTGTTGAGCTCCCCAAAGAGCCCGGCCTCTTTGCCACGGAGGTCTTCCATGCCGCAAGCGACGGCAAGATCAAGGGCCTCTTCATCTTCGGCGAGGACCAGGTGAGGACCGACCCCAACATCCAGCATGTGATCGACGGCATCGAGGCGCTCGACTTCTTCGTGGTCGATGACCTCTTCATGACCGAGACCGCCAAGTACGCAGACGTCGTCTTGCCGGGTATCTCCTACGCGGAGAAATGGGGCACCTTCTCCAACACGGAGCGCCGCGTGCAGCTGATAAGGCCCGCTGTGGCCTCTCCCGGCCAGGCCATGCCCGACACCTGGATCTTCACGCAGATCATGCGCCGCATGGGTTACGACCAGCCCGAGCTCACGCCCGCGCAGATCATGGACGAGATAGCGAGCCTCACCCCGAGCTTCGCGGGCATCAGCCACGAGCGCCTCGACAGCGCGGAGCTGGGCGGCCGCGGCCTGCAGTGGCCCTGCACGTCCAAGGACCATCCCGGTACGCCCATCATGCA
>CAVCDT010000108.1:0-6614 GCA_963600995.1 Akkermansia muciniphila | reverse complement strand
GCGCTTCAAGCAGTTGTAGGAGCGGACGGAAAGGTCCAGGTCCTCGATCTGCTTCTCGAGCTCTGTGTTCTTGCTCGGGCCCTCGGGGGCGAAAATACTGGCGACCTCTGCCTCCTCGGCGTTCTCGTCCAAGGAGAGGAAGGCGCTCATGTGCTGGTTGACGATATTTGCAGACTGGCAGACAGCAGATGTCGGGTCGATGGAGCCGTTGGTCTCCACCTCCAAGATCAGCTTGTCGTAGTCAGTGCGCTGAGCGACACGGGTGTCGGTGACATCCATGGTGCAACGGCGCACAGGAGAGAACAGCGAGTCGACATGGATGATGCCGATCGGGTCCTCGGTGCGCTTGTTGCGCTCTGCGGAGACATAACCGCGACCAACGCCGATGCGCAGGCTCATCTCGAGCTTTGCGTCCTCGGCGAGAGTGGCGATGACATGATCCGGGTTAACCAGCTGGAACTCTGCCGGAACCTCGAGATCAGCGCCAGTCACAGTGCAGGGGCCCTCGGCGGTGAGGGTGGCGGTTGCCTCCTCACCAGTACCCAGAGCAGAGAAGACAAGTCCCTTGATGTTCAAGACGATGTCGGTCACGTCCTCGACGACACCGGGCGCGGAGGTGAACTCATGTTGAACGCCCTCGATCTTGATCGCGGTGACTGCCGCGCCGTCAAGGGAGGACAGCAAGACACGGCGCATGCCGTTGCCAAGCGTATAGCCGTAGCCACGCTCGAGCGGCTCCATGACGAAGCGCGCGGTGTTGTCGTCAATCTCCTCGACGCTGACCTTGGGCCTCATGAACTCGGTCATTTTTTAAGCCTCCTTGAGACTTGAACGGTTAGAACAGGACTTGCTTACTTGGAGTAGAGCTCGACGATGAGCTGCTCCTGGATGTCGAGATCGATCTGATCGCGAGTGGGCAGAGCCAAAACGGAGCCCTGCAGCTTCTCGATGTCGACCTCGAGCCAGCTGGGGACCTCGACGCCCTCGTTGGAGATGAGAGCGCTCTTGATGACCAGCAGGTCCTTGGCCTTGGGTGCCACGGAGACGAGGTCGCCGGCCTTGACGCGATAAGACGGGATGTCGACACGCTTGCCGTTGACCTGGATATGGCCGTGGGTCACGATCTGACGAGCCTCTTTGCGGGTCTTGGCGAAGCCGAGACGGAAGACGACGCTGTCCAGACGGGACTCGAGGATGCGCATCAGGTTCTCACCGGTGATGCCGGGCATAGCCTTGGCCTTCTTGTAGTAGCCGCGGAACTGCTTCTCGAGCACGCCGTAGATGAACTTGACCTTCTGCTTCTCACGGAGCTGCAGGCCGTACTCGGACTCTTTGCGGCGGCGCTTGGGCTCGCGCTTGGAGGTCTTGTTGCTGCTGTAGCCGAGCACAACGGGATCAAGACCCAGCTGGCGGCAGCGCTTAAGAACCGGAGTTCTGTCAATTGCCATGTGTATCGATCCTTTCAGAAGTTAGCAGCGACGGCGCTTGCAGGGGCGGCAGCCGTTGTGCGGGATGGGCGTGCAATCCTGGATGCTGGCGACCTCGAGGCCGGCAGCCTGCAGGGAGCGGACAGCGGTCTCGCGGCCGGAGCCGGGACCCTTGACGAAGACGGCGACCTTCTTCATGCCGTGCTCCATAGCCATCTTTGCGGCCTGCTCCGCTGCCATCTGAGCGGCGAACGGAGTGGACTTGCGGGAACCCTTGAAACCAACGGTACCGGCGGACTGCCAGGAGATGACGTTGCCGCGGGTGTCCGTGATGCTGACGATGGTGTTGTTGAACGTGCTCTTGATGTGAGCCTGTCCAACGGTAACGTTCTTGCGATCCGCGCGGCGGACGCGAGTGTTCTGAACCTTCTTCTTTGCCATTTCTCTACCTCACCTAGGCCTTCTTCTTTGCGCCGATTTGCTTGCGCGGACCCTTGCGGGTACGGGCGTTGGTGTGGGTGCGCTGACCGCGGACGGGCAGGCCCTTGCGGTGACGCAGGCCGCGGTAGCAGCCGATCTCCATCAGACGCTTGATGTTCTGGGAGGTCTCGCGACGCAGATCACCCTCAACGGTGAAGTTGGAGTCGATGTAGTCACGCAGCTTGATGGTCTCTTCCTCAGTGAGGTCGCGGACACGGGTGTCCGGGTTGACGCCAGTCTCAGCGCAGATCTTCTTAGCGCTGGTCAAGCCGATGCCATAGATGTAAGTCAGACCAATTTCCACGCGCTTCTCGCGCGGAAGGTCGACACCAAGAATACGAGCCAATGTCGTTCCCTTCCTTTAACCCTGACGCTGCTTATGACGAGGGTTCTCGCAGATCACGTAAACCTTGCCATGGCGTCGAATGACCTTGCACTTATCGCACATTCGTTTTACCGAAGGACGCACCTTCATAATTCACATACCTTTCGATGAGTGCTTAACACTTCAAATCTATATACACGCCGCAGCCGCAGGCGGTAATTTTTGAACCTTGAGAAACGTGCCTAGAAAATGAGATGCCACAGGCTATTTGTAGCGATAGGTGATCCTGCCGCGGTCGAGGTCGTAAGGCGACAACTCGATGGTGACCTTGTCACCGGGAAGGATCTTGATGTAGTGCATACGCATCTTGCCGGAGATATGGGCCAGAACCTGATGGCCGTTTTCCAGCTCGACCTTGAACATTGCGTTAGGGAGCGGCTCGATGACCGTACCCTCAAGTTCAATAGCGTCTTCTTTTGCCACTGATATACTCTCTCTCATTTAGACACACATAGGCAGTCGAATATGTTACTGCAATCCGACTGCCATATGCAAGTGTTATTTTGAACTTATTCGTTCGTGAGGACGAGCGGCCCGTCTGCCGTAATGGCGATCGACTTCTCGAAGTGCGCGGCGTTGGAACCGTCGTTGGTGACCACGCCCCAATTGTCCTCGATGACATGCACGTGGTAATCACCGGCGGTGATCATAGGTTCAATCGCCAAGGTCATGCCCTCGACCAGCTTGAGGCCCTTGCCCGGGCGCCCGTAGTTGGGGACGTTGGGCGGCTCGTGCATAACGCGGCCCACGCCGTGACCCACGTACTCGCGCAGCACGCCAAAGCCGTGGGACTCCGCCAGCAATTGGATAGCGTGGCCAATGTCTCCCAGCGTATTGCCGGGAACGGCCTGCTCGATACCTGCCCACATGCAGGCTTCGGTCACCTCGAGAAGCTCTTTGTCAACCTCGGAGATATTGCCCACTGCATAGGTGTAGGCGTTATCCCCCACCCAGCCGTCGACCGTGGCGCCTGTGTCGATAGAGACGATATCGCCGTCTTTGAGGATGACGTCCTTACTGGGGATGCCATGGACGACCATGTCGTTGAGCGAGATGCAGGCAGACCCGGGGAACCCGTACAGGCCCTTGAAAGAGGGCTTGCCGCCTCCGAGGCGAATCATCGTCTCGATGAACTCGTCGATCTCGAGCGTGGAGATACCAGGGCGGATGATCTCACCCGCAAGACGCAAAACCTTGGCAGAGAGACGGTCCGCCTCGCGGAAGGCCTCGATCTCTGCCTTGGTCTTGAGAACAGGTTTCTCTGTGCGACGCACCATTAGAGTTGCACGGCTTCCTTGATGGCAGCGAAGACGTCTGCGGGATCCTGGTCACCGTTAACGCTGGTGAGAATGCCGTTGCCGCGGTAGTAGTCGATGAGCGGGGCCGTCGACTTGTCGTAAGCCTCCAGGCGCGTGCGCACGGAGGCCGCGTTGTCATCTGCACGCTGATAGAGCTCTGCGCCGCACTCGGGGCACTTGTCGCCGTCAGCGGTGGTACCAATGAAGCTGCAGCCCTTGCACAGGCGGCGCTTGGAGATGCGCTCGACGACGACCTCGTTGTCGACATCGATGGCAACAGCGTAGTCGAGCTTGGTGCCCAACTGAGCCAAGACGCTGTCGAGGGAGACAGCCTGAGCAGAGGTGCGCGGGAAGCCGTCGAGCAGGTAGGAGGCAGAGGGATCCGCCTTCAAGAGCTCCTCGACCAAGCCGATGACAACCTCGTCGGGAACAAGCTCGCCTGCGTCCATGTAGCCCTTGGCCTTGACGCCGAGCTCCGTGCCCTCCTTGACGGCCGCACGAAGCAAGTCGCCTGTAGAGACATGCTTGAAGCCGAAGGCCTCGACGAGCTTTGCAGACTGGGTGCCCTTACCTGCGCCCGGCGCGCCCAACAAGACGATGTTCATGATGAACTCCTTTTAACGTAGAAAGCGGCCCCGCCCCTCGAAAGGGAGAGGCCGCTATACCAACCCTTGCGGTTTGCTTACTTGAAGAAACCGTCGTAGTTGTGCATCTTCAGCTGGCTTTCGAGCTTGGTCATGGTGTCGAGTGCGACGCCTACCATAATGAGGACAGACGTGCCGCCGAACAGCTGGATCAAGTTGTTGCCGCTAAAGGAGTACAGGATCGACGGGATAACCGCGATCACAGCCAGGAACAAGGCGCCGGGCAGCGTGATGTGGTTGATGACGTCTTTCATGTACTGGACCGTGGCGCCGCCGGGGCGGACGCCGGGAATGAACCCGCCGTTGTTCTTGAGGTTGTCCGCGGTCTCCTCCGGGTGATACATCATAGACGTGTAGAAGTACGCGAAGAACACGATGAGCACAACGGTGAGAACCCAGTTGCCAACACCCGAAGAGCAGAAGTTGGCAAAGGAGGACAGCCAGCCTGCGTCAGAGAAGAACGCAGAGAGCTGGGCGGGGACGTACAAGATCGCAGAAGCGAAGATGATGGGGATAACGCCCGAGCCGTTGACCTTGAAGGGCAGGTACGTGGACTGGCCACCCATGACCCTGCGGCCCACCACGCGCTTGGAGTAGGACACGGGGATGCGGCGCTGGCCACGCTCAATGAAGACGATGGCCGGAATCACGAGTAGGATGACCAAGATGACCACCACGGTCAAGATAACGCCTTGCATCGGGTCCGAAGAGTTCTGCACAGAGTCGAGCAGAGCGCTTGGGAGACGCGCGACGATACTTGCGAAGATGATCAGGGACATGCCGTTGCCGATGCCGCGCTGCGTGATGAGCTCGCCCATCCACATGATGAACGCGGTGCCTGCAACCAAGGTGACGACGATGATGACGCTAGTGAGCCAGACGGGCATGCCGCTATTGGCAAAAGAGATGCCAAACTGTGCGCTCTGGAACAGCACCAGGTAGCCGACGGCGTTGATGAAGCCCAGGATAAGCGTCAGGTAGCGGGTGATTCGAGTGATCTTGCGCTGACCGCTCTCTCCCTCCTTGGCCCAACGGGTAAGTGCGGGGATAACACCCTGCATCAACTGCATGATGATGGATGCCGTGATGTAGGGCATGATGCCCAGGGAGAAAACGGAGAAGTACTCGAGCGCACCGCCAGAGAACAAGTTGAGCATGAGCAGAGCAGCACCAGCGCTGTCCGTCGTGCCCTTGAAATTGTCCACCAACTCGGCGAAGGGAATGCCCGGGACGGGGATGAAGCATCCCACGCGGTACAGGGCGATGATCGCCAGGGTGAAGAAGATCTTCTTGCGAAGATCCTTCACCTTCATTGCGTTTGCGAGTGCCTTCAGCACGTTACTCGACCTTTCCTCCAGCGGCCTCGATCTTGGCCTTCGCGGAAGCGGAGACCTTGTCGACCTTGACGGTCAGGGCCTTGGTGATCTCGCCGTCGCCGAGGACCTTAACCAAGGCGTCGGCATGCTTGATGATGCCCTTGGCAACCAAGGAAGCGCCATCGACGGTCTCGCCGGCCTCGTACTTCTCCTCGATGCGGGAGACGTTGACGGGCAGGTACTCCTTGCGGTTGATGTTGTTGAAACCGGGGAGCTTGGGGAGACGCATCGCCAGAGGAGTCTGGCCGCCCTCGAAGCCCGGGCCCTTGGTGCCGCCGGCGCGGGAGGCCTGGCCGTTGGAGCCGCGGCCGGACTTGCCGCCGTGGCCGGAGCCGTGGCCGCGACCGACGCGCTTGCGGGACTTGGTGGAGCCAGGAGCGGGGGTAAGATCGTGCAGGTTCATGTTTGATTCTCCTTTGAATCGCATAGCGCCCTCCCGCAGGAGGGCGTGTCGGCAGCTCGCCGCCGACAGACTGCCTAGAGGCGAGCCGCCCATGTGGACGACCCGCCTCGCATTACTGAATACTTAGATGTTCTCGACCTTCACAAGGTGCTTGACCTTGAAGATCATGCCCTGGACGCAGTCGTTGTCGACCTGGTCCACGGAAGAACCGATGCCGTGCAGGCCCAGGGCCTTGAGCGTGGCGGCCTGATCCTTCTTGTAGCCGATGGTGCTCTTGACCTGGGTGATGCGAAGGGTCTTGTTAGCCATTACTGAACCTTCTTTCCATAAATCTTGCCAAGGTCCATACCGCGCTTCTGGGCGATTTCCTCGGGGCTGTTGAGGTCCTGGAGACCAGCAGCAGCGGCCTTGACGATGTTCATGGCGTTGTCGGTGCCCAGGGACTTGGACATGACATCCTTGATGCCCGCGAGCTCGAGAAGAGCGCGGACGGGACCGCCGGCGATGATACCGGTACCGGCAACGGCAGGCTTGATGAGAACGCGGCCTGCGCCGAACTCGCCGATGACCTCATGCGGGATGGTGCCAGCCTCGGTCACGG
>CAVCDT010000107.1:5295-6684 GCA_963600995.1 Akkermansia muciniphila | reverse complement strand
GGACAAGACCGGCCATGTGGTCTTGCACGCGCTCTACGAGAACTGCCTCAAAAACGGCGTGACCTTCCTCGACGAGTTCAACCTGCTCGACGTGGCAGCCGATGAAAACGGCATCGAGGGCCTGGTGGCCATCGACCTGCGCGCCGGCGAGATCGTGAGCTTCAAGGCCAAGTGCGTCGTCTTGTGCACCGGCGGCTTCGGGCGCGTGTACTGGACGCGCACCACCAACGCCACCAACATGACCGGCGACGGCGTGGCAGCCGCCATGCGCGCCGGCGTGCCCATCAAGGACCCGGAGATGGTCCAGTTCCACCCCACAGGGCTTGCCGGCACCGGCACGCTTCTGAGCGAGGCCTGCCGCGGCGAGGGCGGCTATCTCATCAACAACAAGGGCGAGCGCTTCATGGAGCGCTACGCGCCCGAGAAGATGGAGCTGGGCCCGCGCGACCTGGTCGCCCGCTCGATCGAGACGGAGATCAAGGAGGGCCGCGGCTTCGGCGAGGGCATGAAGAGCTACGTCTTGCTCGACATGCGCCATCTGGGTGCCGATAAGATCATGGACCGCCTGCCGCAGGTGCGCGACCTGGCGCTCAAGTTCGAGGGCGTCGACATGATCACGGACCCCGTGCCCATCCGCCCCTCCAACCACTACAGCATGGGCGGCATCGACGTCATCGACCACAGGACCTGCGCGACCAAGATCGACGGCCTGTTTGCTGCGGGCGAGTGCTCCAACATCTCCGTCCACGGCGCCAACCGCCTGGGCGGCAACTCCGTAAGCGAGGTCTGCTTCTTCGGCAAGTACGCGGGCATCGGCGCTCTAGCGGCAGCCAAGAAGCGCGAGCTGGGCGCAAGCGGCAAGCTCGACGCCCTGGCCGCATGCTGGGAGGAGCGCTTCGAGACCATCCGCACCAAGGACAGCGGCACGCATATCTACGCCATCCGCGACAAGATGGCAGAAGCCATGTGGAACGGCGTGGGCATCTTCAGGGAGGGCCCGGCCATCGAGCAGGCCATGAAGGTCGTCGACGAGTGCATCGAGGAGTACAAGGACGCCTACATCGACGACAACAACAAGGTCTACAACAACGCCTTCATGAACTACGTCGAGCTGGGCAACGTGCTCACCATCGCCCGCGCCGTGTGCATGGGCGCGCTCGAGCGCAAGGAGAGCCGCGGCTCGCACTCCCGTGCGGACTTCCCCACCCGCGACGACGCCAACTTCATGAAGCACAGCCTGGTCACCTTGGACGCTAACGGGAGCTTCTCGCTGGACTGGCGCGACGTCGCCGTCACCAGCTACCAGCCGCAAGAGAGGAAGTACTAATGGAAACGATCACCTTCAACGTCAAGCGCTTTGACGGCGAGGCAAGCTGGCAGCAGGAGTAC
>CAVCDT010000107.1:0-5285 GCA_963600995.1 Akkermansia muciniphila | reverse complement strand
AGGAGCAGGACGACTCGCTGTGCTTCACGCAGGCATGCCGCCACTCTATTTGCGGCAGCTGCGCGGTCACCGTCAACGGCAGCGCGTTTCTGGCCTGCGAGACCCAGCTCGACGACCTCATCGAGACCTACCAGACCACGTACTTCTACATCGCCCCGCTCAACAACTTCCCCGTCGTGCGCGACCTCGTGGTCTCCTTTGACGAGAAGGCCGCCAAGATGACCAAGGTCATGCCCTGGATGTGCCAGAGCAAGAAGCGCGAGCTTGCGCAGGACCATACCCAAAGCGAAGCCGATTACCACAAGATCTCCGTCCCCGCGGACTGCGTCTTGTGCGGCTGCTGCGCCAGCGAGTGCCGCGAGCTGGCCTTCGACGACGGCAGCTACCTCGACCCGTTCATCATGAACAAGGCCTACCGCTTCGCCCGCGACAGCCGCGACGAGTGCGCAAACGAGCGCATCATCGCCTGCCTGGACAACAACCTCTGGAAATGCATCCACTGCAACCAGTGCTCGAGCAAGTGCCCCAAGGGCATCCCCGTGTCCCAGGAGATCAGCTTCCTGCGCCGCGCGGCTTTGGCCATGGGCGAGGACAAGTCCATGGGGGCGCGCCATGCCTATGCGTTCCGCGACGACATCGTCAAGACCGGCATGCTCAACGAGGCCATGCTGGCCGTCAAGACGGAGGGCCTGGTGGGCACCGCCAAAAACCGCGTGCCCTTCGCCATGCGCATGGTGGCAGCCGGCAAGATGAACCCGCTGCATGCCCTGGGCGGCAAGCCCGTCAACGGCATCGAAGACGTCCGCAAGCTCTATAAGATCGCGCAAGACGAGAAAGAGGAGCTCTAGCCATGACCAAGAAACTACGCTACGCGTTCTTCCCCGGCTGCACGCTCGAGAGCGCTGCCAGCGAGCTCAAGACCTCTACGCTGCTCACCTGCCAGAAGCTGGGAATCGAACTGGTGGAGATCGACGGCTGGACCTGCTGCGGCGCAAGCCAGGTGCAAGACGTCGACGACTTCTTCGGGCTACTGGTCAACGCCCGCAACCTCGCCTTGGCCGAGGCCCAGGGCTTCGACAAGATCATGACCGTCTGCAACACCTGCACGCTCATGCTCCGCAGCGTCAAGGCGCGCCTGGATGGCGACGAGACGCTCAAAGCCAAGGTCAACAAGGCATTGGGCGAGGTCGGGCTCGAGTACAAGGGCACGGCCGAGGTCACGCACTACCTCTGGGCGCTCGTGGCCGACTACGGCCTGGACAAACTTGAGAGCCAGGTCACCAACCCCTTGAGCAACCTCAACGTCGCCAACTTCTACGGCTGTCATATCCTCATGCCGCCCAAGATCATGGGCTTCGAGAACGCGCGCAACCCGCAGTCCATGGAGATGGTCGCCAAGGCCCTGGGCGCCACTAACGTCGACTACGAGCAGCGCCTGGCCTGCTGCGGCTTCCATTCGATCTACCCTGCCGAGAAAGAGGCGGAGGTCGGCAACGGCGTAAGTTGCCTGGTCGCGCGCGAGCAGGGCGCCGACTGCATCGTCACCCCCTGCCCGCTGTGTCACTTTGCGCTGGACATGTGGCAGGCAGACAGCCAGAAGTACTTTGACGAGGACATCACCATGCCCATCCTGCATCTCCCGCAGCTGGTGGGCCTGGCCATCGGGTTCACCCCCAAGGAGCTTGGCATCAACAAGCACGTCGTCAAGGCGACGCGCATGCTCGAGAGCACGCTGGGCTAACACGCTACCCAAAGCCAAAGGGGCTGCGCTCGCAACGACGGCGCGGCCCCTTTGCACAGGAATCGGAGGCAGACCATGCAAGGCAGCACGCAGATCACCGACAGCGTGCGCGCCAAGCTCGAGGAGCTGAGGCGCCACGTGGAGATCGAAGGAGAGAGCGAAGAGGGCGAGCGCGACCTCGAAGCGCCGCAAGGCGCCTGGGAGCTCAAGGCATCGCTTACCTACAAGCCCGGCGACAACGTGATGTGGGCTGTGGCAAGCGACCAGGACTGGACGCACGACGCGCTCGACGACGTGCAGATCATCGCAGGCACCATCTACGCAGACGGCGAGCCCTTCCTCCCCAGCTCGGTGACCTTGAGCGGTTACTTCCAAGCAGCGGATACGGGCAAATGGGTGCATGTCGACGCGGGCAAGGTCGCGCTAGGTGCGGGTAGCACGCAAGACATCTGGAGAGACGAGCTGAGCGACTTCGCAGAGCTTATCGAAGCGCTCAACGCCGCCATGGAGATCCCCGCCTACCGCCATATGGCCGAGAAATCCGTCATGCAGCAGGCACGTCGCGAGCGCTACGGCGCCTTCGCGATCAACGTCTGACACAAGGCCACCCGTACCGCCTGACACCAGCCGGCACGGGCAACGACAGCCGCCTAGAGCACAAGCCCTAGGCGGCCTTCTTTTAGGTTATATTTGATGTTAGGCCTTTCTGGAGAAGGCCCGACATCTCGCGCGAGGCCTGCGCGCAGCACACGAGGAGGAGCGCATGCCCAGCATCAGCAGGAACAACGCCATCATGTCCTTGCGGCGCACGCTCATCGAGCGCCTGGGGATAACAGAGGAGCTCCTTGTGAGCGTCTGCGCCGTGATGGGGCTCGCCTGCCTCTTTGGGGGCATCTGGCTGGGCGACGGGCAGTTCTACACCGCAATCGACAACGGCAGCGCAACGCTCATCATGCGTGCCACCTCGTTTTTCCTCTACCTCGTCTTCTTTGCGCTTGTATGCCGCTTTGTCGCAAAAGGCCCCTTCGACCTGCAGGCCTTCTTCCTCAAATCCGTAGGCGCAGCGCTCGTCTGCTTTATCGCAAGCTACGCGGGGCTTACCTGGACCGTACATACCCTGGCCCAAGGCAGCGGTAGCACGGCCTTGCTGTGGTTGTTCTTCATGCTGAGCAAGACCATAGGCGTACCGGTCACCGTAGGGCTCATCTGCGTGTTCTCGCAGCTCAGGCGCAAGACGACCATGCGTTTGTCGATCATCGGCATACTGGGTTCCTTTGTCATCTACTCCATCAGCTCGCAGGTCCTGGCCGATGCAGCGCAAGTGAGCGCCGCAAAGCTCGCCCTGTCTGCGGCCTTGGTTCTGGCCACATGCATCTTTGGCATGCTGGGGCTCAACAACGAGATGTTCGGGCGCATCGACTTCACCCAAGACGACATGCTCGACCAGCACGTCATCAAGCGCCCGGCCCGCGAGGTCATCGACGGCGGCATCGTGCTCACCGTCGTGTTCTCCGCCGTGGCGTTGGGCTACCTGCGAAGCGGCTTCGTGGGAAGCGACGCGCACCTGCAGCCCGCGTCGATCGTGGTGCTGCTCATCGTCGTCATCATCTCGCTGCTGCGCCAGAACCTGCGCATCGAGCATCTCTTCACCACCGCGCTGTTCTGCACGGCGGCGAGCATACTTCTCGAGCCCTTCCTCGCTGTGCTCTGCCCCGTGGCCATCACGCTTCTGGCTAATACGGGCACGGCGCTGTTCGAGGTCATCGTCTGGTGCTGGGCCGTGTGGGTGACGCGCAACTCGCAGGAGGTCCTCACAGCGGCGAGCGCCATGAGGCTCGCGGTCGTGGCCGGCCATCTGCTGGGCACCATCGCCGTAGCGCTGGCGCTGCTCGTTGTCGACACCCCCGCCGATGCGGCGAGCGCTGCGGGCATGGTCATCATCTTACTCTACATGATCGAGATATCGGTGGTGGTGAGGACGCCGTCTTGGACGCTGCCCATCCTCACCGTCGAAGACGACAACGTCATCTTGGTCCCCGCGTCGCCCGACCCCGTCAAGGACGAGGCAGCGCAGGCGATCGAGGAGATAGCAGAGCACGAGGCGCGCGTCCACGCTGGCCATGCGCCATCTGGCAGCAAGCACGCGGCAGAAGAAACAGCTGCATCCGATAATGCCGCGCTTGAGGCCAGCGAGGCGCAAGAAGCCACCGCTGCCGCAGCCGCACAAGACACAGATGCATCAGCTGCCGATGCAGACGGCGCGGAGAGCAGCGGCAGGACGAGCGCAGACAACGCCGCCGTCGCAGACGAAGCCAACCAGATAGCCGCTGCTCAGAGCTTCGAGGAACTCTACTGGGACATGCCCCTTGCGACCGTGGCGGATACCTACCGCCTCACCAGGCGCGAGCGCGAGGTCTTAGCCCTCCTGGCACGCGGGCATAGCTTTGCCGCCATGGAGGAGGCGCTGTGCATCTCCCACAACACCATGAAGATGCACGCGCGCAACATCTACACCAAGATGGAAGTGCACTCGCGCCAAGACGTCATCTCGATGGTCGACCTCGTCCGCGAGAACCAGAAGGCCTCCCGACAGTAACCCTCCCCTGGCCGCACCTGGAGCAGCGCGCATCCCCGCAGGCCCGCCGATCGTTGCAACCTAGCGGGCGAGCTACGTGCTGCGCACGCGTCCGCTCGCCCCTACGCGGTTGTGCAACGTCCCCATCCTCGAAACCACCCGGTGCCTCGATGCCGTTACAAAAATCCCCCTGACCCAAGGGCGCGCAGGCAAGCCGAGCGAATGCGAGGTTTGCGGGGTTGCGCGATGCGCAACGCCTCGCGCAACCGTCGCTGTGCATAGTTGCGCGGAGCGAGCGCACGAGCGCCCGCAGGGCGCGAGCAGCGAAGCGCGCTGGAGCATCGCGCATCCCCGCAAACCCCTAATCCGCAGCTGCAGGCGCTTCGAGCGCGTGTCGCTGCCGAGTCTGAGCGGAGGACCGTGCGCGGGCATAAAGCGCTTAGGATGCGAACATGGCGTACTTGAAGATCTGGTTGGTAAAGCGGCCGGTTTTCTCGTCCCATTTCTGCTTCTTGCTCAGCTTGAGCCAGCCCTGCTGGCCGCTTTTGGCCTTGACCTTGACCGTGACGGTCTTGCCGTTGATGTAGACAGCGGTGACCTTGGCTTTGGTGCCCTTCTTAAGGGTTGTGGCAACCTTACTCAATCCGGTGCCCTTGTAGAGCTTGACGCTCTTGTATATGGGGCTCCACGTCACATGCTTGCCCACCATGGGTTTGGTGAACATCGCCTTGGCGCTTGCCAGGTAGGACGTGCGCGCAAAGGCACCCTTGGCCTCGTCGTGCTTGTAGGTGAAGCTGTAGGAGGTGTAGCCGCATGCATGGAACTGGGTCCAGCAGTCCACGACGAGCTTGTTGCCGTTGACCTTGGAAAGAAGCATGCCGTCGCCGCTGCCGTACTTGCCAGAGCCCAAACCGGCCTTGGTGCAGTTGAGTACCTGCGTTATCTTGCCATCGGTATAGCGATAGACCT
>CAVCDT010000106.1:6338-6704 GCA_963600995.1 Akkermansia muciniphila | reverse complement strand
GAGAGCGACGCGCACGAAGTGCGCAGCTCTCCCGGTAGGTTGCATTGACCCGCGGGCTTCGAGGGTGCGCGGTGCGCGCACGTTTTAGCGCTCGAAGGCGATGTCCTTGATGACCTCGGATGCGATGATGAGGCCCGCGACGCTGGGCACGAACGACGTGGAGCCCGGCGCGATGCCGCGGCCCTTGCGCTCTGCCCCGGGTGTCTCCTGGTCGAGCTTGACGGGCGGCTCTTTGGAGTAGACGCATTTCATGTGGTAGACGCCGCGCTTGCGCAGCTCCTTGCGCATGACCTTGGCAAGATGGCATACGCTCGTCTGCGAGATATCGGCTATCTCGAGCCGTGTGGGGTCGAGCTTGTTGCCGGT
>CAVCDT010000106.1:4879-6277 GCA_963600995.1 Akkermansia muciniphila | reverse complement strand
ACCTTGGCAAGATGACATACGCTCGTCTGCGAGATATCGGCTACCTCGAGCTGTGTGGGGTCGAGCTTGTTGCCGGTGCCCATGCTCGCGATATGGCGCACGCCCGCCGCCTGCGCGGCGCAGGCGATGTCGAGCTTGGCGCTCACGGTGTCGATGGCGTCGATCACGTAGTCGTAGCTGCCGAAGTCGAACTCGTCTCGCGTCTCGGGCAGGTAGAAGCAGGCGTGCTTGGTGACTGCGCAATCCGGGTTGATCGACTTGATGCGCTCTTCTGCGACGTCGACCTTGCGCTTGCCGATGGTGTCCCATGTGGCGATGATCTGGCGGTTGAGGTTGGTGAGCGAGACGTCGTCGTTGTCGACGATGTCGATGGCGCCTACACCGGCGCGCGTGAGCGCCTCCACCGTGAACCCCCCTACGCCGCCCACGCCAAAGACGAGGACGCGGGAGTCCTTGAGGCGCTCGATGCCGTCCTGCCCCAAGAGCAGGGCCGTGCGCGAGAACTGATTGAGCATCGTGTCTATTCCTATCTACCTACCTGAATACTGGGTTTATATTCGGCATCCTATCAGAACGCCTTAAGGAATTGCTCAAAGCTCGCTTAATCCTTAGTTAAGAAGCTTCGAGGCAAGCTCTAACCGATGATTCCCAGTGTTATCTTGGCCCCCATGATAACGATGGAACATAGCAAACGGCGCGGTCTTCGCATGGTGGCCGCAGCAGGTCTCGGGGCGCTTCTGATTCTCTCGAGCACGCAGTTCGCATTGCCCGCCCTGGCAGGCGATGCCGATCAAGGCTATTTTGCCGCTTTTGCCCAGAAGGCGGGCGGCGCCCACAAGAAGGGCAGCTCCAAGGGCAAGGACATCGTGTCCCATCGTATGCACAGGCACAAAAAGCTCCGCGTCCCCACGAGCGCCAACCTTGCGCGTTATGCGACGAGCAGCTCCAAAGCCCGCTACTACTACGTATGCAGCTGCGGCAAGAAGTTCAAGGCAACGTATACGCACGGTTATCCGCGCACCATCAGCACCTATCGGCTCAAAGAGCGCTACAGGGACAACCCCAAAGGCGGCATAGCCTTTACCGGCTCGTCGCAGTTCTCGCGCTGGGACAGCCTCGCAAGCGACCTTGCCAACGCCTACAATTACCCCTCCAACAAGGTGTACAACCTGGCCAGGGGCGGCAGGGGCGTTAACGAATGGGTGAAGCCGCGCTACATCAACGCCATTGTCAGGCTCAAGCCCAGCGTCGTCGTGGTGGCCGGCATCAACGAGCTGCGCGACAAGAGCGTGATGGATCATCGCAGCGACGGACAGGCGGCGAGGGGCAGCGTCAGGCTCCTCAAACGCTACATCGGCATCCTCAAAAATCGCTTGCCGCATGTCAAGATCATCATCG
>CAVCDT010000106.1:0-4869 GCA_963600995.1 Akkermansia muciniphila | reverse complement strand
GATCAAGACCCCTGCCGATTACAGCAAGGGCGTTGTTGTCGACGGCACGCCCGTCAACTGGACGCGCATCGACGCCTACAACAAGGCGGTGAGGAGGCTGGCTTCGCATCGCAGGAGCGTGCGCTTCATCGATATCCAGGGCTTCTTCATGGCCGATGTCAAACTTGCCGATGGGGCCAAGACCCTGGGTTTCTACTGCGGCGGCAAGAACTTCAAGAGCCTCTCGCAGATAAAAAGCGTCGAGCAGATCGTTAACGCAAAGCGCAACCACAACAGGTACCTGTGCCCTTATTTCATCGACGACCTGCGCCATCCCTCTGCTTTGGCCTATGCCAAGGTCTGGCTTCCCACCGTGGGCAAGGCGGCGGTTAGTAGCGCCAACAAGGCGAGCAAGAGCGCCAAGCTGGGCAAGGTTCATAAGGCCGGTGGGAAGGGCAAGGCCCACAGGGCCAGCGGGAACAGTAAGGTCCGCAAGGCGCTTAAGGCGGCCAAGGCCCTGTAGGAGGTTGCGTCGAGCAGGAGCCCGTCGCGAGCCGTGTGAGCCGTGAGAGCCATGGCAGCTGCGCTTGCCGGGACCGCTGGGGGCCGTATAGGAAGTGCCGCGGATGCAAGTGCGCTAGAATCATCAGCCTACGAGTATCTCGGCTGATGAAGGAGGGCGGCTCATGGCGCGCCTTTTTGGAACTGACGGCGTTCGCGGTGTTGCGGGCGAAGACCTCACCTACGACCTGGCCGTGGCCCTGGGCCGCGCGGCTGTGCTCAAGCTAGGGCAGCGCATCGTCATCGGACGCGATACGCGTGTGAGCGGCCCCATGCTCGAGGAGGGCCTGCGCGCGGGCATCCAGGCGCAAGGCGGCCAGCCTCCGGTGCTCTTGGGCGTCATCCCCACGCCGGGACTTGCCTGGTACACGGTCAAAGAGGGTTTCGACTGCGGCATCATGATCACGGCCAGCCATAATGCGCCGGAATACAACGGCATCAAGTTCTTTGGCCCCGAGGGCTTCAAGCTGCCCGACGAGCTCGAAGACCAGATGCAGGAGATAGTCGAGGAACTGCTGGGCCAGCCTGTGGACGCGCCGGAGCCCGGCGTGCAGGTAGGCGATGCCGTGGAGCAGTTCGTCGACTACGACATCGCACCGCTTACCGAGGCAGGCGTGAGCCTTGCGGGCATCAAGATCGCGCTCGATTGCGCTCATGGTGCGTCCTGCGTCTCAACGCCGATGGCGCTCGAGAAGCTGGGTGCCGATGTCATCGCCATCAACACCAGCCAGGACGGCTCCATCATCAACGTCGACTGCGGCTCTACGCACTTGGGGCCGGTCATCGAGCTCATGCGCGAGAGCGGGGCCGATATCGCGCTCGCGCATGACGGCGATGCGGACCGCCTGCTCGCCGTGGCAAGCGACGGCACAGTGTGCGACGGCGACTTCATCCTGGCCATCTGCGCCAAGGACATGCAGCAACGCGGCATCCTCGCACAGAACACCGTGGTGGGCACGGTGATGGCCAACCTCGGCTTCATGCAGGCCATGGAGCGCGAGGGCGTGGACGTGGTCTGCACCAAGGTGGGCGATCGCTACGTGCTCGAGTCCATGCGCGAGCTCGGTGCCGTGATAGGCGGCGAGCAGTCCGGCCATGTCATCAACCTGCGCCACAACACGACGGGCGACGGGCTTGCCACTGCGCTCATGCTCTTGGGTGTCGTGGCGCGCAGCGGCAAGAGCCTCGAGGAGCTCATGGGCATCATGCGCAAGCTGCCGCAGTCGCTGGTCAACGTGCGCGTCAAGGACAAGGCGCTCTATGCGCAAGACGATGATATCGCTGCTGCTCAGACAGCGGTCGAGGCCCAGCTTAAGGGCAGCGGGCGTCTGCTGGTGCGTCCGAGTGGCACCGAGCCCCTCATCCGCGTCATGGTCGAAGCCCCCACGCAGGAGCAGGCAGACGCGCTCGCCAACCAGCTGGCAGACGTCGTGCGCGACCGCATAGGGGAGTAATCTCGCAGCCGACCTGTGCTTTTGTCGGCCCGTGGCAGGCTGATCCGAGGGCTGGGGCGGGTGCAATATCTCCCGACGTAGGAGCCGCAGCGCTGGCCGGGATAAAAATAGCCTGGGCTAACTCTTTATTTTCCCTTAAGGATTCTCTTGGGGAGGATATACTCTACAGGCTTATCTGCCTACAGACTGAGCGTATTGCAGGTGCAAACGCCCTAGAAGGAACCTCGTGCTCTACAACATCAGCTTCGATATCGCTGCGATTATCTTGACCTTGGGCTTGCTTCTGGTCTATTGGCTGCGCCGCAACTACCCCACCAAGGAGACCAAGGTCTTCTTCGCGATGGCGCAGGCCAACGTCTTGGGCAGCGTCTTCGACATCGCATCGGCTATCGCCATCTCGAACTCCCAGGTGGTGCCGCCGCTGCTCAACTGCCTGTTGGTGGTGGCCTACCATGTCTGCAACGCCGTGGTCGCCGTTTGCTTCCTGCTCTATATCTTCTCTGTTACCGGCAACATCAACAAATGGAGGCATCTCCGCAGGGCGGCCTATACGCTCTTTGACATCGTCATCGCGTTGATCGTCACCACTCCCGTTACGCACCTGCTCTTCTATTTCTCGGCCGACGGCACCTATCATCACGGGCCCATATTCGAGGCGCTTTACGTGCTCGACTTCGCCATCATCGTCATGGCCGTTGTCTGCCTGGTGGGCTCGCGCGGCAGGCTCAACGCGTTCCAGATCGTGCCGCCCGTCGCGGCATGCATTGTTGTCGTCGTCGCATCGGTGATCAACATGCTCGTCCCGTACCTGCTCTTGCAATGCTTCTCGATCTCTCTTGTCTTGACTTTGGTCTACGAGGTGTCCGAGGCCAACTCGAAGTTCATGTTCTCTGGCAGCTACTGCTACAACTACCGCGCGTTTCGCGATCAGATGGACTGCCGTATCAAGAAGAGCGACTCCTTTGCCGTAGTGGGTGTGGGGCTGCGCGACATCTCCTATTACAACGGGGTGATGGACTACAACGTCTACCAGGCGCTCTTCATCAACATCGGCAATGCGCTGCGCCGCAGGTTCGGTCAGCGCAACACCTTCTGCCTGCGCAACGGCCACTTTGTCATCGTCTGCTCCATCGCCAAGGAGAACGAGGTGGTCTTGGATGTGGCCGACGCGCTCAATGGGGTCGAGCAGCCCACCGGTTGTAACATCGAGCTCAACCCCTGCTTTGCGATCATGCGCCATCCGGGTGTGGTCCAAAGCGGCAGGGAGGCAGATGACATGATGGTGAGTGCGCTCGACGCCTGCGTATCCGACCCTTCGAACCTCATACGCACGGTGGACGGCACCATGCTCGCGCAGCGCCGCCGCCAAAGCGAGGTGGCGCTCGCCCTGCGCGAGGCCATCGCCAACAAGGGCTTCGAGATGCGCTACCAGCCCATCCGCAGCGTCGAGACGGGCAGGTTCGACTCTGCCGAGGCGCTCGTGCGCCTTGTCGACCCCGCCCTGGGCTTCGTGAGCCCGGATGAGTTCATCCCCTTGGCAGAGGCCAACGGCATGATCTTGGAGATCGGCGAGCAGATCATGGACATGGTCTGCGGGTTCTGGCGCGATGCGAACCTGGCCGGCCTCGGCGTCGAGTGCATGGACATCAACCTCTCTGCCGTCCAGTGCACCAAGCCGGGTATGGCCGATGAGCTGCTCTGCAAGCTCAAGCGCTACGGCGTGCCCGCGAGTGCCGTGTGCATGGAGGTGACCGAGACCGCCATCCTCAACAACCGCGCCGCAACGGACGCCAACCTCGCCAAGCTGCATGAGGCCGGCGTGAAGCTCGCGCTCGACGATTACGGGACGGGCTACTGCGCGGCGACCAACCTCTTCGAGCTGCCCATCGACATCGTCAAAGTCGACAAGTCGCTGCTATGGGGTGCGATGAAGAACGACAACGCGCTCGCCGTGCTCGAGAACGTGACGGGGATGTGCCACTCCCTGGACAAGCTGATCGTGACGGAGGGCGTCGAGACGCCGGAGATGGTCAACGTCCTCGAGCTCTTGGGCGTCGAGCGCCTGCAGGGCTTCTATTACTCCAAGCCTTTGACCGAAGACGAGTACCTTGCGTTTCTGCGCGCGCACCAGGGGTCTGACAGCTGCCATTGGTGCCAGCCTCGCTTCAGGAAGCTCGCTGCCGACCTCAGCTTGGAGACCCTGTCCGAGGCCCGCACGGCAGAATGAGAGTGGCAGAGCAGGACCGCCTGTGCGCCCTTGGGTCAGGGAGGCCCTGCGCAGCTGGCGCTGCGCCAAGACACGTCGCGGCCAATGCCGCGACTCTCTCATTGCGTGTTTGCTTTTCTGTAAGCCCGTTCATCATCCGTCATCCTGAGTGAAGCGAGCGTAGCGAGCGGAATCGAAGGAGCTAGTCGCAGCTCAGGTGGAGGTGCAGGTTTCTCGCGACGGCACAGAGGCACCGCGCGGCTTCGAGGGTCGTGACGGTGCAGAATCGCGTAGGGGAGAGCGACGCGAGCAAGCGTAAGCGCAGCTCGCAGCTCACCCGATAGGTTGCAGGGCCTCGCGGACAATAAGCCCTGTGCAGCTGTCGTTGCGCCAAGATACGTCGCGGCTAACGCCGCGACCGGGCGAGCTAGCGCACTTCGTGCGCATCCGCTCGCCCCTACGCGCACCTGCGTCGCCCCCTTTGTCGCGGCTTTGCCGTGATTGCGATTCCCCGATTTGGGGCTGCAATGACGCAGGGGCACCGTGTGGTTTCGAGGGCAGGAGCGGTGCACAACCGCGTAGGGGAGAGCGACGCGAGCAAGCGTAAGCGCAGCTCGCAGCTCTCCCGCTAGGTTGCAGCGGCCCGCTGCCACCAAGCCCTGCGCAGCT
>CAVCDT010000105.1:0-6774 GCA_963600995.1 Akkermansia muciniphila | reverse complement strand
GCGCTTCTCGCGCGATCTGCCTCGCATTCGCTCGGCCCGCCTGCGCGCCCTTGGGGCAGGATATCCCTCGCAACGGCACTGAGACACCGTGTGGTTTCGAGAGTAGAGACGATGCAGAACCGCGTAGGGGAGAGCGACGCGCACGTAGTGCGCAGCTCTCCCGGTAGGTTGCAGCGTCTTGCAACTTAACGTCGCGCCTATGGGCGCGACCGGGCGAGCTAGCGGGCTTCGCCCGCATCCGCTCGCCCCTATGCGCACCTGCGAACTCCATTGAGTTTCAACCTCCGTCATTAGATAAACAGAAGCGCCCCCGGGCGGGGGCGCTTGCAAGTGCGCTGATTATCGCGCGCTATGAGATGCAGCGGTTCTTAGCGTTGGTTGAAGGGGACGATGGTGGCAGGGCGCCCGTTCTCGTAGACCAGCTTGGGCTCGCCCTCCAACAACGGCGCGAAGTACTTCTTGGCCTCATCGGTGATGCCCGCGTAATCCGGCAAGATCCACTCTACGGGGAACTGCTTGACGTAGTTGGCGAACTCGCTTGCCGGGCCGGCGAAGAACTCCGCATTGTATGGGGCGTCCAAATCCGTGCGCGGCCTGATGCCCACGACGCTGCTCGTAAACTTGCCATCGGCGCTGCGCATGTGCGCGCTCATGCCCAGCTCGTAAGCCTCGGTCACGTCCACCAGGCTCTGGGCGAAGTTGCTGCTGCGCGCAGCACGACTCAAATCCTGCACAACGCCGCGCGGCGCGATGCCGGCATCGACGATCATCTGCTTGAGCTGCAAACCCGCACCGCCCAAAATCGCATGGGCGAAGCCGTCGTTGGCGCTATCGCCGGCGCTCAGGTAGGTTCCGTCTGCATAGCGGCCGCCCTCGCTCACCACGATGTAGCACTCGTTCTTCTCGTCCATGCAGCGCTTGACCTGCGCCAGGAAGGCGTCCTTGTCAAAGGGCTGCTCGGGCAGGACCAGCAAGTCGACGTCGCCGCTCATGCAGCAGCTCGCAGCGAGCCAACCGGCATCACGGCCCATAGTCTCGAGCACGAAGACCTCCGGGCGCGTATAGGCGGCGTAGTCCAGGTAGGTCGCGTGCGTGATCTCTACCGCGACCTTGGCAGCGCTGGCGAAACCGGGGCAGTGGTCCACGGGGACGAGGTCGTTGTCCACGGTCTTGGGGATGCCGATAAAGCGCTTGGCGATGCCGTTGGCCTCGGCCCAGGAGCTGAGCGCGTCGACGGTGTCCATCGAGTCGTTGCCGCCGATGTAGAACATGCACTCGATGTCATGCGCGTCCATGACCTCGACCAGGCGCTCGTAATCGGCGGTCTTCTCGCGCGAGAGCTTATAGCGGCAGGTGCCCAGAGCGCTCGACGGGGTCTGCTTGAGGATCTCGATCTCATGGACGGGGAGGTCTGTGAGGTCGTAGAGCTTATCGGCCAAGACGCCCTCGATGCCGTGGATGCCGCCAAAGACGCGGTCGTAGTAGGGGTTGAGCTGGTTAGCGCGGATCACGCCGGCCAAGCTGGCGTTGATGACGGCGGTAGGGCCGCCGGATTGGGCAACGAGGCAGTTAGCCATGAGGCCTCCTTGGTTCTTGGTGACAGTTATCGTCATTCTCCCACATTTGAGCGCGCATCCCCGGCGCAACCGCCAGCCGCGCGGCAAAGGAGCGCGGCAACGATGGCATGACAAGGCGGTGTCCCTCCCCTCCCAGGCGCTACTATGGGCTTAATGGACCGTACCGCCAGATCAAGGGAGGCCCGCATGAGGCACCGCAACACAGACCGGGAAACCATCGTCATCGAAGCCTGCGTTATCGAAGAGGCAAGCGAAGCCGATAGCAACGCTGCCGATTGCGCGGCGGATGGCGCCGGGCGGGAAGGCGCTGCCAAGAAGGCGCGCGGTGCCAAGCAGATGCTGGCCGGGGGCCTTATAGCCGCAGCGGGCGTGCCCATGCTCATCCTGCCCGGCCCGGGCGTTGCGGCGATCGCCGGAGGCATCGCGCTTGCCGGCCGCGGCTACCAGAACATGACAGGCAACGACCCTATCAGCCCGGAGATGCGTGAGGACCCGCATTTCGAGCGCGGGCAGCAAGCCGGCGAGGAGTTCGTCGAGCGCATGCGCGACTTTGCCGCCAACGACCTCGCCCCTGCAGGCGAGCGCGTCGCCGCAGACCTCAAGGACGCGGGCGCTGCGGCAGCAAGCGGCATCAAAGACGCCGCAAGCATCGCTGCACATGTCGGCGGCAAGGGTCTGCGCGCGGCAGTGGGAGACGAGACGGCGGATAAGGTCGCGGATTTCGCGCAGAGAAACGTCGCGCCCGTCGCAGACGCGGCAGCCGGTTTTGGACGCGGGGTCGTCGACGGCGTCAAACCCCATGCGGCGAAGGCGGCAGCAGCGGGCAGCCGCGCCGCATCGCAGGCCGCGCAAAAGCTCGCAAACAAAGCCCGCGACCTCATGCGCTAGGCAAGAGCGCAACATCTACCGGGAGAACTGCGATCTGCGCTGGAGCAGCGCACACCCCCCCCCGCAAGCGCACAATGAGTCGCAATTAGATTCTTCGACTACGGCCCCTACCGGGGCCTCCGCTCAGAATGACGATATCGCAAAGACCCCAGCCATCGCAGGCGCTGCGAGGCGATTGGGTGTCGAGCATGAGCTCGAAGCCCGCCTGCGCGGCCACTGCGCTAGCGGATGCGCTTGAGGATGACGGCAAAGTGGCCGTCGGGGCCGTCTTTGGACGGGAGGCTCTGGAAGAAGCCGGCATCGGTGACGCAATCGTCGAAGTCCTCGAAAGCCGGGGCGCACTCGATTATCTCGAAGCCTTTGCCCTGCGCGCTCTTGAGAAACGACGCCACGACCTCGTCGTTCTCACGGCGCAGGATCGAGCAGGTCGCATAGATCATCACGCCGCCGTATGCCACATAGGGTGCAGCGGATTTAAGCATCGCGAGCTGCAGGGCCGCAAGCTCGCTCACGTCCTTCTTGGCGAGCTTCCAGCGTATCTCCGGATGGCGGCGCAGCGTGCCCGTGCCGCTACAGGGCGCATCCACGAGCACGGCATCGAAACCATGGGGCAGATCCTCGATGCTGTCGAGGTCTGTCGCATCGCCCACATGGGCATATACGCCGGGCACGCGCTGCTCGCGCATGCGATCGCGCAGAAGATCAGCCTTGAAGGGATGGACATCGACGGTATGGATGACAGCCGGCTGGCGGTACCACACGTGCGCGTTGCGCTGCATGAGCATGGTCTTGGTGCCCCGGCCGGCGCCTATCTCGAGCACGTTGCCGTCGACGGGCACCATGCTCGCCACCTGCTGCGAGGCGAGGTCTGCCGCAAAGCGCGCCCCGGGCAAGTAGGGATTGTCGACCATGTAGGTAGGGGCGGGCCCCATGCAGGCCTCGAAGATGTCCTGGGTCGCCTGGATGCCGTACTGCATGAGCAGTGCGTCGCAAAGCCACTGCTGCTGCGCGTAGTAGCGCGCAAAGGCCTCATGCTCGGTATCCTTGTCGCCCCAGGGGAACTCCTTGGCATCCGCTGCCATCTTGCGCAAGACGGCGTTGGCAAGGCCTGCCGCCTTTCGGGCGACGAAGCGCACCATCTCGACACCCTGGTCGACAACCACATGGTCGGGTTTGTGCAGGTAGATCAGTTCGAAGGCGCTGATGCGCAGGGCATCGCGCACGTTTGCCTTGATGTCCTTGGGGCTGCGCAGGTTGCGGTCGATGAGCTCGTCCAGCGTGCCGGCGCACATCACCACGCCAAAGACGAGCACCTGCATGTAGTCGAAGTCCTCTTGCGAGTGCTTCCAGCTGCCGCGGCGCGCATCGATCAGCTCGCGCGCATAGGCGTCGCGCTCGCGCACCTCGCGCACGAGCTGCACCGCCGCTTGGCGCGCGGGGGTGAGCTTGGATACGGGCGCATCATGCCTGCCAGCGCGGGCGGGCGCGCGGCGGCTATTGCGTTTTGCTGGTTCTTTGCTTTGTGACATGCGATATCCCTCGAGGTAGGCGTTGCGTGCGTGACGCCGCTCTCTAGCGAGCGGCCAAGCAGCGCCTAAACGGCCGTCCAGGTAAGATCCGGATCATGCAGGCCGCAGACCCAGTTCGCGACGGGCATCTCCTTTTTACCCTTGGGCTTGACGGTATCGACCTCGAGTGCACCGTCGGGGAAGCCCAAGACGACGCGCTTCTTGTCGAGGAGCACCTGACCTGCCGCGACGTTTTCCTCGGCCGGATGGGCGGCGACGACCGTGAGCTCCGTGCCGCAGACGACGCAACGCGCGGGCGCGCGGTGGTTCGAGGCCTGGATACGGCGCTTGGCCACGAAAGCGGGAAGCTCCGGCGAGAGCAGGATCTCCTTCTTGGCGACCTTCTTGGCATAGGTGACGCACTCCTCGTCCTGGCGCAGCCAATGCGCGCAGCCCACAGACTCTGCGGCAAGCGTCTCGAGCATGCCCGCAGCACCCAGGCGCGAGAGCTCGAAGGTAAGGCGGTCCATGCTCTTGTCGCCGATCCTCACCTGGCTCGTGGGGATGTACTCGCCAGCGTCGAGCTCTTCGACGACCTTCATCGTGCACACGCCCACATGGCTGTCGCCGCTTAGGATCGCGCGCTGTATGGGGGCGGCGTCGCGCCAACGCGGCAGCATGGAGGCGTGGACGTTGTAAGTACCCATAGTGGGGATGTCGATGACCTCCTTGGGCAGGATCATGCCGTAGGCGGCGACCACGATGGCATCCGGCTCGAACGAGGCGATCTGGGCGATGACATCGGGGTCCCTGAGCGTAGAGGGGGTGAAGACCTCCAGGCCCAGCTCGAGCGCCCTGGCCTTGACATCGCTGGGGTAGAGCTTCTTGCCGCGACCAGAGGGGGCGTCTGCGCGCGTGTAGACGGCCACGACGTCGTAGTTGTTGTCGACCAGCGCGTCGAGCGTGGTCACCGCATATTGGGGCGTGCCCATGAAGACGACGCGCATCTAACGCACCTCCCCGGGACGGGCACCGCGCTGGCGGGCCTCGTCGTACTCCTTGAGCGCCTGGAGGCGCTCGAGCGGCTTCATGCGGTCGATGAAGGTCTTGCCGTCCAGATGGTCGAGTTCATGCTGCATGCAGCGCCCGAAGAGGCCGTCGCTCTTGTAGCGCACCAGCTCGTACTTCTCGTTGTAGCACTCGACCTCGACCCACTCCCAGCGCTCGACGTCGCCCGAGATGCCAGGAACGGAGAGGCAGCCCTCGCTGTTGACGACGGTGGTATCGGAGTGGTCGACGATCTTGGGGTTGATCATGACCAGGGCGTTCTTCTTGAGGGGACGGCCCTTCTCGTCATCCTCTACCCAGTCGCAGTCGATGACCACGAAGCGCTTGAGCAGGCCCACCTGTGGCGCGGCGATGCCCACGCCGTCGGTCTGGTACATGAGGCGGGCCATGTCGCGCGCCAGCTTCTTTATGGACTTATCGCCGATCTCGACTGGCTCGCAGGGCTCGTGCAGCAGCGGATCGGGCAAGGTGATGATGTTCATCGTCTACCTCTCTGTGCATTGTTCGCATTTGGCCTCAAGTATAGCGAAAGCCATGCGGATATCTGCCAACCGCAAGGCTCAATGCAGCAGAAAGGGCGGCCGGCAAAAAGCCAGCCGCCCCTCAGACAAGCGCCATGCAAAGCCCCTTACTTGGTGACCTTCACCTTGATCTTGACGTTTTTCTCCTGCGTGCCGCACAAGACGTAGACCTTGGCCTTGTAGGTGCCCTTCTTGAGGCCCTTCTTGACGGTGATCTTGCCCTGGCTGCTGACGGTGATCTTCTTGTTGCCGCTCGTCTTGACGAAGAAGGCCTCGCTGCCGCTCAGGCTGTACATGTAGTCGAAGGTAGCAGTGGCCCTCTTGCCCTGCTTGACCTTGATGGTCTTGTTGGCGACGGCCTCGATGGCGATGCTGTCTTGAGCCTGCTCGAGCTCCTCGCAAAGCCTGATGAAGTTGATCTTGTCCTGCTTTTTGACCTGCCTCTTATCCTTCGTGCCCAAGGAGTAGTAGATGGTCTTGGCATTGTTCATCGTCGTGGTGGCGTCCCAGATGTTGTCCTTGGAGTAGGTGACGGGAAGCGCGTTGATGACCTTCTCGAACGACTCGGCGGTGGCCATGGGGTCTTCGAGATTGGGGAAGTCGACGTAGTCGAAGTAATAGGTCTCGAAGCCGTAAGTGGTGTAGTTGGGCTCTGAGTACACGAACTGGTAATGCGAGCCGTTCTCCACCACGGAGTCGAGCTTGGTGTTGAGCCCACCGTAGTCAGAGGTGAAGTTCACGCAGCGGTTCCAGGAGAGCTTGGCCAAGCTGTCGCTGTCCCTGCCGGCAAAGACGGGGTGGCCGTCCCCGCTGTCTGCGAAGGTCTTGTAGTTGATGGTCTTGTCGATGGAGTCGACCTCGGTGAAGCCAGCCTTGAGAAGCGCGTCCTTGAGCGTGGCGCCCTTGTCGAGCATGACGGTTTCGTTGCAGAGCACATCTGCCACGTCGTCGCCGGCACTGGCCTCGATGACGGTGACGCCCACGGTAGCCGTATTGGCGCCTGCGGCGAACGCGCTCGCTGCGCTAAACGCGCCCAGCGCGAAGACACAGGCCGTAGCCACACCGACGGCAGCTATCCTGCGAGAGATCCTCATGGAGAAGTCCTTTCCCTCAAGACGCCGCATGGGCGCCCCCATCCGTTTGCGAAGAACCTCGCTGCGCACCCGCAACACAGCGCCCTTGGCCGCTATCCGGTGCCGAAGCCTTCTTATC
>CAVCDT010000104.1:0-6884 GCA_963600995.1 Akkermansia muciniphila | reverse complement strand
TCTTTGTCCTTGCGCAAACGATTGTACGCTATTTTTCTAAAAATTTCAAACAAATGTTCGAGATTTGCTTGCAACGAACGACTGTTCGTGTACTATAGGGGTGACGAACAGTTGTTCCTAGCTGTTTTCGCGTCAGCAGTTGCTCGTATAAATGGGTTCGTTGGCACATTCGTTGAAGGAGAGAACATGGCATGCACGTATCAAACCGCTGGCAGCAGCGCCCTTAAGGTCCATTTTGCTGGGGATTACGTTAAGCCGGACGCTAACGTCGTCGCCTTTCATTCCCGTGGCCTTGATACGTCAAATGTCAAGCCTGCCTTTCTTGCTGGCCTTGTCAATGCTTCTGTCACATACGAGGCCTTCGACCTGTCTCGCCAAATGCCCCAGAATCGCACGGGCAAGATCAAGTGCTTTCTCGCTGTCGCGTTGCCTATCGCAGCCTTGTTTCTTTCGGTTTTGGCATCCGCCAACTTCTAGTGTCTGGCAGTGGTACAGCTGGTTCGTTGCTTTTGCTAGACTGGCAGGGCGTTTGTAGCTAACGCCCTGCCAGTCTAGCGATGTTGGAGGTTCTATGCTTTGTCCCAAATGTGGCAACACGGATTCTAAAGTCGTCGACTCTCGTTGTGCCGAGGATGCCTCTAGCATACGCCGGCGTCGTGAATGCTTGTCATGCGGTGCGCGCTTCACCACCTACGAACGCCGTGAGGAATCGCCGTTGATGATCCAGAAGAAAGACGGCACGGTGGAGCCTTTCGATTCTCAAAAGCTCCTCAGGAGCCTTTTTACCGCCACGGTTAAGAGGAACATCCCTGTGGCAGAGCTCGAACAACTGGTGGCAGAGGTCGAGCATGAGCTGCGCGACAAGCATAAGAGCGATGTCGCCTCTCATGTCTTGGGAGACCAGGTGCTGCTCCATCTCAAAGACCTTGATGCTGTGGCCTACATTCGTTTTGCATCCGTTTACAAGGATTTCAAGGATCTCTCGGAGTTCAATGCAGAGCTCGAGAAGTTCAACGAGCAGGGCCAGGCCCTTGATGGCAGATTCAAGTCTCTGGATTGATGTGTAGCTGCATTGGAGATTAACCCTTCGAGTTCTGTTTCTCTTATTGAAGAAACGTGTGTTGTGGTGTCTTACGCTTTCTTTTGGCGCATTGCCTTATGCGGTGTCCGCATAAGTTAGCGGTTTCACGTAGCGGATGAGACAACGCTCAAACGGCCAAGTTCAGTTGAGAGAGTTGGCTTCGGCCTGCAGGTCGAAGCTAACTCTGCAATATATAAAGCACGCGTTGCCTGATTGGAGACAAGGTCAAGATGCAACATATAGCCATGCCGGTTAAGATCCTCGATAACTCGATGCCCAAGCCTGCTTACGCTAAAGCGGGAGATGCGGGTCTGGATCTTAGGTCGCGCATAGATGTCGTTATAGCGCCTGGGAAACGACAGCTTGTGCCGACGGGTATCGCTATTGCAATACCCGAGGGCTTCGCTGGGTTTGTCCAGCCCAGGAGCGGCCTGGCCCTCAAGAAGGGTCTGACTATCGTCAACACACCGGGGTTGATCGATAGCGGCTATAGAGGCGAGCTTGGGGTGATCGCGCTCAATACGGATACAGACGAGCCTATCGTTATCGCCAAGGGTGACAGAATCGCCCAGCTGGTGATTCAGGAAGTGCCCGTCGTCGATCTTATTGTGGTCGACGAGCTCGACAAGACGTCACGAGGCGAAACCGGCTTCGGTTCATCAGGTGATTAAGCGGCTGATACGGAGCTACTGGCAAGAGCCGGTCCCCTGATCCAGGAGTTCTTGTATATATGTCTGATAACGCATCTTATGGGAAGTTAGATATTTCGGACTGGACTTTGCAGGTGGCGACGATCAGTTAGTTACTCGAAACTCTCGTTGTTCTCCCCTGTAGACGTCATGGCAAGCGCTATTATTCTTTAGGCAAAATTAAATCCGAGCTCATCGGACAAAGGAGCTTCTCTCTATGGTTATCAGCACGAGCAATCAGCTAACCGGCATCGTCATCTCTGTTCACGAGGGCGCTGTTAACGGGACCGTCGGTGTTGAGCTTAAATCGGGAGATGTGATCACTGCGAGCATCACGATGGACTCGATCTCGAAGATGAACCTTCATGTCGGCGATGAGATCACTGTTTGCATCAAGGCGACAGACGTTATCTTGGCTTCGGACAACTAATTGACTCTTGTGCTAATCCGGGTATTTGTTCGGTGACTGCTTCAGTTGCTCTGCGCGTAGCTGCTCACCGCAGCTACTCTTGCTGCTGCGACTTGAGCTAGCTTTAGGGCCTGTACAAGGCGTAGCCGTTCTTCCCGTTGCCCTTGACGTCGTACAACGTCGAATCTGCCAGCTTGAAGACCTCGTAGTATGTCGTCGCATCTTTGGGCACCTCGACTAAGCCTATGCTCAGCGTTACGGGCGGTTCGATGCCCTTCTGGGTTGAGAACTCCCCTATCGCTTCCATGCATTTGCCAAGGCGCTTTTGGACGCTCTTGATTCCCAAAGCGGCCTTGCCGCTGAACAAGGCAACGAACTCGTCACCGCCAACGCGTCCGACGATGTCGCGCTCTCGGCAGATGCCCTTGATGTTGCTTGCGACGCATTTGAGGAGCATATCCCCCATTGCGTGCCCGTAGCTGTCGTTGACGTGTTTGAAGTTGTCGACGTCGAAGATCGCGAAGACGAGCTCGTCATCCTCCAGCTGGCCTTGCAGCATGGTTCCCACGAGCTCTTCTGTGGTCGCATGGTTGAAGATGCCCGTAAGCCCGTCGAGTTGAGCCCTGCTTCGCAGGTCGCGTTCACGGCGCTGCGCCTCTTTTGCCTCGTCGATGTTGCGCTGGCATATGAGCACGCAGCGGTGCTCGCTTTGCATATCTACCTTCGACAGGTAGAGGCTCACCCAGTGGTATTCCCCATCGGCGCCCATACGTCGCAGGTCGGTTGTGATAACCGCCTGCTCCTGCTTGTTGTCTCCAAACAGCGTGCGCTCGATGTTGGCGTTGCTCACGTGCTTCCAAAACTGCGGCTTGTCCTCTGGGTGCAGCGACGTGAATATGGCATGTAGGCCGCATTTTGCCTGGCTCAGCTCGCTTTGCGTGCGACCCTCGACGTATATCGGGGTTGTGACACCTGTGTCGACGTTGAGAAGGGCTACCTCTGCGTACGCTGCCCTGAGAGCGTCGGCGAGCTGCGCCTTGGTGAGGTCCTCGCTTTTGTCATAGCGGGCTGTGACGTCCTCTATCGCCATGTAGAAGTAGCGGATGTTCTCGTTGCTTCCCACGGCCTGGATGCTTACACGTGTGTGTATCTGCTTACGGCTCGCAGCCCCGTCTTTTGTGGAGCATATCCTCCATGTGCAGCGGATGCTCATGGGGTCTTTGGCGCCTATGCACTCATGGCACGTGCTCGCAAACGCCTCCCTCTCCCCTCGCGATAGGCTCATGAGGACGTTGCGGCCCTCTTTCTCGAAGGAAGAGTCGAACAGCTGGTCGAATTCAAGCGCGGTGATGGGTATCGTCGCCTCGTTGCTGCGTATGTCGAAGGCCAGTATCGCCGCCGCCTCGAAGGTGCAGCCGATGACAAGCCTCATATCCTCTAGGTGCTTGAACTCCCTTGCGAAACGGGGGTCGCAATGCGAGAGCACTTCCTGGGTTTTGGGTTCGAGCATCGAGCAGCCTCCGTTGTTATTAGCCTATCCTGAGAATAATACTCGTTGCATAGGGTTAATACGATATCGAAGCTTAAAACCTTCGCTAATTGCAGTTTGCTCTATCCTCGGTTGGCGGTCATGGCGCTAGCTGCTGAAGGTAATGGTGTGGAGTACGTAAGCCTCGAGCATCGCAGATGCCACAGCGATGAGAAAGCCGATTCCCATCAGGATGAAAAAGCGCTTTACCGGGCTTTTGTCAAAGGCTCCGTGTTTGCGGAGGACATCGAAGGGGTCGCATAGATAGTAAGCGGGAAGGCCGCAGATGCCGAGCATCATGACCACTCCGGTGAATAAGCCGTAGCCTTTCTCTGTCATCTGGATCCTCACGGCCTCATATATCGTCATGATGGCCATGAGGGCGCAGAAGACCTGGAAGATCCGCCACCAGGCAGAGGGTTTGCGTTTGGAGGGAGGTATGCGATAGGCGACTCTCGCACCCGGAGGCACACGCAGGTCTTGTTGCGGTCCTCGGTTTTGCGTGTCTGCGACGGGGCTTGTTGCTGCGGGCCTTGTGTCTCGCGTAGGGTTTCGAGGCGTATCCTGCGGCCGCTCTGCGTTGTGTTTGGCAGGCTGTGAAGATGGGGTGTCAGCGGTGGGATCGAAGGCGTGCGTTGTGACGCGCTCGCCCCTCCCCCTGTTGCTTGCCGCGGTACTGCCTCGTCTCCCTTCTTCTGTTTGCGACAGACTGTCTTGTGTTTGGAGCTTCACTGTCGCAAGTTGCAACGCATATGCGAGCTCTTTGACCGTGGCGTAGCGCTGCTCGGGGTCGAACTCGCATGCCTTGCTAAGGACGGATGCAAAGGAAGGCGGCTCTACTGTCGTCTCTTGCGACGGGGTGACCCCGGTGAGAGCGAAGCGCAAGGTCATACCGAGCGCGTAGATGTCTGTCCTGACATCGCTTTGCCTGAACCCGAACTGCTCTGGGGCGGCGTACCCGTTGGTGCCCATGAGCCGCGTGTCGCTGTCGGCATCTGGGTCCCAAGTGCGTGCGATGCCGAAGTCGATGAGCTTAGCGCCCATGCTCGTCATGATGATGTTCTCTGGTTTGATATCGCGATGTATGACAGGTACGTCAAAGGCGGTGTGGATGAAGCTGACGGCGTCCAATAACCCTTGGAAGCTCTCCATGAGGCAACTTGCTTGAAAGGAGCCGTACTCGTTCACCTGCTCTTTGAGTGTGGGGCCCTCGAGCCTCTCCATCAGGACTACGAGCTCGTCGCCCACATGAGCGCATTTGTATACCTTGGGGATAAAAGGGTGGCTTTGCGTCTCGAATAGCTCGTAGGGATGCGTTTTCTCACAGCAGCTTATGATCTTGCAGATGAGCTGAGTATCGTTTGGCGATTGTACGAGTATCGTGGACTCTTGCGGGGATTGCTTGAGTATCTCTACGGTGCGGTACTCCTGGAGCTTGTCGACGAGCCCTAAGAGCTCGTCGGTGCTGTCAGCCCCGCTTGTCTCCCTCACCGGTGATCGTCTCCTCGCCTGCTTTGTAGAGCGCTTCGTTGGTCTGCATGAGCGTGCGCTTCTTGCTCACACAGTTGATGATGATAGCGTCTCTTCTGTTCCTTGCGTAAAGATCGCCGACATTTGCATGGTAGAGGGCGCGTTTCGTGTCGCGTGTGCTCAAGCCCATCGCGATGCACAGCGCCAGTACGTAGTTGCGGTTAGGTTTCTTCTTCTTGCCGCTGAAGAGCTCGTAAACATAGGTCTCGTTGATCTGGGACTTGCGGACGATGTCGCCCTTCTTGAGACCCTGCTCATCGAGCTTGCGCGTCAGGAAAGCGCCGAGGTTGCGCTCTTGCTCGAAGGGATGGTTGAGAAACGCGGTGGGTGAATCGGACGAGAGTATCTCGTTGAGGTACTCCTCCGTTTGCGTGAGCTTTTTGGCCATGGCCTGCCTTTTGCCTGTGAAGCGGTATCTGCGTTGTTTCATCTAACCACACTTTAGCCTTCATGTTGCCTTGAACGTAGTGAAGCGGCTGCCCAAGCGCTGTTTGCGCGTTTGCTCGGGCAGCCGCAGCTGTTACGGGAACGGGCGAAGCCAAAGCTTGCGGTGCGCTTGCTTGCCTCGCCCGTACGCTTGTCCTTATTTGACCTTGAGAGTTTGAGAGACGATGGGATCGCTCGAGAGGAACTTGGTAACCTCGAACTCGACATCGGACTTGCCGTCCCAGTCGTAGGCGAACTTGATCGTCTTGGTCTTGCCCGGCTTGATCTTGGTCTGATCCTCGTACCAACCGTCTTCGAGCATCGTGGCGCGGTCTACCTCTTCACCGTCGACGTAAGCGGTCTCTGCGTACTCGGTGAAGAAGGCGGCGGTGTCACCGGTGTTGTTGGTCCACTCGATGGTGATGCAGGCAACCTTGTTGCCGTCGTAGTCCTTGCCGGCCTTGCAGCCCTTGATTACGATGCCGGCGTCTTCGCTGGCTTCATCGGCATCTTTGCTCTCATCCGCGGCATCGTTGCTGTCGTCATCGGTTGAATCGCTGGACTGCGCCTGGGTGCTTGTCTCCGTGCTGGAGGAGTCCTTTGCGCTGGAGCCACCCACTGCCGCTGCTCCGCCGTACATGGCCATGAAGACCACGAGCGATATAGCGCACAGCACGGTGCCGGCGATGGCGATCCCGCGCCCTCCCTTGGGCTTGGCGGGTGCCGTGGCGACGATGCCGATGATGGCGAAGACCAAGCCGAGTATGGCAAACGGCGTGGTCAGCACGTTGAAGAGGGGGATCCAGCAGCTGAGCAGGGCGATGAGGCCCAAGACCAAGCCCGCAACGGCAAGGCCGGAAGTGGATTTCTTGGCTGCTGGCTGCTGTGTCTGCGCTTGCGTGCTCGCTGGGGCCTGAGCGGCTTTGGGCTCGAGCTCCTCTTTGGGTTTGTTGTCTGGTTCTGTCATCTTTAATCCCTACCTTTGCTTGCATTGGAAGACGCCTATTCGCTTCCGCTCGCATAAGGTTAGGGAAATGAATCTACCGATTCATTAGCTGCCAGCTAAGAAACGCAAGCTTGTCCAAGAAATCTCGCAATCGAGTTTTCTCGGAAAGAGAAAGGAGGGCCGACGGCTCTCGCGTCGACCCTCCCCTATCGGGCAAGCTTGGAGGCACACCCTGTTTCTCTGCGCGTCGCCTAGTTTTTGGCGCGGTGCAGGTC
>CAVCDT010000103.1:5607-6975 GCA_963600995.1 Akkermansia muciniphila | reverse complement strand
GGCCTGTCGCCATCAGGGTCATGTTCGAGTTTATGAGCCAGATGCGCGCAGATCTGGGCTATACGGCCCGCATCCTCGACTTGGGCGGCGGCTTGGGCATCCCGTACCTCGCGGGTGACAAGCCCTCTACCATCGCCGAGTTCGCGCAGGTTGCCTGCGACGCTGTGAAGGAGTGCGCGGCAGACCTCGACTACCCGCTGCCTCATATCTACACGGAGCCCGGCCGCTCCGTCTCTGCGAACGCCGGCGTCACGCTCTATACCGTGGGCAGCGTCAAGGAGAACGGCGGCATCACCTACGTCGCAGTCGACGGCGGCATGACGGATAACATCCGCACCGCGCTCTACGACTCCGCCTATGAGGCCTTCGTCATCGAGCGCGCATGCGAGCCGCGCGACATGGTCTGCGATATCGTCGGCAAGCATTGCGAGAGCGGAGACGTCGTCGTCCGCAACCGCAGCCTGCAGTCCTGTGAGGCTGGCCAGCACGTGTGCGTCCTGGGCACAGGCGCATACTGCAACGAGATGGCGAGCAACTACAACAAACAGGTGCGTCCCGGCATTGTCATGGTGGCCGACGGCAAGGCCCGCTTGGTCGTGCGTCGCGAGACTTATGCGGATCTGCTCGCCCGCGATATCTGCTAGCTTGTCGCTGTCGTTTTATCCGGGCTGCGGCATGAGTGCCGCAGCCCTCGTTCAGCCAGTTTCTCATCGAGTACCTTTCCAGGAGGCATGATGCGCAAAGTCAAGATTGGCCTTATCGGGTGCGGAACCGTCGGCGGCGGCGTCGTCAAGCTCCTCTTCAAGGAGGGGAGCAACTACCAGGACCGCTTCGGGCCGGAGATCGAGCTGTCCAAGGTCTGCTCGAGGACCAAGTCCAAGATCACTGCATTGGGCGTGCCCGCCGAGCGCATCGTCGACGACTACATGGATATCGTCAACGACCCTGAGATCGACATCGTCGTCGAGCTCGTCGGCGGCACCGGTTTTGCCGGTGATGTGGTGAGGAACGCGCTCAAAGCCGGCAAGAACGTCGTGACCGCAAACAAGGCGCTCCTCGCCGAGTACGGCGAGGAGATTTTCCATCTTGCAGACATCGGTAGTGGCAGCGTCTCCTTCGAGGCGGCTGTGGGCGGCGGCATCCCCATCGTCGACCCCCTCAAGCGCAGTTTGGTGGGCAACCGCATCGATTCTGTGATGGGCATCCTCAACGGCACGACCAACTACATGCTTACCCGCATGGACCAGGAGGGCATCGAGTACGCAGACGTGCTCGCCGATGCCCAGCGCCTGGGTTACGCAGAGGCCGATCCCACCGCAGACGTCGAGGGGCATGACGCCGCGGCCAAGATCGCGCTTCTGAGCTCCA
>CAVCDT010000103.1:4056-5597 GCA_963600995.1 Akkermansia muciniphila | reverse complement strand
GTCAACGTGCACGACGTCTACACCAACGGCATCAGCTCGATCAACCCCGTTGACTTCGACCGCGCGCGCCATATGGGCTATGTGATCAAGCTGCTCGCCATCGGGCGCAGGACGGACAAGGGCATTGACGTGCGCGTTCATCCCACGATGCTTCCCGCAAGCCATCCCATGGCATCTGTCAACGGCGTCTACAACGCCGTCTACGTCGAGGGCGAGCCCATCGGCGACGTCATGTTCTTCGGGCAGGGTGCAGGCGAGGGCGCCACTGCCTCTGCCGTCATGGGCAACATCATCGACGCTGCCCGCTGCATCGCCGAGGGCAGCCCCGTGGGCTTTGCCTGCACGTGCATCTACAAGCTGCCCTATATGCCCATCGAGGAGCTCGAGAGCCGCTACTACATCCGCATTGAGGTCAAAGACGTGCACGGGACTCTGCATGCGATATCCGAGGTCTTCGACAAGCACGCCATCTCCATCAAGACGCTCAACCAGGCGCCTTTGAGCAAGGAGATCAGCGAGATGACCTTCGTTACCCACAAAGTCAAGGAAGCCGATATCCAGCAGGCTCTGGCAGAGATCGCCGAGTCCCCTGTCTGCGACCATATCGGCACCCTCATCAGAATCGAGGAGTAAGGCATGGCACTAACCCAAAAGGACGTCCGCGATATCGCGGAGTACGTCCGCATAGGCCTCACAGACGAGGAAGTCGTCACGATGACCGAGGACCTCAACAACATCATGGAAACCCTCAAGCCCATCACGGAGATGGACCTCGAAGGCGTCGAGCCGACGTTCCATCCCATAGGCGACCTTTCCAACGTCATGCGCGCCGATGTCGTCGGCAAGCCATTCCCGCGCGAGGTCGCGCTTTCCAACAGCGACTCCGTGAGCGACGGCTGCTTCAGGATTCCTTCTATTCTGGGCGAGGAGGGCGATCGCTAGTGCGCGACTTCGAAACACTCGGTGTCAAGGCCATCCACGAGGGACTCGTTTCCAAAGAGTTCTCCGCTACGGAGCTTGCACAGGCAAGCCTGGACGCTATCAGGGATAAGGACGCCTCTATCCACGCCTTCTTGGAGGTGACCGACGAACTCGCCCTCAAGCAGGCCAAGGCAGTCGACGATGCTGTTGCTGCCGGCGAGCCTTTGGGTATCCTTGCGGGCGTGCCCTGCGCTTTCAAGGACAACATGAACCAGGTGGGCACGCATACCACCTGCGCCTCCAAGATGCTCGAGAACTACGTGAGCCCTTACGACGCCACCTGCGTTTCCAACGCCGTCAACGCCGGTGCCATCCCCATGGGCAAGACCAATATGGACGAGTTCGCCTTCGGCTCCACGACCGAGAGCTCGTATTTCGGCAAGACCTGCAACCCCTGGGACCTCGAGCGCGTGCCCGGCGGCTCCTCGGGAGGCTCGGCTGCCGCCGTCGCCGCGGGTATGGTCCCGGTCTCGCTGGGTTCCGATACCGGCGGCTCCATCCGACAGCCGGCGAGCTTCTGCGGCGTCGTGGGCCTCAAGCCCACCTACGGTGTGGTGAGC
>CAVCDT010000103.1:1230-4002 GCA_963600995.1 Akkermansia muciniphila | reverse complement strand
CCGCCAGCCGGCGAGCTTCTGCGGTGTCGTGGGCCTCAAGCCCACCTACGGTGTGGTGAGCCGCTACGGCGTCGTGGCCTTCGGCTCGTCGCTTGACCAGGTGGGCCCCTTCGCGCGCACGGTCGAAGATGCGGCTTATGTCCTCAACGCCATCTGCGGCCACGATGCGCATGATTGCACGAGCCAACCTTGCGATGTCGACTTCACGGCATGCTTGGGGATGGGCGTTCAGGGGATGAAGATCGGCGTCGTCTCCTCCTTTATGGAGATGGAGGGCCTTTCTGTCGAAGTCAAGGACGCTTACGCAAAAGCTTGCAGCGCGCTCGAGGGCTTGGGCGCGCAGATCGTCGACGTCGAGCTTCCCCACGCAGAGGCTGCGATCAGCGCCTACTACGTCATCGCTCCCTGCGAGGCGTTCTCCAACCTGTCGCGTTTCGACTCTGTCCGCTACGGGCATGTGGGTGCCGGCCACGATTTGGCCGAGCGCTACGAGTCCTCGCGCGCAGAGGGCTTTGGCGCAGAGGCCAAGCGCCGCATCATGCTCGGCGGCCATCTGCTCGCTAGCGGTGTGTACGACAAGTACTACTATCCCGCGCAGCAGGTGCGCACGCTCATCACCCAGGACTACGTCAAGGCCTTCAACAAGGTCGACGCGATCATCATGCCCACGGCTCCCAAGGTCGCCTACAAGTCCGGTGAGATGAGCGACCCGGCGAGCATGTACTTGTCCGATGTCTTCACGATCAGCCTCAATATCGCCGGCAACGGCGGCATGAGCTTGCCTGTGGGCTTCGGCGCCCAGACGGGGATGCCCGTCGGCCTGCAGATTATCGGCCCCCAGTTCAGGGACGAGATCATCTTGCGCGTCGGTGCCGCACTCGAGGCTTGCTGCGATATGGCGGGTAAGGTCGCATCGCTTGAAGGGGGTTGCAACTAATGAAGGAACTTGAAGAGGTCCTCAAGGACTGGGAGGCTGTCATCGGCTTGGAGATCCACGCCGAGCTCACAACTCTCAACACCAAGATGTTCTGCTCTTGCCCCATCGAGTTCGGTGCAGAGCCCAATACCCATACCTGTCCGGTATGCCTGGGTCTTCCTGGTGCCCTGCCCGTCCCTAACAAGGCTGCTATCGAGAGCATCGTCCTTGCCGGCCTTGCCACCAACTGCGATATCGAGAAGCGTACGATGTTCTATCGTAAGGGCTACTTCTACCCTGATATGGCCAAGAACTTTCAGACGACCCAAGGTCCCAAGGCTTTCTGCATGCGCGGACATCTCGATTTGGAGGTGAGCGGCAACGCCGCCAAGGAGCGCGTTGACGTCGAGAAGGACGCCGATGGCTCCTATGTTGCGCATATCGGCATCACGCGCATCCACATGGAAGAAGATGCGGGCAAGATGGTGCATGTCGGCGGCGCAGAAGGGCGCATCGACGGCGCCACCAACTCTCTGGTCGACTATAACCGTGCGGGTACGCCTTTGATCGAGCTCGTCACAGAGCCAGAGCTTCGCACCCCGGAGGAGGCGCGTCTGTTCATGCAGAAGCTGCGTCAGATCTACCTTGCCATCGGCATTTCTGATTGCTCGATGGAGGAGGGTTCCATGCGCTGTGACGGCAACGTCTCTCTCCGTCGCCGCGGTGAGACGGGTTTCGGCGTCAAGACGGAGCTCAAGAACATGAACTCCTTCAAGAACCTGCATGACGGCTTGGCGTATGAGATTCGCAGGCAGGCGGAGGTCCTCGAAAGCGGGGGAGTCATTCGCCAGGAGACCCGTCATTGGGAGCCTGGTGCCAAGCGCACTATCGTTATGCGCGTGAAGGAGACCGCCGACGACTACCGCATGTTCCCAGATCCCGATCTTGCCCCGTATGACTTGAGCGACGAGTGGATCGAGTCTGTGCGCGCGAAGCTCCCCGAGCTGCCCGATGCCAAGCGCGACCGTTTTATCGCGACTTGGGGCCTGCCCAAATCCGATGCGGCTGATATCGCAGCGGATGTCGAGTTCTCCTCCTTCTTCGAGAAGGCTGCCGCTGGCTTGACCGATGCACAGTCCAAGAAGCTCGCCAATCTCATCCTCAACGACATCAGCGCCTATCGCAACGAGAACTCCGTGAGCATTGCGCAGACCCAGGCCACGCCTCATGCCGTCGCGCAGCTTGCATGCCTGCTTGCTGATGACACCATCAGCTCCAAGGCCGGCAAGGAGGTTCTCTCGGCGGTTTTGTCCGATGGCGTCGACGTCACGGAGTACGTCGAGTCCCATGGCATGAAGCAGTCCACGGACACCTCTGCCATCGAGGCCGCCATGGACGAGCTCATGGCTGCGAACATGGATAAGGTCGAGGCCTACCGGGCGGGCAAGAAGGGTCTTCAAGGGTTCTTCATGGGGCAGATGATGAAGGCTGCCGGCGGTGGCAACCCCAAGGTCATCAGCAAAATCGTCACTGCCAAGCTGGAAGGCTAGCCATCAACCGCTCGATCCTGCATAGCTGCGATCTGTGCCCTCGCTCCTGCAAAGTCGACAGGCTTGCAGGAGCGAGCGGCTATTGCTCCCAAAGCTCAGAGGTCAAGCTTGCCCGAGCATCGTTGCATATGTGGGAGGAGCCTCCCATAAGCGGCGAGCAGGGGAGTGGCACCGTCTTCTTCTCCGGCTGCCCCCTTCATTGCGTTTACTGCCAAAACCAGCCGATAGCTAACGGGAAAGTCGGCAAAGAGGTATCTGCCGAGCGCCTTGCGCAGATCTTTCTCGAGCAGCAGGCACGCGGTGCCC
>CAVCDT010000103.1:0-1220 GCA_963600995.1 Akkermansia muciniphila | reverse complement strand
GGTGCCCTCAACATCAACCTTGTGACCCCAACGCACTTTGCGTTACAGATAACCGAGGCTTTGGACAAGGCGAGACGCGAGGGCTTGAAGCTTCCCGTGGTATGCAACACCTCTGGTTACGAGGGTTCCAGATCCCTCGAGGTCTTTGACGGCTATGTCGACATCTATCTGACGGATTTCAAATACGCCTCTCCTAGCCTAGCTAAGCGTTACTCCAAAGCCCCTGATTACCCTGCTGTTGCCAGTGCTGCCCTCGATGAGATGTTTAGGCAGGTTGGGCCATACCAAGAAGACGCTGTAGACGGTCATGCCAAAAGGGGAGTGATAGTGCGCCATCTGCTCCTTCCCAGCTGTTTGGACGACTCGCTTGAGGTTATGGAGCTGCTTGCCGCAAAGCCGTATGCGAAAGAGATCGTCATAAGCCTTATGAGCCAGTACACACCTATGCCCGGTATAGGGACCGACTACCCGGAGCTTGCGCTGCCCGTCGACACAGATGATTACGACTGCCTTGTCAACTACGCTCTAGAGCTCGGGTTGCTTAACTCTTTTTGCCAAGAGGGCGGCGCAGCGAGCGAGTCCTTCATCCCCAGCTTTGATTACGAGGGCGTCTAGAGCCCGTACGGGCTTTGGCTTATAGAGAACTTGCAGCCTGAGACCGCTAGCTGTTGCTAAGTCCACCGCTATTGGTGGGGGAAAGCGTGCTTTGACGCGCCACAGGCTGCTGTTCTCCTTTTGCGATTGTCCTAAATGCTCCTGAACAAGCCCGTGACAACACCCAGTATCTTCGCATCGCGCGTGTAGATGGGTTCGAGCGCGGGGTTTTGCGGTTGCAGACGTATGCAGTCCTTCTCTTGGTAGAAGGTCTTTACAGTTGCACCGTTGTCGATCATCGCTACGACGATGTCCCCGTTGCGGGCAGTAGAGGACTCTCTGACGATGACGATATCCCCGTCGAAGATGCCTACGTCGATCATTGAGTCGCCTTTTACCGTGAGCAGAAAGGAGTTCTGGTCGCCTATAAGCGCTATGGGTAATTTGATCTGCTCTTCTATGTTCTGCTCTGCGAGGATGGGCGTACCTGCTGCGACGCGGCCAACCAGGGGCAGTGTGGTGATATCCCTATCCTCTTTTTGAGAGGCACGTGATTTCTTGCGCGGCTCGCCCTTACCCGTGATGCTCATGGAGCGCGACTTAGAGCCCTTGCGGACTATATAGCC
>CAVCDT010000102.1:0-7088 GCA_963600995.1 Akkermansia muciniphila | reverse complement strand
AACGGGGCCTTCTGCAACGGCGTCGAGCTGCTGGGAAGCAAGCTCACAGCTTTCAACAAGAGCGGTTCATACAACGATGCGCTTACCCAAAAACTGCGTACAGCTGCCAAAGACGTCTTCAATGCCAAAGGCCTCATCAAGCTCTTGGGCAAGCCCGTTAAAACCTATAAGGAGAGCTCTTGCGCCAGTACTTTGGGGCCGGACGGCATCACTTACGAACAAGACGCCATCACGCTCAAAGTCTACGAATACGCGCATGTTCGCGTGCAGACGATGATCTTCAAGCTTGTCGATGGCAGCGGCACTTGCGAGAAAATCTCGGACTTGTCGGCAAGATAGAGGTTTTTTGCTTGAGCACGTCATGGTCGAACTGGCATAGCACCTAAGCCGATTGGCGAAAGCCAAATCGTCTTGCAACAAGCAACGCCCGCCTCCCCTACAGCAGGAGGCGGGCGCTTTTGTTGTTTCACGTAGTCTTGTGCTGCGCAGCTGCCTTACTTGGTCTTTGCAGACCTCACAACGCTCCAAGGTGAGCGGTAGGTCTTGGACCCGACGATCTTGTACGTGCGCACCTTGAAGAAGTACCTCTTCTTGCTCTTGAGGTTTTTAACCGTGTGCTTTCTGACATTGGCACGCTTCACCTTGACGGTCTTGGCGCTGCCGAGCTTGTTCTTCTTACGCGCCCATTTGACCTCGACGCCTGTTGTCTTGGTTGAGGCCTTCTTCCAACGCAGGACGACCTTCTTGCGCTTGCCCTTTGCCGTGAAGCCAGACGGCCTCTTGAGCGACGGCGCCTGCGCGCTGGGATAGCTGCCGAACTCCCTTGCCGCATGCACGCTTACTGCGCCCGTACCCATATCGGCCACGAGCTCTTGGTCGACGCTGTTGTCGACAGAGAGCTGATGTGCCTTGCTCGAGCTGTCGAGGGATATGACGTTGAGCATGGCAGTGAGGTTGGCGCCGTTGACAACCTCGACGTCGGAAATCTTCAGAAGGACGTTCTTCTTGTCGCTCCAGTCCTCGGGGATTGTGAACTTGACCTGCAGGGACCTTGATTCACCGGGTGTGAGGACGGCGACGCCGTTGCCCTTGACCAAGGGGTTGGCAAGCTGGGAGGCACTGAACCCTGAAGTGTTGTAGAGACCGCCCATATCCTCGAGCTCGGGGCTTGCGCTGGAGTCGTCGGCGAAGACGACGCGCTTGCTCTCTACAAGCACATCTTCATCGGCGTCGTAGAAGTTGAAGGTCGCAGCGCGGGCAACGAGATTGCCGTCGTTGGTGACGGTGGCAGAGAACGTGCATTCCTCTCCGGAGAGCGCGAAGGCATCGGTGGAGAAGAACGCCTTGACGTTGATGCATTTGACCAGCGGCACGCGTACGTCGTAGATATCGCCAATGCTCTTGTCGATATCGGTGATGGTGCTCGCCATGAAGCTCACGTAGCTGTTGTCGACGGTAGCGGATACCAAGTCGTCGATGACATGGTCTAGCTCGCAGAACACGAAGGGCTTGGTAAAGATGCCGTCGACTTGCGTGACGGCCATGATGTAGTGACGGTGCTCGACAACGTCATCGCCGGCGTTGCCGTCCTCATCGAAGCTCTGCCCCGTCTTGCCGTCGATGTTCTCGATGTAGAAGAGGTACTTACCGCCGTTGTCGACGACGAAATCCGTAGGAGCGCCGGTCTTGGGCCCGATTTGCGTATAGGTGGGGCTCGATGCGTCGGCTGGGTCGAACTGGACATGATAGAGCACGGAGACATCCTGCCCGTCATCGTCTTTAACCAGACAGGCAGCGAGCATCTGCCCGTCGTTGCCCCAAGGATAGAAGCGGTTGACCTTGAGCTTGCTGTTCTTCGTGGACGAAAGCTCCTTGCAACCGAAGGAGGCGAACTTGCTGCTGTCATGGTCGTCATAGCGCGCTTCGAGCCTGCCGATGGTGCTCGACTGGTCACCGGGGATGGCGAATATCGCCCTCCTGCAGGCTGCTACGGAGCCGTACTCCCATCTGTAGCTGTCGTCCTCGATTTGGACAGGCAGCATAGTGAAGTTGGTGCCGCCCAGCCAGCCGGACTGGAACGCGCGGATGCGCGAGACCTTGAAGACCTTGTCCTGATAGCTCGAGTCTAGCTCCATGCGCCCGAAGAATCCGATGGTGAGGCCGTCGTTTGCGATGCCCGTTTGCTCGCTCACTTTGCAGCGCGTGAAAAAGCCCATGACGCAGAAGTCGTTGGTGCCTGCGATGGAGAACGTGTCCGAGAAGCCGGTGATGGAGGGCGCGGTAAGGGTATAGCCCTCGGTAGTGCTGGGCAGGCCGGCGGTCATGGACGGTATGGCCTGCAACGGGTCTGGCGAGGCGTTGGTGTCTTGCAGAGCAACGAGGGACACGTAGTGCGCCTGCAGTGTGCGCGCAAAGGAGGTGTCGTCGCCATCGGGGCGCGTGCCATGGGTGACGAGTAGGTAGATATAGTTGGAACCCGTGTTGCCCAGGGCCTGCGTGACGTCGAACTCGTAATCGTAGAGGTCGTCGCGGGACACACCATCGATTTGCGGGTCGAAATTGACCACATGAGGCTCTCCCCAGCTGCCCTTATCGAGCAGATGGTAGACCAAGCGCCTGCGCATCGTGCCATCGCCGATGTCGACGCTCGCGATGCGGAACATGATAGTACGGCCCCATCCGTTGGTGACGAGCACCTTGAGCTGGGTGTTGCTGTGGACGCCGGCGAACATCAGATGGTCGACCTCTGGGCGTATCCCGCCGCGCGAGCCGCTGGAGAAACCTGCCACGCCGAAGCTGTTGACGGCAAGCTGGTTTGTCTTGCCCACGTAGCGGTAAGAAGGCAGGTAGTCATTGCTCGTGTTCACGCCGATCTTGGGGACGACGATCACGTCTTCGTAGCTTTCCTGCCCGTCGAGCGCTTTGAAAGCGCCCTTGCCCAATTGGATGCTCACAGGGGCGTTTGCGAAGTCTCCTGCTTTGGAGGTCTCGAATTCTACCGTCAGCCCTAGCTCCTTGTTGGTGACGAGGACCGCGTTGGCGCAAAGCTCTTCCCACGAAGGGAAGCCGTCTGTATGGACGGGGACGCTGTCGCGCATGCCCATCGCGCCAAGGCGCTCTTTGTAGAAGCTGTCGAGCTGGCTCTTGCTCAAAGTGGGAGCCTCCCCCTCGAAGCACTTGAGGTCGGCCTTGTTCTTGGCAGAGTCATAGTACGTGGGCTCGTTGACGTTCCAGAGCGGGTAGGTGTACTTGACCAGCGGCAACTGCAAGGTAACAACGCCGCTGTGCCCAAAGCCGGCGAGCACGCGCACAGGGTATTTGGTGGGGTTGGAAAGGACGCTGAAGTACGAAGTGAGGTAGCCGGCCGCGGTAAAGGAAACGGATATCAGGCTCATGAAGCCTGCACCTATCGTCAAGCCGAGCCCGAAGCTGAACCCGAACCCCAGCGCGGTATCCTCGCCTTTCCAGTCGAAGCTGAAGAGCTTGGTAGTTGTGGCCCCGCATCTCCAAGAGAGCTGGAAACTCGCCCAAGCGTTGATGTTCACGTACATGGGTATGGAGCCTAGCCAGAACTGCCTGGTGAAGTTGCAGTCGAGCTTCGCGGAGAAGATAGCCGTCAGGGCACCCTCCCAGAGCTCCTTGTCCCATTTGTACTCGAGCGAGCAAAACGCCTGGACGTTGATGTAGATCCTGTAATCGGACATGAAGTTGTGCCATACCGTCTTGGTATCCGCGGGATCCCCGCTCGAGGCATCACTGGCCGCGCATGCGTCTATCGTGGCGCATGACCTCTCTACCGCCGTCTCGTACTGCTGCGACGCGGACTCCCTGGGTAGCGTCTCCCAAGAGTCGCGGCTAAAGAAGCTGCCATCGTCCTTCTTGACCTTGACGGAGCTGTACCCCACGCCGAAGAGCGCATAGCCAAAGATCGAAAAATCGAAGATGACGGGCAGCGAGGGCTTCCAGATATCGAGTGTTCCGCCGCCGAAGGGAGGCGGGAAAGTAGTGGGGACCTTGACGATGTTGAGGACCGAGCTTGCAGCGCTCGGAACGATGAAGTCGCTGCCCTCGCTGCTGGCCTCCAGAGGGGACGGGGACGCCTCGACGTTGAGCGATGTAAGGTAGGCGCTGTTGGCGTTTGCGGGCAAGAGGTCGACCTTGAACTCATCGAAGGCGTCGAAGCAGATATCTGCGCCGCGCTGGAGGAACTTGCCGCTTGCCACAAGCTCGACAGAGTTTTCTTTGACCTTGGATACCTTGAAATCCGCGAGTTTGTAGATAGTGCCGTCTTTGACACCCAGCAGCTGCGCCTGAGGGGCAGCGCTCGTATCCTCGAGCCAAAGCTCGGCCTCAATGGTCACGCTCTCCTTATTGCCCGGCAGCGTCACGAACTCCTGTTTGGAATATTGGATATCCCATTCGTTCATAGCGAGCGAAATGAAGTAGGGATTGCCGTCAAGCGGCCTTGTAGGGGCGACGATGGCGCTATGCGACTCTATGCGCGTAAGGGGGATATAGACCTCTCGGTAGCCGTCGAAGCTCACGCGCAGGCTACCGTTGAAGCCGAGGATATCCGCCGAGGGATCCTCGCAAAGGTCCGTCAAGTCGAAGACGATAAGGCCCTTCTCATCCGTTTTGCCCTGCAGGCTCTTCTTATTGAAGCGCGAGTAGAGCTCGACGGTGCACTCGGGCACAGGCACGGGCTTTTGCGGATCGGTCATGTCATAGGCGACGATGCCGATCTCCGTACGCGAGACGATGACGATCTCTGTTTGCGAGGAGCTCTGCGTTGTCGATTGAGCATAGGCATCCTGCGTGCCAAAGGGCAGCAGGCCGAACTCATCGCCTTTGCCGACCTGTGGGAGCATCAACGATGACAGAAGCGTCATACCCCCGGCACAAAACGACCTTCTCGAGAAAACATGGTCTTGCATATGCAGGCCTTTCCTTCAAGCTGGCTTCTCTTTGACGATAAGCCAACTGCTACCGATGCGTGCGATTCAAGCTTATTTGATTTTGATGCCCTTCACTTTGCTCCAATATCACCCATAATGACCCTACTCCCTCATGTGCGATCACATGCCCCACCCGGCGCTTGCCACAAGCCATCAGATCGGTGGCTTATGCAGCATTATTAACTTTACATTTTACCCCTTGAGCAGCGGTTTTCGATGCTGGCCCATGTTGAGCTGTCGTTAATTGTTCGACTTGCGAAACACAAGGGAAAAGCAGGCAATATAACGTTTGGAGAGGGCGCGAGATACGATTGTCCGATATTGGGGCTGCCTGTTATCGCGCAGTACGACTCTGCGACACATGAGAGCTTCGATTGCTCGAAGGACAAGCGCGGATCTCCACCCTTGCTGGCAAGGTCTATCCTTAGCAGAAAGATTAAAGGACTCACTACTCATGCCCATAACGAGGAGCGTTATGCAAACTTGGATAGCTGCCGCATTTGCCTCTGCCCTATTTGCAGGCATTGTGTCGGTTCTGGCTAAATGCGGGATCAAGACCACGGACTCAGACGTCGCCACGGCACTGCGTACCTGCGTGGTCGTAGTGTTCACCTGGGTTATGGTGGGTGTTGCCGGCTCCTTTGGGCAGATAACGGCAATCGCTCCCAAGTCCTGGTTGTTCTTGGCTCTCTCCGGGTTGGCAACCGGAGCATCGTGGATATGCTATTTCAAGGCGCTTGCTGCTGGCGATGTCAACAAAGTGGTGCCGATCGACAAGTCGAGCACGCTCATGGCCGTCGCGATCTCCATCGCGGTCTTCGCGGAGACCGACAATCTCGCCCTCAAGCTCACGGGAACGGCCATCGCGACTGCGGGCACTTTCATGATGATAGAGAGAAAGCCATCAGCAGGAGAAAGCACTACCGACGCTACAGCGAACAAAGGCCCTTGGCTTGCTTACGCCCTGGCCGCCGCCGTGTTCGCCGCGCTCACGTCCGTTCTGGCCAAAGTGGGTATCGAAGGCGTTGAATCCAACCTGGCAACCGCCATTCGCACATGCGTTGTGCTTGCGATGGCATGGGCAATCGTCGTAGGCAAGGGTAAGCTGGGGCAGGTCGCACACGTAAAACGCAGCGAGCTAGGCTTTCTTGCGGCTAGCGGACTGGCAACCGGTGCCTCATGGCTGTTCTACTACTACGCTATCCAAGCGGGAGTCGTGAGCATAGTCGTCCAGATCGACAAGCTCTCGCTGCTCGTTTCCATCGCCTTCGCCTGGCTCGTATTCAAGGAGCGTCTTACGCCTAAGAGCAGTGCTGGCCTTGCCATGATCGTCGTAGGCACAGCGCTTGTAGCAGCGTGTGGGTAAATGCCGCGTCACGAGGCGCGCAAAGCAATACGGTGTGGGGACCCATTCTGCAACGGCGACATCCTCACAATGAACGTCTACGACTTCCCCTTTGACGAGGATAGCCTCTCATTCTGGAGGAGAGCGTAGCGCAGGCAGAAATCATACACCTGAGCTGCGCTTTTGTTTGACAGCGCCATGGTAAGCGCCAATAATTGCAAGCCATGTGAAGCAAAGGCTCGGCCAAGCGCGCCGCCCCAGGCGAAAGGGAACCCATGGACGCACAGAAGAACGTATCCCGAACTACCAGTCACCCGAGGGAAATCACGCGCCGCGGCTTCGTGAACTCGATGGGCATGGTGTGCGCCGGAGCCGCTTTCGGCACACTGGGGCTTGCCGGTTGCTCTTCCACGCAACGCCAAGAGCAGGAGCCGGAGTCCTACGTGGCGCGCGCGGTCAAGAACAACGACATCAGCGTGCTGCTCGAGGCCATGTCGCGCCGCGAGAAGATCTGCCAGATGATCATGCCGGACTTCCGCCTGTGGAACACGAAGGGCAAGGTGGAGGAACCGCCTGACTTCACGAAGATGAACGACCAGGTGGACGCCATCGTCGACACCTACGGCTTCGGCGGCATCATCCTCTTCGCCAACAACGTCCACGAGACGCAGCAGACCTTCGACCTCACCTACGCGCTGCAGACGGCAGCCGTGCGCAACTCCGCGGGCTCCAACGGCGGCGGCATCCCGCTGCTGCTGGGCATCGACCAGGAGGGCGGCATCGTCTAC
>CAVCDT010000101.1:0-7520 GCA_963600995.1 Akkermansia muciniphila | reverse complement strand
TCGCCAGGTTGCGTGGATCAGCCCTGTGGACGCCGAGCCGCGCGGCATCGCCAACGGCGACACCGTCTCCGTCAAGAGCCCGGCCGGTGAGATCCACATCGAGGCCTTCGTCACCAACCGCATCGTTCCCGGCGTGGTGGCTATTCCCCAGGGTGCGTGGCATAACGCGGACATGGACGGCGACAGGATCGACAAGGGCGGCTGCGTGAACACGCTCGCCAGTTACAAGCCGACGCCGCTCGCCAAAGGCAACGGCCCGGCGCATACCTTCATCGTCCAATTGGCCAAGGCGTAAGGGGAGGTAGCCAAGATGACTCAATACGCTTTTTACTTCGATAATTCCCGCTGCACCGGCTGCCGCACCTGCGAGATGGCCTGCAAGGATTACAACGACCTCGCCAACGAGGTCCGTTACCGCAAGGTGTACGACTTCGAGGGCGGCGACACCACCCTCAACGACGACGGCACCGTGAGCAGCAACTGCTTCATGTACCACCTGAGCATCGGTTGCAATCACTGCGACAACCCGGCGTGCACCAAGGTGTGCCCCACCGGCGCCATGCACAAGGATGCCGAAACCGGCCTGGTAAGCGTGGACACCGATAAATGCATCGGTTGCGGCTACTGCCACATGGCTTGCCCGTACAACGCCCCCAAAGTCGACCGCGAGGTGGGCCACTCCGTGAAGTGCGACGGCTGCAGCAGCCGCGTGGCGCAGGGCCTCGACCCCATCTGCGTGGGCTCTTGCCCGCTGCGCGCCATCAAGTTTGGCCCGGTAGAGGAGATCTCCGCCCTGGCCGACGCTGATCGCGCCAACATCGTCCCCCTGCCCAGCGTGGATGCGACCACGCCCAACCTGTTCATCAAAGCTTGCGCCGTCGCTCAGGATGTCTCTGCGCAAAACGGCATGGTCACCAACCCCAAGGAGGTGCTCTAAACCATGGAAAACGTGATCGGACACATTCCTCTGGCGCTTTTCACTACCTTCGGCGCGCTGGGCGCCGGCGCCTACATCGGCCTGGCAATCGCGCTTTTCACGGGCTCTTGCAGCGACGAGAAGCTCAAGTCATCGGATAAACGCACCCTCATCCCCTTCGTGGTTGCGTGCATCGGCTTCGTGGCCGTGCTCTTTCACGTCACGCAGCCGCTCAAGGCTTACGGCGTCTTCGCCGGCGTGGGCAGCTCCCCGCTTTCCAACGAGGTCATCGCCGGCGTCGTGTTCATGGTCTTCGCGGCCATCTACACGCTGCTCGCGCTCGCAGGCAAGCTGGGCGGCGCCCGCAAGGGACTCATCGGCGTCACCGCTGTGCTCGCCGCGGTCTTCGGCATCATGATGGGTATGGCCTACATGGTCGATACCATCCCCACGTGGAACAACCCGGGCACCATCCTGCAGATGCTCGGCTACACCTTGGCCGGCAGCGGCCTGGCACTGGTCGTGCTCGGCGATGCGGCCGGTGAGAAAGAAGCCAAGGCCATCAAGGCCGTCGCCCTGGTGGGCATCGTGCTGGCCGTGGTCGGCGTGCTGGTGCAAGTAGTCATCTGCAGCGGCGCCTCCGCCGCCACCGAGTCCGGCGCTGCGATGGTCGCTGCCATTCTGCCGCTGCTGATTGTGGCCGCGGTGCTCGCCATCGCTTACGTGGCATTGCTCTGCAAGGGCAATGCGCTCGTGGCTTGCGTGATCTTGCTGGTGGCCGTGTTCTGCGCTCGCCTGGCCTTCTACGGCATGGAGCTGGGCCTGGGCCTGTAGCGCTCGGGTTGCTGCGGGGCGCCGACGTCGCCGAGCTGCGGCAAGCGCTCGCGCATGGCATGCGTTAAGCTTGGGGGAGGGTCGCCCACCTGCGTTTGTGCGGGCGGCGGCCCTCCCTCGCGTTATATGGCCGCGCTGCGAGGCGGTCTTGTTTGGAGAGGATTCCCATGGCACTGAGTGAACACGACTGTGCGCAAGTCGCGCTGGTGAGCAATGTGTTGGCGCCGCTTTTCCTACTCAGCCCCAAGGACGCCGCCGCGCGTCCCGTGCTGCAGGGCCTGGCGCAATCCGATGCTGCCGCTTTGGCGCAGGACTGGCCCTTCGGCGAGCAATCCAAGCTGAGCCTTGCGCTGGATATGCTGGTGGAAGAAGCCCAACGCGGGATCCAAGAGCCGGACGCGCTCGTTCGCGCGTATCGCAGGCTCTTCGTGGGACCCAACCATCTGACGGCGCCACCCTGGGGCTCTGTCTACACGGATCACGACAAGGTCAAGTTCGGCGCGGCCTGCCTCAAGCTGCGCGAATGGATGCGCGCCAACGGCATCGCCTCCCTGGCCGATGGCAGCGAGCCGGAGGATTTCATCGGGACCATGCTCGCCTTGCTGGGCTGGTTGGCCGGCAACAAACCGCAGCTGGTGGAGGAGTTCCTGCGCGAGCACCTGCTCACCTGGTCGCATCACTACTTGGAGCAGCTGCTCGAGGCTGCCCGCCCCGAGCACGGCTTCTACGTCGCCGTCGCTCAGCTCACGGACGCCACCCTCCAAGGCATGCAGAAATCCTTCGACCTGCGCGTGGATTACCCGCGCTATTACTGCTAGGCGCCTGCCATGGGGGAAGCCGGTTTCGAATTTGCCGTGGAGGAGCTGCCGCTGGTGTTTTTCACCGCGCTCGCGCCCATGGGCATCGTGTGTATGGTAGTGCTGTTCACGCTTATCTTGAGCGGGCGCTTCGAGAAGGAAGAGAGCCTGCGCCTTAACCAGCTGGCGTGGGTGCCGCTTTCCGTAACGACGGTGGGGCTCATCGCCTCGGCCGCGCACCTGGGCACGCCTGCCAACGCGCTCTACGTGTTCAGCGGCGTTGGCCGTTCACCGCTCTCCACCGAGGTTTTCTGCTCCGTGTTCTTCCTGGCGGTTTGCGGCTTCAACTGGCTCTACTCCTTCGTGCGCACCGACAAGCTCACGCTCAAGCGCGTCATCGCTGCGGTGATCGTGGTCAGCGGCGTCGCGGCGCTGGGGTCCATCGCCTTTGCTTACAACGTGGATACCATCCAAAGTTGGCATACGGTATTCGTGCCGGTTAACCTGGTGCTGGGTGGCCTTGTGGGCGGTTTGCTGCTCGCGGCGTTCACCCTAGCGTTGGGCACGCAGCAAAGCGCCTACCTGCGCTTGCGACGCATCTTGGCTGCGGGAGCCGCCGTTATGTTGCTAGTGCACCTGGTCTGCATCGAGCTGCAGTGGATGCAGCTTCAGGGCATGGTTGGCGCATACGGAACCGCCGCGGATTTCGCGCCGCTCTATCCATTGCTTACCGGGGCTTACGCAGTGCTTGCCGGCACCGGTGCCGGCGTCGCCTTCTTCATCAAGCGTTTCAAGCACGACCGCGTGGCCGCGTGCGTCGCGGCGCTGCTCGCCGCGAGCGGCCTGGTGCTCGTCCGCTTCGGTTTCTACATGATGCACATGACCGTTGGCCTCGCGTAGAGGGAGGGCTGCGGGCTGTGCATCTCTCGCAATATGCGGTCGCTGTGGCACGATATGCACTTATCTATATAGTAGATTAAAACAGTATAGAAGCGTGATGGTCCCATATGGCGGCGTTGACATTACCTTGATGGGGCAACTTGAAATCTATCGGTCATTGTTCAAACTTCGCAGGAGATTGCACGGGCAGTTTACGCGCTTGCAGAGATCTCCTTAAGCGCGGCGAGCGCGGCGTCGATGTCTTGCGGCGTGTTGAACCAGCTCACGCTAAAGCGGACGGCCCCTTGGTGCTCCGTGCCCAAAGCGCGATGCATGAGCGGCGCGCAGTGGGCGCCGGCCCTGGTGCAGATGCCGTAGCGGTTGGATAGCTCATCGGCCACAGCGCCGGAATCTATATCGCCCACGTTGAGGGCCAACACGCCGGTGCGCCTCTCGCGCGGGCCCCCGTAGACCTTGACCTTGGGGATGCCCGCAAGGCCGTCCTCGAAACGCTCGATCAGTTCCAGCTCGTGCTGGCGGATGGTCTCGATACCCACCTGCTCGATAAAGCTCACGCCTGCAGCCAGGCCCGCGATGCCGTGCCCGTTGAGCGTGCCGGCCTCAAGGCACTCCGGCATGTCAGCCGGATGGTTGAGGTCGAAGCTGTGAGTGCCGCTGCCGCCCACCTTGAACGGCGGGATGTCCACGTTATCGCCCACGCAGATGCAGCCCGTCCCCTGCTGGCCCATGAGGGCCTTGTGCCCGGTGCAGCAGAGCACGTCGATGCCCAGCTCGGTCATGTCGATGGGCAGGCAGCCGGCGGTTTGCGCGGCATCGACCACGACGATGGCGCCGTGGGCATGGGCAATCTCGGCTAGTTTGGCCACATCGTAGATGTCGCCCGTGAGGTTGGAGGCGTGCGTCACCACGGCGAGCTTGGTACTGCTCTCGAAAGCGCGCTCAAAGGCCTCCCAATCCAGGCTGCCGTCCGCGTTGACCTTGGAGGCCGTGGCCGTGCACCCGCGCTCTTGGCGCATGAGCTCTATCGTGCGCAGCACGGAGTTGTGGCTGGCCATGGTCGTCACAATATGGCTTCCCGGCTCGGCCAGCCCGCGAATGGCGATGTTGAGGCTCTCCGTAGCGTTGGCAGTGAAGCTCACGCGGCTCGCGCCCGGCGCCCCCAGAAAAGAGGACAGGGTCTCGCGTGCCTCGTAGACCGCCATGCCGGCCTCGAGCGAGGCGCCGTGGACGCCGCGGCCAACGCCGCCGAAGTGCGTCATCGCCTGGGTGACCGCCTCGATCACACAAGGCGGCTTGATCATGGTTGTGGCGGCGTTGTCCAAGTAAATCATCATGCGCCTTTCTGCGGCTCGTTACAGCATCTCGATAAACGCAGCAGGCTGCGCTGTAGCCGGCAGGCTCAGCGCTGCGCCGATAGCCCCGGCAAAACGTGCCTGCGGGCAGGTGCGCACCTCGCCGCCCAGCTGTGCTGCCAGGCGCTCGACCACATAGTCGTTCTCGCACAGGCCGCCGGTGAGCACGTAGCTGTCGTCTGTGCTCTTGAATACCAGCGGTTTGACCTTGGCCACCACGCTTTCCACGATGCCGTTGCAGATGTCCTCGCGCGGGGTCCCCGCGCCGATGAGGCTGATGACCTCGCTTTCCGCGAACACCGTGCACATGCTGCTGATGCTGGTTGGCTTACCGCGGCGCGCCAAGGCGGATAGCTCGTCTTGGGAAAGCCCCAAACGGTTGGCCATTATCTCGAGGAACTTACCCGTGCCGGCGGAGCACTTGTCGTTCATGCGGAAGTCCTGCACCTTGCCGCCTTTGAGCAGGATGGATTTGGTGTCCTGCCCGCCGATATCCACCACGGTGCAATCCGGCCCGAACAAATAGCCCGCTCCCCTGCCGTGGCAGGTTATCTCCGTCACGGCCTTATCCGCGAAGGACACGCTCACACGGCCGTAGCCGGTGGCCACGTACACACAAGCGCTACGTGGGAATCCCTGCTCCTCAAGCTGGGCCAGCACCTGACCGGCCACCTCAACGGAGCTGTAGCCCGTGGGCTTGACGAGCGTATAGACGAGCTCCTCCCCATCGAGCACGGCGGCCTTGGTCGCCGTCGAGCCTATGTCGATTCCAACCCTGTAAGTCACGCATTCTCCTTAGCAGTACACGTCGCGATGGGGATTTATCTGATTGGGCAGCTCGACGATATCTACGTAACCGGGTACCTCCGGCTCTTGCAGCGCCGCGCGCACGGCGGGCATGTCTTGCGGCTCTACGAGCAAGCTCACGCCGCAGCACACCTGCACGCCGCGCGGGGCGGGCGATATGCGCACCTTGCACGCACGTGCACGGAGGGCCTGGTACAAGGCCATACCCTCCGTGGTGCTGTTGACCAGTATGTAAAACGCCGTGGCGGCCATCTAGTCGAGCATCTCGATGAAGGCCTCGATGCGCGTACGCAACTGGCCTGCGTCTGCGTCGTCGTAATCCGTCTCGATGGGCAGATACGGGATGCCGGCCTCCTTGCAGGCGTCGCCGATGGCCTTTTTCTCCGTGTCATAGAGGCAGCAGAACTTGAGGTTGACGTCGATGATGCCGTCCACCTTGTACTCCCTGGCCAAGCGCAAAACATCGTCAACACGGCCGGTATTGGGCGTGAAGCAGGCGCAGTTGATGCCCATGTAGCGCTCTGCGATGGCGCGGATCTGCCCCTCGACGGTGGTCTGGGACTCGTCCACCAGGCCCTCGAAGTAACGCGTGCCGGTGCAGGCCTCCTCGCAGACCACGGCGCCGCCGCAGGTCTCGATGATGTGATGCATCTTCCAGTTGGGGATGGCCATGGGCGTGCCGCTGATCATGATGCGCTTGGTCCCAGCGGGGAACACGCTCACGCCGTCGGCGATGCGCTGCTCCAGCTCGTCGGCCAGCTTGTTGCACATCTCGGCGCAGCGCACCGGGTCGTCGAAGAAGGCGATCTGCATCATGAGCAAGGCATCCTTGCCGCTGATGGGGATGACCTCGTTCTTGCGCGCGTCGTACACGCGTGCGAGCGCCTTGCGCTTCTCGTTGATGATGTGGATGGCCTCACCCAGGTTCTCCGCCGTGACCTCGTTGCCGGTGAGCTCCTCGATCCTGGCCTTGAAATCGGCGATCTCATCGGCCCACTTGGCGATGTCCTTCTCACGCTTCATCTGCGGCATGTCCATGACGTAGGTGGGGGCGTCTTGCGCCAGAATCTCGTACATCTTCTTCTTGCCGTCGCAGGTGGTCTCGCCCACGAAGAGGTCCGCGATGCGGAAGAACGGGCAGGTGCGGCCCAAGCGAGCGCCCAACGACGCCTTGACCAGCGGGCAGGTGCCCTTGGGCAGGGCCTTCTCGCCATCCGGGACCCAGAACTGGCTGCCGCCGCACAGACCGGTGACGATGCCATCGGCTGCGATGACGACCTCGTCCGGGACATACACGCAGAAAGTGCCGACGACCTTCTTACCCTCGCTCTTCTGCGCCTCTATGAGTTCTGCCGGGCGGATACCGTGGATGTCGGCTACAACCATGTCCCAAAAGGCCATGCCCTCGGGGCGGTTTTCCTGGCTGAGGTAAGTGTCGCCAAAAGCGGTGGGCAACACCGCGCAGAGGTTGTCGTGGTTCTCGACGTCCATGCCGAGCTCTTCCCACATGGGGTGACGATCGATCATTTGCGTACCTTCTCTCCGGTTTTGTCGCAAGTCGGCTCTCTCCAAAGCCGTTGGCTTGCCAATGCGGTCATCGAACAAAACCCGGGTCGCAGAAGCCCGAGGCATATGCAGGTGGCAGGAGGCGCACAGGCGACAAATCGACCCGCTGTGCAGAATGCGACTCCAAGTGCACCGTTGTATAAACGCGCTGCAGGCGCAGAATGTTGCAACGTGTTACTTGCAAGCTCATGATACTCGCGCAAAGGGGCTAGTTCAGCCTAGCGGTGCACTGGGTTTATGCGAGTGGCATCAGGGCATCAGCGATAGATGGGCCTTGCGGGGACATCCCAGCCGTTGCCGCTCAGCTCTTTGCGCAAACGCGCGACATCGCGTCGCAGGAAATCCGGG
>CAVCDT010000100.1:0-7583 GCA_963600995.1 Akkermansia muciniphila | reverse complement strand
GATTGGATACCTATCGCTACCAAAGGTCCAACAGGCGCCCGGCCGGCTTGACTGGTTGATGGCTGGTTGAAATCTGTAAACGCAACTGCGTTTTAAGCTGTTAGAATGTAGCCAACGACAGCCTGAGCTTGCTAACAGGCGACGCCGTTTTTGTTATAAGGCGCTAGATTGCTCTAGCGCCTCTTCTTTTTACGGCTACCGCCTTTAAGGCAGGCCTGAGCAAAGCTGATAATCGCCGCTGCGAGCACAAGAGCTGCTGCTACGAGCTGCAAAATCGCTGTTGCCAGGTTCATGGTTTCACCTCCCTTCTCTAATGGAAGGCGTCGCCTGAACCCAGGCTGCCGTGGCAGGACCTATCATATCAAGAACATCTGTTCATTTTAAGCCTTGACATTTGGGTATTCGCGGGGAATTCTAATAGGTGGAGTGTTTGAGTGCGTATCTGTATGTTGACCTGCAAGTTTTCTTGAGTTGCAATTAGATCCTTCGACTCCGCTCGCTGTGCTCGCTGCGCTCAGAATAAGTCGCGTCAAGGCCAAGCCGCTACGCGGCGGCCCGCCTGCGCAGCCGCCTCTGGAGCGCCGCGCATCCTCGCAGCCCATTGCGGTTGTGCGCCTCCGCCTCCTCCGCCCGCCCCACGCCACGCAACGCGCCTGTGCTCGGCTATAATACCTAGCGCAATCATGGGTTGATAGGGGCGGCGCCTCGCCGCCTTGCATTAGAGAGAACGAGGTTGAGATGGCAGATATCGAGAAGGGCTTCTCGTTGCTCACGCCGGAGCTCGAGGCCCTGGCCGATGCGGAGGAGAAGGCAGACGCCCTGGCCAAAGAGAAGATCGACAACATGAAGGTGGGCGATGTGATCGGCGAGGTCACCAGCGTCAACATCGCCGCCAAGAAGGGCGCCCGCAAGACCCCCATCGAGTCCGGCGTCATGGGTGTGCGCGAGGACTTCGGGTGCGTGGACGACGCCCACGCCAGCGGCGACTGGCACCGCCAGATCAGCTTTTTGGCCGAGGAGTCCATTCAGAAGGCCCAAAACCGCGGCCTGAGCGTCAAAGAGGGCGATTTTGCCGAGAACATCACCACGCGCGGCTTCATGCCCTTCTTCATCCCCATCGGCACCATCTTGCAGGTGGGCGACGTCAAAGTCGAGATCAGCCAGATCGGCAAGGTCTGCCATACGCGCTGCGCCATCTACTACCTGGCCGGCGACTGCATCTTCCCGCGCGAGGGCATCTTCGGCGTCGTGCACGATACGGGCGACATCAAGGTGGGCGACAAGATCTCTGTCGTCAAGATCGGCGACGGGCATTGCTCCAAGACCCCGCAAGAGGCCATCGACGAGGTCGAGGCCGCTCGCGCCGCCGGCACCCTGTAGCCTGCGTTCTCGCAGTTCACGCGCGCTAAACGCTTTGCCTTGCGGCACCCTTAGGGGTGCCGTTTGTGTATCATCTTGCCAATGTCAACAAGCGTACGTTAGGGGCTTTCATGGATAACGCTCGAAGCGAGATCGTCGACTTTCTGGCCGGCAACTGCAAAGGCGGCGACATGGGCGGCGTGGGCCTGACCCAGTTCCACTTCGTGGTGGACGAGGACGGCGATGCCGTGCCCTTCCAGGGCAAGAACGGCCGTCTGGGCCTGGCCGATATCATGGCCAAGCTCGCCGAGTTCTGGCCCCAGACGGTGAGAAACGACGACGGCTGCGTCATCGCCGCGGGCAGGCAGCTTTCCGCCGTGAGCCTCGACCACGGCGGCCAGCTCGTGGTGAGCATCGTGCCCTGCCTCACCTTGGCCGAGGTAGAGGAGGAGTACCGCAACTTCCTCACGCGCGTGGAGGCTATCCTGCGTCCGGTGGATTACAAGCTCGTGGCCAGCGGGTTCCATCCCAGCGCCGCGGTGGCAGACCTCGAGCCCGTGCCCTTTGCCCCCTACCAGCAGATGCAGGAGCGCATGGGCGATAGCGCTCTGCCCATGCTCTTGGGTGCGGCCCACTGCCGCGCGGCTTTCGCCTATGCCGATGAGCAAGACGCCATACGCAAGCTGCGCATCGCAACGCTTCTGGGCCCGGTGTTCGCCTACGCGACCTCCAACTGCCCGGTGTACGACAAAGAGGGCAACGCAGACCCAATGTTGGGCCTCAAGCTCATCCGTGAGGCCGCACCCGGCGTGGGCGGCGCGATCGAGGGGCTCTTCGACGAGGGCTTCGGGTTCGATACTTACGCTGCCTGGCTCTTGGAGCACGACTTGGCAGACGAGCAGGGCTCGCAGGTGCGCGAGATGATCGTCGACGTCGAGCTTGCGGGCAACGTGGAGCTCGCGCAGGCAGACGCCCTGCCGCTCGAGCCCATGATGGGCTATCTCGCCCTGCTCAAGGGCATCTTCTACAGCCCGGTGAACCTCGAGCTGCTCGAGATGATGCTGGGTTATAAGACGCGCTCTATTGCCAAAGCCGATGTGGACGCTGCCGTGCAGCTCGTGTGCGAGCAGGGCGGCGCTGCGCAGCTGTGGGGCAAGACCTGCGACGAGTGGGTCGACTTGCTCATGCACATGGCGTCGCAGGCGCTGGGCACGGAGTCCCATTACCTCGAGGCCCTGCAGGAGTACCAGGCCTTCTAGGGGTCGCCTCAGCTGCGCTAAACTATACGTTCACTGTTTTCCAAGCGAGACCGAGGATTCACCATGTCCCAATTTACCGATCAGGTGCGCATCTACATCAAGGCGGGCGACGGCGGCGCTGGCTGCACGTCGTTCAGGCGCGAGGCGCATGTTCCCAAAGGCGGCCCCGACGGCGGCGACGGCGGGCATGGCGGCTCCATCATCTTCCAGGCCGACAGCACCGTCTCGAGCCTGATCGACTACCGCTACAAGCACCACTTCAAGGCGCAGCGCGGCACGCACGGCAAGGGGGCGCGCCGTCATGGCGCCCATGGCGAGGACCTCATCCTCAAGGTGCCCGTGGGCACGACTATCCGCCTGCTCGACGACGACATGAACCCCGTTGAGGAGATCGCAGACCTCACGCACAACGGCGAGCGCGTCTGCGCCCTCAAGGGCGGTCACGGCGGTCGCGGCAACATCCATTTCGTGACTCCCACGCGCCGTGCCCCGGCCTTCAGTGAGCTGGGCGAGCCGGCAGACGAGTGCTGGGTCGAGCTCGAGATGAAGCTCATGGCAGATGCTGCGCTCGTGGGCATGCCTTCTGTGGGCAAGTCGAGCCTCATCGCCTGCATGAGCGCCGCGCGCCCCAAGATCGCGGATTACCCCTTCACCACGCTCGTGCCCAACCTGGGCATGGTGCATCTGGACGACCGCTCCTTCGTCGTCGCGGATGTCCCCGGGCTCATCGAGGGCGCCGCGCAGGGCAAGGGCCTGGGCCACGAGTTCTTGCGCCATGTGGAGCGCACGGCCCTGCTGCTGCACGTGGTCGACCTCTCCGGCGGGTTCGAGGGCCGCGACCCGGTCGAGGATTACAAGATCATCAACCGCGAGCTCGAGGCCTACGCGCCAGAGCTTGCAAACCGCCCGCGTATCGTCATCGGCAACAAGGCGGACCTCCCCGGCACGCAGGATGCGCTCGAGCGCCTCAAGGCCCTGGTCAAGCAGGAGAGCGAGGAGCTGTCCGAGAAACTTCTGGACGAGGGCATCGACGACCGCGACCCGATCCCGTTCTTTGCTGTCTCCGCCGTGAGCCGCGCCGGCCTGCAGCAGCTCATCGCGGCTACGGGCGAGCGCGTCCATCAGTTGCGCGAGGCCGCGGCAGAAGACGTCGTGCCCGAGTACGACCAGATCTGGGAGCTCAAGCGCCAGCAGCGCGACAAGCGCTTCAGTGTGCGCCGCGAGGAGGCCAACGTCTACCGCATCGAGGGGCGCCAGGTCGAGCGCATGGTCATCCAGACGGAGTGGAACAACGACGAAGCCATCGCCTTCCTGGAGCGCAGGCTCGAGCACATCGGCGTCGAGGCCGCTCTCACAGAGGCGGGCGCCGTCCCGGGCGACACCATCCGCATCCTCGAGACGGAGTTCGAGTTCCAGCCCAGCAGCTGGGAGGGCGACTACGACTACATGGGTCTCATGGACCTCGAGGGCGAGGTCTAGGGCAAGGCTCGCGGGGCAGGTTGCGCCATATGGCTGCCTGCCGCTCAGACAAATTCGCGGCGTTTGCTTGTCGCAGGTAGGAAGGCTGGTTTCGTGAAGCGCGTTGTGGTGAAGATAGGGTCCTCTACGCTCGTGGGAGACGACGGCCAGCTCGACCGCGCCTTCATAGGGCACCTGGCGATCGAGGCGGCGGCTCTGCGCGACGAGGACTGGCAGATGGTCATCGTGTCATCCGGCTCTATCGCCGTGGGGCTCAGCTTGATGGGGCATACCGGCCCGCGCCCAAGCGAGATGCGCAAGCTGCAAGCCGCTGCTGCCATCGGCCAGGTCTCACTCATCAACGCCTATGCGGATACCTTCCGCTGCTTTGGGATGCATGTGGGGCAGATCCTGCTCACGCGCGCCACGACCGGTGTGCGCGAGAGCTATCTCAACGCCCGTGCGACCATCGACCAGCTGCTCGAGCAAGGCGCCGTGCCCGTCATCAACGAGAACGACACCGTCGCCATCGACGAGATACGTTTCGGCGATAACGACACGCTCGCCGCCATGGTCGCCACCGCGATCGATGCGGACCTCGTGGTGCTCTTATCCGATATAGACGGCCTGTACACGGCCGATCCGCGCCATAACGCTGATGCGGAGCTGTTGGAGCAAGTGGGCAAGCTCTCCGATGAGATCGAGGCGAGCGCCGGCGGCGTGGGCAGCGCGAGCGGCAGCGGCGGCATGCTCACCAAGGTGGCGGCCGCGCGCGTGCTCATGAGCGCCGGCATCCCCATGGTGATCTGCGAGGGACATCGCCGCGACGCGGTGACGGACGCCTGCCATGGGCGCAGCGTGGGGACGCGCTTCTTTGACAGCGACTCTCTGGGCATGCATGCGCGCAAGAGCTGGATCGCCTTGGGCGGCAAGGTGCGCGGGCGCGTGACCTGCGACTTGGGTGCCGTCAAGGCCCTGCGCGACAACGGAGCGAGCCTGCTGCCCGTGGGGCTCGTTGCGGTGGAGGGGAGCTTCGAGGCGGGAGACCCCGTCGATCTGGTCGATGAGCAAGGGCGCCTCTTGGGCCGCGGGCTTGCGGGTTATGGCAGCAGCGAGCTCAAGCCCAAACTGGGGCAGCGCGGTGCGGCGGAGTTCATCAACCGCGATCAGCTCGTCCTCTTCTAGCGGGTGCTCGAGCACCTGTCTGCGCGCCCTGCCGCGTGGCGCATTTCAGAGCCGGACGTTCCGTTTTAGTCTGCGATGTGCGCGTTTAAGTGCAGCGCCGTGTCTCTGCTCATCTCGTGAAGCGTTTGTTTTTGGCACGCCGCGCTCTGTATACTTGATGCGCTGATGTACAGACGACATCGAGGAGAACCATGAGATACAACGCCCTTACGGCGAGCATCTGCGCAGCGACTGCCCTGTCGTGCGCCTTCGCCTTCGCACCCATCGCATCTGCCAGCCAAGAGGCTGCATCCAGCCAGGAAAGCGCCGTAACCCAAGAAGACGGCAGCGCCGCGTCAGATGATGCGGACGTGGAGCCCGCGCCTACACCCGAACCCACGCCTGCCCCCACGCCCAGCTACAAACTCAAAATCAAGAAGGGCTATACCTTCACGGCCGGCAAGGCCACCTACAAGGTAATCGCCGCCCCTAAGAAGAAGACGCAGGTCAAGAAGGGCGCTACTGCTCAGCAGACGACCTACAAGCTCACGGGCAAGGTCGTGCTCGTGTCCTACAAGGGCGGCAAGAAGGCAAACATCCCGGCCCAGGTCAAGGCATCGGTCAAGAAGACTGCGGATGCCCAGGGCAATACCTTTGCCGAGCAAGGAGTCTTCAGCGTCGAGCAGGTGGGTAAGGGTGCCTTCGACAACGCCAAGGGCCACAAGGTGACCAGCGTCACCATCGGCAAGAACGTGGTCTCGATCGGCGACAAGGCCTTCTGCAATTGCAAGAAGCTCACCAAGATCGTCCTCAAGGGCGACGCCATCCGCACTATCGGCGTTAACAGCGACGCCAAGCTCAACCGCAAGAGCAAGAGCTACGTCAAGAACCTCTACAAGCTGCGCACCAAGAAATGGAAGACCTGCAAGGTGTTCTACGGCGTGCCGCGCACCTGCGCCATCGTCCTGCCCAACATCAACGCCTCCAAGGGCCTCAAGTACAACATCGAGTACGCCAACGCGATCCGCTTGCTCACCGGCAATGCGAGCTACGTGGGCGTGGTCAAGTAGCAGCCTTTGTGCAGCTGCGGGCTTGCGTGGCTTGCAGGGGCTTCCGCTCGCCAAGTTGAGTGCCAAGGCCGCATGTTTCGCGCATGTTTCCTATTAGGATTGAGCAAGGCACGTACCGGCGCATGTCGCCGCGAACAGGGTTAGTCGACAGAAAAGGAGAACCCGCACATGACCATCAAGGTTGGCATCAACGGCTTTGGCCGAATCGGCCGTCTTGTCTTCCGCATCGCAGAGGCAGACCCCGATATCGAGGTTGTCGCCATCAACAACCCGTCCGATCTGGAGTGCGCGGCCTACTTGGCCAAGTACGACTCCTGCCAGGGCATCGCGTTTAACGAGGCACGAGCCGAGGACGGCCACTTCATCTTTGACGGTCATCGCATCAAGGCCTTCCAGGACCGCGACCCCAAGAACCTCAGCTGGGGCGACTACGGCGTCGACGTCGTGCTCGAGACCACCGGCAAGCTCAAGACCGGCGAGTCCTGCCAGCCGCACATCGACAACGGCGCCAAGAAGGTCGTTATCTCCGCCCCCGGCAAGGAGGTCGACAACACCATCGTCATGGGCGTCAACCAGGACACCTACGACGGCGCGACCCAACACATCGTCTCGAACGCCTCCTGCACCACCAACTGCCTGGCACCCTTCGCCAAGGTCCTCAACGACAAATTCGGCATCGAGAAGGGCTTCATCAACACCATCCACGCCTACACCAACGACCAGAAGATCCTCGACGTGCACCACAAGGACTTCCGCCGCAGCCGTGCCGCCGCGGTGAGCCAGATTCCCACCACCACCGGCGCCGCCAAGGCAGTGGGCCTGGTCATCCCGTCGCTGCAGGGCAAGATGGACGGCATGGCCACGCGCGTCCCCGTGCCCACCGGCTCCATGGTCGACCTTACCTGCGAGCTCGGCTGCGAGGTCACCGCAGAGGAGATCAACGCCGCCATGAAGGCTGCCGCAGAAGGCGAGCTCAAGGGCATCCTGCAGTACTGTACAGACCCGATCGTCTCCTGCGATATCATCGGCAACCCCTACAGCTCCATCTTCGACGCCGGCCTCACCAACGTGTTGGGCGGCAAGGGTTCCTTCGTCAAGTGCATCGCCTGGTACGACAACGAGTGGGGCTACAGCCAGCGCGTGGTCGATCTGGCCAAGTACATGGTCAACAACGCCTAAGCGTAAAGCGCTTCCCAGGCGATTAGCAGCGGGCTCGGGGGCTTCGGCTCCCGGGCCCGTTTTGATGCCGGCAGCTTGGGGGGCGGCTGTAGCC
>CAVCDT010000099.1:0-7736 GCA_963600995.1 Akkermansia muciniphila | reverse complement strand
CCCCTACGCGGCTCTGCACCGCCTCGATCCTCGAAACCGCCCGGTGCCTCGATGCCATTGCGAGAATCGTCCTGGCCCAAGGCCCGCTTGCGCAGCCGCCCTTACCAGCGAATCCCATCCCCGTAGCTCGCACGGGGTTTGACGTAGTCGCGCTTGATCTGCGCGATGCCGTCTTTCTCGCCTTGCGTGGCGATGATGCGCAAGAGCTTCTCGAGGAGCTCGTTGGTGGCCGGGTGCATGAGGTTGTTGTAGCCGCCTTGCTGACGCAAGAAAAACTCGAGGGCGCTCGAGGGCGTATACGCATCGCCTTGATAGACCTTGCAGGCAGCGATGCGATCGCAGAGCATCTCGATAACGTAGCGCGTGGGCATGGGCTTGCCCTCGATGCTCCAGTCCCCGCGCCCCACGACGTCGCTCCAATACTCCATATGGTGTTTGTTGCGCCCCTTGTGATGCAGCCACGCCGCACTGAACCCGCAGGCCGCGCGCTCGTAGTCGTTAGGGCTCCTATGCCCGCTAAAGTAGCGTGCGCCCACGGCGAACTCCGTGGGGCTGTACTTGGAGAAGTCATGAGTGATGCCCTGGACGTACAACCCCACCTCAAAGCACAGCTTGCCTACCAAGAGCTTGTGCTTCGTGATGGTCTTGAAGTGCCCCCAAGCCTTTGCTGCGCTCGCATGCGCATCTATGTCTTCCATCAAATCGCCCATGCCAAGAAGGATAGCAGCCGGCGCGCACACCGCAGCGCGCAGCGCTCCACGAGACCCTTGGAAGCCATGCGAGCGCACCCAAATCACACATACGCAGCAGCAACGCAGCGGGCTTTCGATTAGAATGAGCGTATCTACGCAAGCTCCATGTTGCGCATCTCATCCGTTTTCATCGACAGCCCGCCTTGTATGCGGGCAGATTTCAGGGAGGGTATTTTGAGCCAATATGCGATTTCATGCAGCTCCACGGCAGACCTGAGCGCGGAGCACTTTGCCAGGCGCAACATCAACTGGATCCCCTTCCATTTCTTCTTGGACGGCGAGCACCACTACGATGACCTGGGCAAGACCATCACCAACGCAGCGTTCTACCAGGCTATGGTCGACGGCGCCGATACCCGCACCTCGCAGATCAACGTCGAGGAGTACCGCGAGGCCTTCGAGAACTACGCCAAAGAGGGCACAGACGTCTTGCATGTCTGCCTGTCGTCGGGCATATCGGGCACCTACAACGCCGCTTGCATCGCCGCAGAGGAAGTCCGCCCCAAGTACCCGGAGCGCAAAATCTACGTAGTCGACTCGCTGTCCGCATCGTCCGGTTACGGCCTGCTGATGGACGGCGTGGCCGATAAGCGCGACGAGGGCCTGAGCATCGACGAGCTGCGCGACTGGGTCGAGGCTAATAAGATCAAGCTGCACCACTGGTTCTTCTCGACGGACCTCACCTTCTTCGTCAAGGGCGGGCGCGTGTCCAAGGCCTCCGGCTTCATCGGCGGCGCCCTCAAGATCTGCCCGATGCTCAACGTCAACAGCGAGGGGCGCCTTATCCCGCGCGAGAAGATCCGCACGCGCAAGCGCGCCATGAAAGCCGCCGTCGCCAAGATGCTCGAGTACGCCGATGACCGCGAGAACTACAGCGGCAAGGCCTACGTCTACCACTCCGCGATCGAGGACGAGGCCAAAGAGCTCGCACGCATGGTCGAGGAGACCTTCCCCAAGCTCGCCGAGCCCGTCACCGTCTGCAAGATCGGCACCACCATCGGCAGCCATACCGGCCCCGGCACCATCGGCCTGTCGTTTTGGGGAGACCCGCGCGAGGAGTAAGCAGGCATCCGCACTATACCTGCCAGCAAGAGGTCGCTGCTACAAGGCAGCGGCCTCTCCTTCTTTGCCAGCAGCCAACCGCAGCGCGCCCAACACCCCTTGCCGCTACTCAACGTCCGCCTCTTTATCGGCAGCTAACGCATGACGCAAGAAAGCCGCCGCAACTTGAGCGTCGCAGCGGCTCTCCTTTGCCGAACCCCGTTTGACAAGCAACTTACTTGTTGGGGATGGGCTCGCTATCGGGATCGGTGGCCTCGGTCGCCGCCTGGGCGCTCTCGAGACCCTTCTCGATGTTGTTGACCATGCGCGTCACGCGGATATGGTGCACCTTGGAGATGGGGGTGCGGCCATAGAGGCAGTTGTAGATGATCCAAGTGAACAGCGATGTGATGGCAAGGCCGCAGACAGCCAGGGCGAAGGAGCCCAGGTGCAGAAGCGCGGTTGCGGTCTCACCTGCAACAAGGTCGACGCCGACGTTGTACATGTTGTAGCCGCCGACGGTGATCATCGCGGCAAAACCCTCGCCGCCCCAGTTGGACAAGACGCCGGACAGGCCGCAGGGTGCGAAGATCGCACCCAGCATCCATGCGAGCATCAGGATATGCACAGGCTCGCAACCCTTGATGTACTTGCTGCCGATGAGATAGCAGCACTGGAAGAAGACAGCCAAGACGCCGCCGATGAGGAAGGCATGGAAGAAGACCGTGTTATCGGTCACTTTCTCGACGACCCAGGTGGGCTCGCCAAAGCCCAGGGCCTCGCAGGCCGCGCCCAACGCGATGCAGATCGCCGCGAAGAGGACGTTGAACCAGACGACGAACCAGACGCAGTTCCAGACGCAGCGGCCGGGCGTGGCGTTGTCCTTGGTCCACGGGCCCACGGCCTTCATGCCCACGGCCATGGCAAAACCGGAAAACGGCATGAGCGAGCCGAAGGTGGCCCATTTCTCGAGGATCTGGTAGATGCCGGTACCGCCCAAGATGCAGCCGATAATACCCAAGGAAACGAGCGTCGCGCCGCCCATGAAGAACGACATGGGCGTGTCGACGAGCATGACCTGCCAGAACGCCAGGATCGCCTGCGCGATCAAGGCAAACAGGCCGCCAAGGAAAAAGCTGTAGATGACGGTCTTGTACGGCTTGATGACCATATGTGACATAGTTCCCCCTCTTAAGAGAATTCCCTCTTCATGCGCAGTATGCGCTGCGGTCTTTCCCCAAACCGCGGGCACGAGTCCTTTGAGCCCCCTCTTAACCGGCCACACCAAAAAGGTATGAGACATGGTACCCACACGCAGAAAACGCATGAAACAACCCGCTCATTCTAAAAAATCGCAGGTAGCTTGTCTATGAAGCGCCCATAAGATTTTGAAGATTCTATGGAGAGATACAGCTTTGTAAGGTCAAAAAGCAACGCAAAGGGGCGCCCCTAAACGCACAGGAAAGGCGCGGCAGAGGGAGTGCCTCCACCGCGCCTTCACGAGCAGCGTATGCGTAGCAGCGCCAAACAGCCGGTAGCGCTGCCAGGCAGATTAGAGCGATATCAACCCGAACTGCGCGGCGACGTAGGCCAGAAGCACCGCGAACACCAGCACCGGGGCGATGTACTTGACCATGACGGCGTAGGCATCGGCCAAGACGAACTTGCTCGAGATGCGGATCTCGTCGATGAGGGTCTTGGGCTTCATGACCCAGCCCACGAAGAGGCAGGTGAGGATGGCGACGATGGGCATCATCACCGTGTTGGAGATGAAGTCGAACAAGTCGAGCAAGCTCGAGCCCGCGCCCAAAGGCTCGATGAAGCTCAAGCCGTTGTAGCCGGCGTTGACAAAGCAGCCCACCACCAGCGAGTAGATGCAGCAGACGACGGTGGCCTTGCGGCGCGAGACCTTGAGACCGTCGGACACGCAGCTCACGCAGGCCTCGGCGATGGAGATGGCCGATGTCAGCGCTGCGAAGAGCGCCAGCAGGAAGAACACGAAGCCCACGATCTGGGCAGCGGCGCCCATATGGGCGAAGACGTCCGGCAGGGTGACGAACATCAGGCTGGGGCCGGACTTGGCGGCAACGGCCTCGGCAGAGCCCAGGGTCGCATAAGCGCCGGGGACGATCATGAGGCCGGCCAGGATGGAGACCAGCAGGTCGAAGCCCACGATGCGCGTGGTGGAGTGCGTGAGCGACTCCTTTTTGTCGACATAGGAGCCGTAGGTGACCATGATCGCCATAGCGATCGAGAGGCTGAAGAAGCATTGGCCGATAGCCGCGAGAATGAGCTCTGCAGAGAGCTTGGAGAAGTCCGGCGCGAAGAAGTACTTGACGCCCTCCAGCGCGCCGGGGATGGTCACCGTGTAGATGGCGATGGCGACGGCCATGACGATGAGCAGGGGCATGAGCACCAGGTTGACCTTCTCGATGCCCTTGTTGACGCCAAAGAAGACGATGGCGTAGACCACGATGGCGAACAGCGCCATCCAGACGAAGCTCTCCGCACCGCCGGTGATGAAGCTCGTGAAGAAGGTACCGCCATCAGCCAGGGCCGTAGGGCCGTCGGTGATATAGGCCGCAGTGTACTTGGCCACCCAGCCGCCGATGATCGAGTAGTAGGGCATGATGATGAAGGGCACGGCCATGGCCAAGATGCCGATGATAGAGTACTTCTTGCCGTAGCGGCTAAAGACGCCCACCACGGAGCTCTTGGCGTTGCGGCCCAGCGCGATGTCCGTCAAAAGGAGGGACACGCCCAGGGTGAAGACCAGGATGAGGTAGACCACCAAGAAGGTGCCGCCGCCGTACTTGGCATCCAAGTACGGGAAGCGCCACATGTTGCCCAGGCCCACGGCAGAGCCGGCAGCGGCCAAGATGAAGGCCCATTTGCCGGACCACGACTCGCGCTCTGGCTTGTTATCTGTAGACATAGAGATTCTCCCCTTGCTTGCTCATGCGCGCTTGGCTGACCCAAGCGCAAGTGGGCGTGAGTTTACCATGCGACAACGAGACACGGGCACCGCATAGTGCAGCATCTAGGGCTAGTGAGACATACCGGCCCGCAAAGCGCCGCCACTATACCAGCTGCCCTCCAATAGTGCGGGTTTCGCAGAGATTTCCCTGCTTGCACCTTAAGTTTCTCCTAAACTAATGCCCGCATAAACCCAAGGCACTTAGGGAGGCCTTTATGAAGGATGAAAACTGCATCTTCTGCAAGCTGGGAGCGCACGAGATAGAGACCAACGTCGTCTTCGAAAACGACTACGTGCTCGCCTTCGACGACATGGAGCCGCTCATGCCCGTCCACACGCTCATCATCCCCAAGGAGCACTACGCCAACATCGGCGACAACGTGCCCGAGGAGATCCTGGGCAAGGTCATGGCCGCCGTGCCGCAGGTCGCCAAGATCAAGGGCCTCACCAACGGCTACCGCCTCATGATCAACACCGGCCACGACGCCAGCCAAAGCGTGCAGCACTGGCACGTGCACCTTCTGGGCGGCGGCCTGATGCCGCGTCCCAACGACCAGGACTGGGGTCCCAACGCAACCAACGCCAAGGAGATGGGCTACTAAGCTATCGTCTCGACGTAGCGCGCCGGCTTTCTGCCGGCCGTTAACCGCACGAAGGGCGTCCGCTCCGGCAACATGTGCCGGGTGGGCGCCCCTCCTGTTTTGGCGATCACAAGCGGGCTTCTCATCGGCTGCATGACAGGTCTGCTGGTGAAGGCGATACGGCAGTCGAAGACGGCGAGGCTGCCGATAAAAGCGATGCGGCAGTCGAAGACGAGGAGAATGCCGATGAAGCCAGCACGGCCTGCCGCGATAGCGTTGGAGACGACAAACAGGCCGGCGAGCGACGCGACCTAGAGGTCGATCTCGTCGCGAGGGTCCATGAGGTCGTTGGGGGCGACGCGCACGTCGACCAGCCCGTACTCGGCCAGCACCTCGAGCGTGCGATGCGGGACGCTGAGGTCGTCTTGGAACTGCGCGGCGTACTCGATAGCCTGTACCAACGTGATGTTGTGGCGCAGGTCCGCCCAGGTGTCCACATCGGGAACCGCGGGGATATAGCGCGCGGGAAGCCCTTGCGCGCGGCACTTCTCGATATAAGCGGGCAGCACCGTGAGGCCGCTTTGGCAGTAGAAGACGCCCGCGTGGTCGAAGCTCGTATCGCGCGTCCAGCCGACGATGCTCACGCCCATCTCCTGATCCGGGCTCAAGACCACGCCGCCGCCCGGCGTATCGCATAGCTCGTGCAGGTGCGAAAAGCCCAGCACGAGCACGTCTTGGGTGAGCGCGGGCATGTCGCAGCCCATCGACAGGATCGTCTCGTAGCCCATATCCCAGACCTGCGCGAAGGCGTCGTTGTAGTGCTCGTCGAAGTTGGCCCCCGTGTCGCTGATGAAGCGGATCTCGCGCGACCAAGTGCCGCTTTGGGCAAAGAGCTCGCGCATCTGCGTCATCTGCTCGATGCCGGGGCTCGATATGACGATGTCGTAGCTGTCCTCGACCGACGCACCCACAGCGGCAGACGCAACGGCACCCGATGCGATGCGGCCCTCAGCGGCACGGGCCTCCATCCTCGCGATGAAGTCCATGCAGCACTCGGCCACGTCGAAGAGCATCGCGGCGTACAGGCGGCTTGCGTACTCCGCATCCAAGTAGCCGTCCTTAAGGGTCGTGAGGCGCGTTTTAACCTTGCCCTCTTGCGGGACCTTGCTAAAGAGCAAGATCGCGTTCTTACGTGTGCTCATGTTGGTTGACCCTCCCTCGTATGCGTCTCCCCTATGCGCCGTGAAGACTCTGGCGAGTATACGGCATAGCGGCACGTCTGGGCTTACCGAAGAGTTCTGCCAAGGACACGCGGCGCTGCAGCGCCTGCCTTCCATACGCCCCCTAGACGCAAAAAAGCGACCTGGAAAGGAGGACAGGTCGCTTTTTGCGCGCTTTTGCAAGCGCCCCGGGGCAGGTACGGCCCCGGTTGCAAGGCTCCAGCAATAAACAAGCGAGGGAGGGCCGGGTAGCGCCTTGCAAAGTTAAGAAAGAAAGGAGTAAGGGATTCTTACACGACTTACTATATACAGCTCAGGTTTCATACAAGGCTCAACGCGGAATCGTTTTGACAACGGCTGATGACAGCACGGCAACGGCACGCGCAGAGCAAGCAAACGCACGCTGCAAGCGCTTCTGGCAGCGGTCCGATGGCTCCTTTGGCTTATATCTGCTTATCACTATAATTCTCTGTGCAGTATAATCTCTGCGGTTAAAGAGGAATCACAAGGGAGCTTGCATCTATGGTTATGGAAAACGAGAACGCGCTCAACGCCGAAGAGGTTGCGAAGATCCTGAAGATCGGCCGCAACGCCGTGTACAACATGGCGAAATCCGGCGAGCTCACCTCGTATCGCATCGGCCGCAAGCTCAGGTTCACCTACGCCGACGTCCTCAACTACATCGAAGGCTCGCGCGGCGTCCATCCCATCGAGGCCGCAAGCGCAACGGCTGCACAACCCTCCATCGGCAATGAGGCCCCGCGCGGCTTTGTGATCGCCGGGCACGACACGTTGCTCGAGGTCTTGGCGGCGCACTCGCAAAAGCGCGGCGCCAACATCATGATCACGAGCATGAACAGCTACGACGCGCTCTATGCGCTCTACAAGGACCGCATCAGCGCCGCGTGCTGCCATATGTACGATTACGAGGAGGACGAGTTCAACGTTCCCTTTGTCAAGCGCATGCTCCCAGGCGAGGAGGTCGTCTTGATCTTGCTCGCCGTGCGCTCGCAGGGTTTTTTGGTGGCGAAGGGCAACCCGCTGGGGATCACGTCGCTGCAGGATCTCGCCCGCCCGCAGGTGCGCTTCGTCAACCGAGAGAAGGGCTCCGGGGTGCGCATCTACCTCGACGGATGCCTCAAGCAAGAGGGTATCGACCCCAAGA
>CAVCDT010000098.1:0-7830 GCA_963600995.1 Akkermansia muciniphila | reverse complement strand
GATCATCTCGCGGAAGGACTCCTCGGCACCGTGTTTTGCAGAGAACTCCAGCATGTCGTCTACATCGAAGTTGCGATTGAAGAACCTGTGGGCCGACACAAAGCCCTGCTCCTCTGACGTGAAGATGGGGCACTTGCAAGCAAGCTTCCCATGGAATCTCATGAGGCTGTAGGGCACATGGTCGACCTTGGCAGCATCGAGAAGATCGGAGGCGAGAACCTCCGAGTAAGGCTCAAACCCGGCATTGGCATAACCAATCGACCCGCGTTTGAGGAGCGCAATCTGCCCCTCATCTCGAACCCAGCATTTGGCAAAAGAGCCGGATGTCGCGAATTCAGGCGTTGCTAGCGAGCCTTCGCGGCTGCACATGCCCGCATCGTCAAACGCGATGCAGGCAATATCCTCGTCAAAGGGATTGCGATAAAGCGACACATCCTCCCATTTGAGGGGCTCGTCCTCGCGCTTCATCCAAAACGTATCGGTAAGAGAAAGGCAATGTACCGTCTCAATGAAATCATGGCGCGCTATAAGCTTAAGGCCACGCATAAGCCTTTCGATAGAAGTGCGATGTTTGGCGATTTGCCTGCCGTCAATCCAATCGTTGATATCAACAAATGCATAAGGCAGATAATCGTCGAGGCGCTCGACCTCGACATAGCGACAATCAGCGAGACGCTTCTCTTCTCTATACGTGGCGACCACCACGTCTTTGTTCATGAGCTGGTACAGCATGGGCTGCCTCCCCATAGCCTCTATCGGTTGCCTCATTATACGGCACGCAAGCAGCAGCGCCGGCACCTTGGGAGGCTCCTCGGGGGGGCACCTTGGCAGACCCTCGCTGCAAAAGCTGCAGCGCCAGCCTAAAACGCCAAGAGCCGGCGCATGAATCATTGCGCTCCAGCCCGTATAATCGCCTTAACGCAAACTGCTACAGGAGGCCCAAGGCATGGAACAGCTCTTGCTCAACAACATCGCGCCGCTCTTCGGCCTGTGCTTTCTGGCGCTGCTCAACGCGCGCAGCAAGACGTTCGACAAACGCACGCGCCGCTTGCTCTATATCGCGCTGCTGGTCGAGTTGGTCGAGCTGATCTTCGCCAACGTGGAAGTCGAGCTCGCGGCGCTGCCCTACCACAGCCTGTGGCGCGATCTCTCCAGCGCGATCGGCTACACCACGCGCCCGCTCATCCTCATGACGATCATCCTCATGCTCGCGCCCAAAGAGCGCACGTCGCTGCAGAACACGCTGCTCTACACGCCGCTTGCCATCGCGACGGTGTTAGGCTTCTCGGTCTTCTTCACAGACGTGGTCTACACCTACACGCCGCAAAACGACTTCGTGCGCGGGCCCTTGGGTGCGATCCCCATACTGTGCGTGGCCGCCTATCTGATCATGCTGGTCGCGCTGCCGCGGCAGAAGGCCCTGAGCCCCTACTTCGACCAATCGCTGCTGGTCCTCATCGTCGCCTACATAAGCGCCTCGATGATCGCAGAGAGTTTCTTCGACGTGAAGAACGTGGGCAGGACGGCTATCGTCTACAGCACCATCTTCTACTTCTACCTCATCCAGTCGAGCATGCTGCAGCGCGCCCTGCACGCCGAGCGAGAGAACGAGGCGCTCAAGACGGCGCTTCACGATGCCGATGAGGCGCGCAAGGAGCTGCTCGCAAGCCAGAAGGCGCTGCTCGCCGCAAAGACGGAGGCAGACCGTGCCAACGCCGTGAAGACCGGGTTCCTGCATCGCATGAGCCACGACATGCGCACGCCGCTCAACGGCATACTGGGGCTCATCGAGATCTCGAAGGCGCGACCGCAGGACCGCGAGCTCGCCGCGCGCAACCGTGACAAGGTCGAAGTCGCGGCACGGCACCTGCTCTCCCTGGTCAACGACGTGCTGCAGACGAGCAAGCTGGAGGACGGCGCCCTCAAGATCGAGCACAAACCGCTCGACATCATGCATATGGCGCAGGAGATAAGCGACATCGTGGAGAGCCGCGCTATCGAAGCGGGCATCACGATGGTCGAAGAGCAAAACGACATGGTGGCAAGCTACCGCTACGTGTACGGCAGCGAGCTGCACCTGCGCCAGATCTTCCTCAACATATATAGCAACTGCATCAAGTACAACCGCGCAGGCGGCAAGGTCTTCACCAAGGTCGAGCTTGTGCCGGACGGCAGCAAGGTCACCTACCGCTGGGAGATCCGCGACACGGGCATCGGCATGAGCCCGGAGTTCTTGGAGCACGTGTTCGACCTGTTCGCACAGGAGAGCAACGACGCGCGCAGCACGTACATGGGCACCGGGCTGGGCATGCCCATCGCCAAGAACCTGATCGAGCTCATGGGCGGCAGCATCGAAGTGCAAAGCGAACAGGGCGTGGGCTCTGCCTTCACCATCACCATCCCCTTCGACATCGCGCCCGAGCCTCAGCACGACGAGGAGCACCTCGAGGAGGGCGCGGGGATCGAGGGGTTGCAGCTTTTGCTCGCCGAGGACAACGAGCTCAACGCCGAGGTCGCCCAGGTGCTGTTGGAGGATGCAGGCGCGCAGGTCACGGTGGTGGGCAACGGCCAGCAGGCGCTCGATGCCTTTGCCGATGCGCCGCAAAGGCGCTACGACGCTATCCTCATGGATTTGATGATGCCGGTGCTCAACGGCATCGACGCGACCAAGGCCATTCGCGCGCTGGAGCGCCCGGACGCCGCGAGCATCCCCATCATCGCCATGACGGCCAACGCCTTCAAGGAGGACGAGGAGGCGAGCCTTGCCGCAGGGATGAACGCTCATCTGGCCAAGCCGCTGGACATGGCGCTCGTCAAGCGCACGATCGCCGCATGCGTCGTCGAGGCCCGGGAGGGCAACTAGCAGTTGGCTGCGGAGTGGCGGCAAGATGCGGTGACAACAGCTTGCCGCTGGCATCGACCCCGGCATAGCTGGCGTGGCTGGGTGCATGATTGCCTCTGCCAGCGCTTGCCGCATACCCCGCGTGGTAGTATCGACGTGTCGTTCTTTCAACCGATAGTAAGGCGGTGTTTTATGCAGTACGAGATCAAGGGCAACCCGTTTGGCGCTGCGATCTGCACGCTCGCAAGCGGCGAGTCGATGAAGACCGAGTCCGGCTCGATGGTGTGGATGACCCCCAACATGGAGATGTCCACTAACGCGGGCGGCGGCATAGGCAAGGCCTTCGGGCGCTTGTTCTCCGGCGAGTCGATGTTCCAGAACGTCTACACGGCAAAGGGCGGCAACGGGATGATCGCCTTCGCGTCGAGCTTCCCGGGCGAGGTGCGCGCGATCGACATCACCCCCGACAAGCCCCTGGTTGTGCAGAAGACCGCCTTCTTGGCAGCCGAGATGGACGTCGAGCTCTCCGTGCACTTCAATCACAAGGCATCCGGCGGCTTCTTTGGCGGCGAGGGCTTCATCATGCAGAAGCTCTCCGGCAACGGCGTCGCTTTTGTCGAGCTCGACGGCTCTGTGGTCGACTATGAGCTTGGCACGGGCCAGCAGATGATCGTCGACACGGGCAACCTTGCCATGTGCGATGCGACGGTCACGATCGAGGCCAAGACGGTCAAGGGGCTCAAGAACAAGCTGCTGGGCGGCGAGGGCTTCTTCAACACCGTCGTGACGGGCCCGGGCCGCGTCTGGCTGCAGACCATGCCCATCTCGAGCTTCGCGCAGTCGCTCGAACCCCTGCTGGTCAACTACGGCAGCAACTAGGGTCTGGGGCCGGCACGCAAAAGCGCGATAAGGCTGCAACTCAAAGCCGGGTGTCCCAACTATCGGGGCACCCGGCTTTTCGATGTGCGGAGCTAGACGATCTACGCCCCGGCATCGGCGGCGATTATCTTGCCGATGGCATGCGGAATACCCACAACGAGGGCGTTGCCCATGCAAAACGCACGGTGGCCGTCTGTCATTCCTGTATCTGTCCAGCCTTTGGGGAACATCTGAATTTGGTCTAGCTCATCTGGAACCAAGCGGCGGATGCGGCCACTGTCGCCCATAATCGCATGCTTCATACGGCTTGCACCACGACCTCCCTCGCCAGTGAGGATAGTGCGAGCAGGCTTGTCGATGGGGTCAGGCCATGCCATTGCGCCCTCTGTATACATATACTCAAAACCCTCTTTAGTCACGCGAGGTTCGCGTTTGGCAGCTCTTTGGTGCTCCCATTTAGGGATATCAACCTCGTCAATAAAGAACTGAGGTGGCACTTCAACATCCGAGACAACAATATCGCGCAGGGTCTTATGCTCACCTTGATAAGAAGACCTGACCTTTGCCGTAAGGACTTTGCCACCCTGCATAACACCTGCGTTTTGGAATGGAGAGGCTTTCCTGCCAACACCAAAACCCTCAGAAACATCGTAAGGGTCTGCAGAAACATCGACCTCGCTCTTGTCTGACATGTTTTTCTCAATCGGGAAAGCTCTTGCCATGACACCTGCACGCGCAAGTCTCTCTTCTGCGCCCCAAGTCCCGGCATCCCTCTCACCGTAGATATAAACACGCCGGCGTTTTTGAGGCATGCCATACTCCGCCGCATTAATTACACGCCATTCGACTGAATACCCCTCTTGAGCAAGGCAAGAAAGGATAATTGCGAAATCACGGCCGCGTTGTTTAACTGGGCTCTTGAGAAGACGGTCAACATTTTCTAAGAGAAGGTATTTCGGCTTCTTGAGATGGAGCATCCGATAAATATCCCACCACAGAACACCCTTCTTACCTTCAATGCCCTTAGCACGGCTTAGGGGTTTGGCGACCGAATAATCTTGGCAAGGAAAGCCACCGACGAGCATGTTGAAATCAGGAATCTTCCTCTCGCCAGCCTCGAACTCATCCAAGACCTTGTTGATATCCTCGTTGATGCAGCTACCGGAACCAAAGCGTTCCTCGTAGCATCGCCAAGCAAATTGTTTGGCAGCGCTTCCAGGGGGTTCCCACTGATTTGCCCATATCGTCTTGAAATTTCCCGCTGCGGGCATGCCAAGCTGCGGGTACGCAGGGTTGTTATAACCCTCGAGACCGAGGCGAAACCCTCCTACGCCGGCGAATAACTCGGCTACTTTGATTGTCTTTTTGGCCATGGGGTGCTCCTCCGCATTCGATGCGCCATTAGACGTCTACGTTATTTGTAGTGTGCGACGCGAAACTCTACCAGGATCCCAGATCAAGGCGAAAAAATCAAGAATGGGGGTGCGGACATTTTCTTGGACCGCCTAGGCGGCGTATCCAAGGCTCCTGCGGTACTCGTCGGGGCTTTTCCAGCCTAGCGGAGGACGACCGAGGACCGCACCGATGGCAATATGGGGGGTCAGCTTAAATTTGCGAAAGATTCTTGACGGTACCAGCAGATGAGCCTCAAAACCAAGTGCAGAGCACAGCGCACAGACAGCGCCAGCGTGGCAACGAAGTCAAGAGGCTAAGGGCAAACGGACTAGCTGCCGCTCGAGAGCGGGATATAACGCGCGAGATACTCCCTCATTGCAGGGTTTGCCGCATAGACATGGGTACCGTATATCCCTCGCGTCAAAAGCACATAGTAGATGTTCTTGATGTACTGGTCGAGGTCTTCTTGCGACGCGGTGTTCTTGCCATTTACATCAAAGTAATGACTCTTGTCAGCCAACAGGGACCCCGTCTCTTTGTCATAGACAAGGTCGTCGCCGATTATCACATAGGCATAACTCAAGTCGTAGCCTTGTATGGAGTGGATGCACCCGACCTCCCTGGCCACGTCCTGGCTCTTTGTCCCCTTGACCACCCAGTTATCGTACGTGCAGTTCCACCTTAAACCGATGCCATCGATAACAATATCCTTGACAGCCTTGTCTTTGCATTTCTTGGGGTTCGACTTCCATTTCCATGCATAGCCCGCAACCATCCTAGTGAGCTCACAGGTCTCACGACTCTTCTCAAAGCTATCCCTAAAATCGGAAAAGTCGTCATGCAACACGAAATCATATCTCTCGAAAACCTCTGGCTGGGGATTTCTCCCGCCGAGAATCGCAAGGATATAGTCCAGATACGACTTGCCGCCCGCAACCCTCATCTGACTTTCCAGCTCGATCGGATAATCGAAAACATCCCCGAGAGAAGCGCGCATTGCTGCCGCTCCAAGCCCCGAGGGGCCTATATTCTGAAGAGGGTCGTAGAAGAAGACCGGTAGTTTGGCTTGGGCAATCACCCAATCCATCTGCGTCGCATCAGCAAGCAGCCCGAGCTTTTGCGTGGTTATGTCAAAGTTATGAAACTGAGTCCCCAAATTCTTTCGACGCTTGAGCTTATGCGCTTCATCGACAAGAACGATATCAAAGCACTTGCCAGCACCCTGAACATAACCGCACCCCTCCTTAGTCAAATCACTGGGGCCGATAACGATGTCAGAATCCAAGCCGCTTACATTCTTCAGGCAATCCTTAAGCGTTTTTCTTAGTGACGTCACTGGTTCGATCAACCTGATATTCATGTCCTTGTACCGCGGGTCGTCTTTGAGCATCTTGAGCAGATAGACAGCCAGAACGGTCTTGCCTGTTCCAGGCATACCCGTCACGACAACAGGCGCCGCATTGTCAAGTCCATCGCGTATTGCAGCGCTGATAGTGTCGAGTGCCACTCTCTGATCAACCGTCAATCCCTTATACGGGGAGTACTTGAATACCTCTGACTCCTCGATCTGCGCAATGGAATGATCGGCCAGCTCGAGCTCTCGTAGCTCCTCCCAGAGGTCCTCGAACATCGACGCATACACTTCTTTAGAGAAGTAGCTTGTATCGGTCATGCCGTCGTTCTTGTTGGTAAGACGATAGCGACCATCAGCATGCATCAATCCTATAAGTCGATGCTCGTAATCGGTAATCACTGAGGCGTTGAACTCATCGTGATAGATGATGTTTACCGATTCAAAATCCTGTTTCTCCTCGTTGGCGCCGTGCTGATTGATTCTGGTCGCTGCGCTTGTCGTCTGCCCAACATATGCCTCTTCGTCATTAGCGAGAATGTAGACAACCGGCCAGTCAAGAACCTTCTCTCTATCCAAGTCGAAGCCGTCTATGTCTATTGCCACGCCCTTGTTGAAGGGAGCCCGGTCGATCAAGAAATCCGAAGAACCCGTTGGTCTGAGCGCAGAGGAATCCGTCTTTACAGAGATCATAGTTCGTCATACTTTCGCGAGGAGCCACGGGATTTGCTCACAGGATACTTTTTCCCGTTAGCCTTGAGCTTGTCAGCAACAATCTGTGCAAGGTCGCAACCGAGGGCATCGGCCATATATATGCAGTAGATGAGAACATCTGCGAGCTCTTCTTTGGCCCTATCAGCCTTTCGGGCAACATCGAGATCAGCACCAGACCACTGGAACACTTCGAGAAGCTCTGCCGCCTCCAAGCTGATGGAGAGAGCAAGGTCTTTGGGATTGTGGAACTGGGCCCAGTCACGCTCATCTCTAAAAGCTAGGGCATCTCTAGATACCTCCTCGAACGTCACCATGTTCTCCTCTCCGTCAGCCAAGCGCGAGTGGCCGGCAATTAGCCAAACACGTACGATTCCGTACTCTTGAACTATCTAGAGATTATAGGACCGGTTTGTCAGCGCAACGCAGTAAGCCTTCTTGCCGACATCGCCTTAACTGAGCCTTAGTCCGCTGGCCTGTCACAAGCGCATCTGCGTAGTCACCCCTACGTCACTTTTAGAAACCCTGCGATAAAGGCCTTGCTACTGAATACAAGATCGAAGAACAAACCGCCTCGTGCGGCTCTACAATACAGGTTATTGGGTCGGCACTACTACCGTAGAGAGGAAGCTACAGTCATGGCCACTATCCC
>CAVCDT010000097.1:0-7861 GCA_963600995.1 Akkermansia muciniphila | reverse complement strand
ACCAGGATTCCGTCCCTGCAGATGTCGCCGAGCATGAGATGAGCATCTACAAGGCCCAGGCTGCCGAGTCCGGCAAGCCCGAGGCCATTCAGGAGAAGATCGCCACCGGTCGTATGCAGAAGTTCTACAAGGAGAACTGCCTTGTTGCCCAGGACTTCGTCAAAGATCCGGACAAGACCGTCGAGCAGTACGTTGCCGGCGTTGCCAAGGAGCTTGGCGACACCATCAAGATCAGCGGTTACGCTCGCATCGCTCTGGGTGCTTAATCAACACCTGCACTCTCTATAGGGCTTCAAGCAGCCGTCCCGTTTGGGGCGGCTGCTTTTGTGTTCGCGGCTCAGGTGTTTGACGTGTTCGGCGTGTCCTCTGCGGATGCGATCCTGCAGGTTTCAAGCGATACGCTATGCTCTCTCTATGGGAAGAAAGATCTGCATCATATGCACTAACGATATCCACTGCGCCTTGGAGCACACACCGGGTTGCCTGGGCCTTGACGGTGCTGCGGGCCTTGTGCGCGATGCCAAACGCGCCTATGGCTCTGACAACGTCTGCTTGGTGGATAGCGGCGACGCCTTGGGAGTGGGTGCTTTGGGGTGTGTCTCACGTGGAGAGCTGCCCTTGAGAGCGATGGGGGAGTGCGGTTATCTCTGCGCCTGCCCCGGCAACGCGGATCTCACCTTCGGCCTTGCGCGTATGCAAGAGCTGTCTGCTGCGGCGCCGTTCGACTTCGTCTGCTGCAATCTGCTCGATGCCGCAAGCGGAAAGCCCTTGTTCGCTCCGTATACCCTGCATGACATCGGCGGCTGTCTTGTAGCGTTCGTGGGCGTCATAACGCCCCTGGCGGCAAGTGCCTTGGAGGCAAGTGAGTTCGCCAACCCTGCCTGTGCGGCGCAAGTGGACTGCTGTGCCGCTGCCGACGGCCTCGTGCTCTACGAGGCCGTCCAAAGCGCCGTGGACGATGCGCATGCCGCCGGTGCGCAGATCGTGGTCCTTCTGTCGCATCTGGGGCAGGAAGGCGAGCGCAGCTGCTTTAGAAGCGATGCGCTGGCTGCGAACACCCATGGCATCGACCTCATCGCAGACGGGCACTCGCACCAGGTTTACCGCCGATATATCCGCAATGCCCATGGCAGCGACGTGCTCGTGGTTCAAGGCGGCTTGCGCCTCTCCTGGGCACACGTCGTCGAGATAGATTTGGACAGCGGGTATATCGAGGCTCGTGCCTTTTACTGCGACGATGTTCAGACATGCGACGCTATGTCGCGCAAAATACGCAAAGCGGCCCGTCCGTGGCAAGATTATCTCGCGTGTCCCATCGCCGCGTTGCCGTGCGAGCTCTATGCCTGCGACAGGGATGGCTCATGGCTTGTGCGGAGTGTCGAGACCAATCTGGGGGACCTTGTCGCCGATGCTTGGTGCGATGCGCTCGATGCGGACATCGCCTTGGTTCCCGCTTGGGTTATACGCGCCAACCTGCCCCAGGGTCCTGTGACGATGCGCGATCTTCTGGAGACGCTGTGCCTAGGGCATACGATTGGCAGCGTGCAGGCGAGCGGTAGGGCGATTGCCGAGGCGCTTTCCTTTGCGTCTGCGAAGCGCCCCCATTCCAATCGCTACTGGCTGCAGGTCTCGCAAGCGCTCTCGTTCAAGGCTGGGCGCGGCGAGGTCTGCGATGTGCTCGTCAACGGCCAGCCGATCGACCCGGACGGGTTCTACACCCTTGCCGGGATCGACTTCATGGTCGCCGGCGGCAAAGGGGGCTTTAAGGTGTTCGCATCATGTGCTTATGCGACAGATAGTCGCATAAAAGATGTGGAGGCGCTGGCAGCGTATCTGCAGAGCCTGAGCCCCCATGAGGTTTTGAAGCTCTATGGCGATCCCCAAGGCGCCGGGCGCATTGAGCTGCTCGATGCCTAGCGCCCGCTCCCGGCGCCTCAAGCCGTTCGTTTGCAAGCTCGCCGGTATCGGCTTGACCTTAGCGGTGCATCGAGCTTGAAGCTCCTTCTTGGGTCATCGTTGCGCTCTCGAGCTCGAGGTTTCATGTCCTGTACTGCCAGCAGGCGGTATACTTAACAGGTTTATGTATTGAGCATCTCACCTACCAAGGAGACATCGATGTCCGAAGTTCGCGTACGCTTCGCCCCGTCGCCCACGGGCAAGCTGCATATCGGCGGTGCGCGTACCGCCATCTACAACTGGGCCTATGCAAGGGCCACCGGCGGCAAGTTCATCTTGCGCATCGAGGATACGGACCCTGAGCGCTCGACGCAGGAGAACATCGACCTCATCATCCGCGCCATGCGCTGGCTGGGTCTTGACTGGGACGAGGGTCCCGAGGTCGGCGGCGATTTTGGCCCCTATCTGCAGACCGAGCGCTTCGATACCTATGCGGCAGCACTCGACAAGCTCGCCAAGGAGGGCAGCGCCTATCCCTGCTTCTGCACGTCCGAGCAAAACGAGATGCGCCGCGAGGCCATCCAGGCAGACGGCTTGGCCGCCCATCCCGACCCCTGCCGCTGCCTGAGCTGCGAAGAGGCTAAGCGACGCATGGAGGACGGCGAGACCTACGTCTGGCGCCTCAAGGTGCCCTCCGACCGCGGCATGATCACCGTCCATGACGCCGTCCATGGCGACGTGGACTTCGATGCCGCGCTGCAAGACGACATGATCATCGTGAGAAGCGACAAGAGCCCTACGTACAACTTCGCCGTGGTCTGCGATGACGTCAACATGAAGATGACCCATATCATCCGCGGCGACGACCACTTCTCCAACACCCCGCGCCAGATACTCGTCTACGAGGCGCTGGGCTACCCCACGCCGGTGTTCGCCCATATCCCCATGATCTGCGGCCCTGACGGCAAGAAGCTCTCCAAGCGCCACGGTGCGGCAAGCGTCGAGGAGTACCGCGATATGGGCTATCTCAAAGACGGCCTCTTCAACTACCTCGCGCTCCTCGGTTGGGCACCTGATGGCGAGACCACGATCTTCTCGCGCGAGGATATGGCCAAGCGCTTCTCGCTCGACCGCTTGAGCAAGAACCCCGCAAGCCTCGACCCGGAGAAGCTCGACTGGGTCAACGGCCAGTATATCCAAGCCATGGGTGCGCCCGCCTTCGCCCAGATGCTCGTACCCCTGCTCGAGGATGCGGGCTTCGATGCGAGCGACACGGCGCGCATCGAGAAGATGTACCCGCTCGTCATGGAGCGCATCAAGCTCGTCAACCAGGCGGTGCCCATGCTCGCTTATCTCTTCGACGACGATCTCTCCTACGACGAGAAGTCCGTCAATAAGATCCTCAAGAAGGAGGGTGCCGGTGCCAAGGGCAACCTCGTCAAGGTGGCTTCTGCGCTCGAGGGCTGCGATTGGGATGCCGCCTCGATCGAGGCCGTTATGCGCGCCGTGGTCGAAGAGCTCGACGTCAAGGTCAAGTTCGTTTTCCAGCCCGTCCGCGTCGCTGTCACCGGCAGCCAGGTGAGCCCGCCGCTGTGCGAGTCGATGGAGCTGCTCACCCGCGAACAGGTCGCATCCCGCCTGGCCAAGGCGATCGAGATGGCCGTCGACTAGTTATCGGCTCTACCGCCGCAAGGCAAAAGCCGCGTCCCGCATGGGCAGGGCGCGGCTTTCTTGTGCGTGTACAGGTAACGGGGTGGTCTCGTTGCTTAGCAGTCGACCTTGAAGCTGTTGGCGATGATGCCGCCGTGGTCGAGCGCGATGACGCCCTCTTGCCCCAGGCGCACGTAGAAGCCGCAGATCTTGTCGTTGTACTGGTAGAAGCCGGGCATCTGTTGCCAGCTCTGTACGCTGCCGCTGTCGTCTTGCGGCAAGATGACGTCGACTTTGCGCGGCGTGTAGAACTCCTGGGCGATATAGGCGTTGTCGGTGTTGGCGTCGACGAGCTTTTCCCATTCCTCCTGGGAGAAGTCGACGCCGGGGTAGACGCCGCTTGCGCCGTAGTCGTCTTCCGGCTTGATGATCCAGGAATCTTTGTCGCGTTTGACGGCGTCTATGTCGAGCTCGCCGTTGTCGCGGCGCAGGCGGTAGGTAGCGGGTACGTGCGCCTGGACGAAGGCCCACTCATCGTCGGTGAGAAACTCGCGCGTGCGCGGGTCGAACAAGGCGACATTGACCATCTTGGAGTGCACGACCGTGGTGCGGAAGTGCCCGATGAGGCACACTTTGCCTGCGGCGACGGCGTCGATGAGCGCATCGCACTCGCCGGGGTGCTGCAAGATCTCGCTCGTGACGCTGCGGCGGTAGATGGCGTCGATGACGGTGTTGTCGCTTGGGTCGATCAGGTGCTCCCCGTCGAAGACGAAGCTTCGCACGTCCGTGAAGCGTGCGCTGATGCCCGCTCGCTCGAAGGCCTCGATAAAGCGGTTGAAGTCGCTGAAAACACCGCTTTCCTCGAAGTCCGTGATGCACACGGTGGGGTTGGGGGTGTAGCAGGGGTCCTCCCTGAAGCTTTCCATGAAGGCCTCGACCCAGCTGTCGAAGAGCTCGAAGCGCTCGACTGCGTGCTTTTGGGCGAAGCGCCTGAAGGTCTCCGTCTCCATCAGGGCCTCGCTTACAAGCAGGTCGCGGCTCATGGCGCCGCTTCCATCCGTGTTGAACTCGCAGAACTTGAAGGAGTCGTCGCTCTCGTCGAGGAAGATGTCGAAGCGCCCCATGGGGAGCTTCTCGCTGTAGCCGCATGGCAGCAGGATGAGGCGCTCGACCTCGGGCGGGAAATGGAAGATCTCGCGGTAGGAGGGGTCTTGCAGGAAGCGGTCGATGACCTTGGTGAGTATCGTGTGCGTGGTCGTGCAGACCTCTTGCAGATAGCTCAGGTCGCGCGCGTTGAAGAGGTTGGGGACGTAAGAGAAGGCGACGGGCGCGCCGTGCACCCATGCGTCGGATCGCCTGATCCTGTCAAGCGAGGCGTGCCTTCCCGAGGCATCCGAGTCAAGCGATCTGACGATCTCTATCCATTCTTGGCGCTCATCTAGCATAGGGTATAGCCTCTTTCCTGTGAATTGCGCGATATCGGTCCTGACCTGCGATAACAGATGCAGACTAGTATAGCGTCCCAAAAGCGCTGCGCTCGGTTTTGCGGTATTTGGCGGTGAAGATACCGAATCTCAGTCTGATTTCAGTCTGATTTTGGTCTGAATCCTGTTTAGATTTGCCTGCAATCATAAACCTGCCCGGCATCGTTGCTGCCGAGGCGTTATGATTAGCCGCTTAAGGAAGCGAGGACCCCGATGGATTATATGGAGACGCTGCAGATGATCGTTACGCTAGACGACGAGACACCGAGGAATAGGCCCGAGCTGTGCCTGAAGGACGCCGATCTCGCAGACTACGCGTTCACGGAGGGCTGGTTTGCCGCCGCCGCTATGGCCGTGCGCAACAGCGCCTCGCTCTTCGACAGCCCCAAAGAGGCCGTCGAGGTCCTCTACGACGAGTACGTGAGCTCCGAGGAGGGCGAGGTCTTCGAGGCCGCCTTGCTCAGCCTGCTTGCAGACGAGGGTCTGTCGCAAGACAGCTGGGAGGGTCTCGACCAGCGCCGCCAGTACCGCAAGAGCGCCTACGACGAGAGCAACGTGTCGCTCGGCGAGCGCGGCGAGGATGCCGCGTGCAGGTGCCTTGAATCCAAGGGGTATGAGATCTTGGAGCGCAACTGGACCTGCCGCTACGGCGAGGCGGATATCATAGCCCTCGACAAGAACGGGACTATCGTCTTCGTGGAGGTCAAGACGCGCCGAAGCCTCGCCGCCGGTATGCCGGAGGAGGCCGTGAGCAAAGCCAAGCGACGCAGGTACGAGAACATCGCCCTCGAGTATATGAGCAGCGCCGATTGGGAGGACGGCACCCCGGTGCGCTTCGACGCCATCGCGATCTGTGTCAAAGACCGCGACCGCGCTATGCTTCGCCATCATATCGGCTTCTTCGATGCCTGCCGTTAAGACCTCGCGGGCGCGCATGCGCACATGTGCGCTCAAGGGGGTCTCGCCCGTCATGGTGACGGTCGAGATCGAGGTGGGCGGTGGTCTGCCGGGTATGTCCATCATCGGCATGGTCGATACGGCTGTGCAGGAGGCGCGCCAGCGCGTGAGGTCTGCTGTTAGGGCCTCGGGCTTCGACATGTCCTCTGAGCGACACATTGTCGTCAATCTCGCCCCTGCCGATCTGCGCAAGAGCGGGTCTGCTTACGATCTGCCCATAGCCATCGCGTACTTGCTCGCCACCAAGCAGATCCCTTCCGGGCCCTTCGAGAACACATTGGCTGTGGGGGAGCTGGGGCTCGAGGGCAGCGTGCATCCTGTGGACGGGCTGATCGCCTATGCGCAGTGCGCGCATACCCTGGGCATGAGCCTGCTGAGCGCCCCGGTGGAGATGGCGCTGCCGGATTTGGAGGGCTTGAGCCACCTGTGCATCGGCAATCTGGGGCGCTTGCATACAGGGGAGCTCGACAGCGCTTTGGGCGTTACGCGCCTGGCGGCGCGCTCCAATATGGACTTCGCAGACGTCGTCGGGCAGGATAGCGCCGTGCGCGCCATGGTCATTGCCGCTGCGGGAAGCCACGGCGCCTTGCTCACCGGGCCTCCGGGCTCCGGCAAGAGCATGCTCGCCAGGCGCTTGCCGTCGATACTCCCGCCCCTGAGCCCTCAGGAGCAGGTCGAATCCGCCATCATCCACTCTGTCGCAGGCCACGATATCTCCGACATCGAGGCAGGGGTGCGCCCTTTTAGAAGCCCGCATCACAGCGCGACGATCGCGTCGCTTGTGGGAGGGGGCAATCCTATCCGCCCGGGGGAGGCGTCGCTTGCGCACAACGGCGTCTTGTTCCTCGACGAGCTGGGCGAGTTCTCGTCCGCTGCGCTCCAAGGGCTCAGGCAGCCGCTCGAAGACGGCGAGATAGCCTTGTGCCGCGCCGACGGACGTTGCATGTTCCCGGCTAGGTTCCAACTCATCGCAGCGACGAACCCTTGCCCCTGCGGGTATCTGGGCGACCGCGATGTGCCCTGCAAGTGCAGCGACCTGCAGGTGAGCCGCTACCAGTCAAAGATCGGCGGCCCACTCAAAGACCGCATCGATCTTGTCTGCGAGGTTGCGAGGGTCGATCCGGCCAAGGTGATGCAGACGGGCAACGGGGTGAGCTCTGCTGCTTTGCGCGACAGGGTGTTGTCTGCCAGGGAGCGCGCCTCGCACCGTGAGGATTATGGCAAGGCGCTTGCCGCTACGACTCCCTCGACCGTCGTGGCATCATGCGGGCTCAGCAGCAGGCAGGAGCTCTTGCTCCAGGACATGGCCAGAAGGCAACATCTCACCGGCAGGGGGATGATCAGGACGCTGCGCGTCGCGCGCACTATCGCGGACCTCGAGGGAAGCGACCGCATGAAGGACGACTTCCTGCTCGAGGCGCTGATGTACAGAGGCATGGGAATGGGGGACTGACATGGGTGCGAGGGTCCTTGCAGGACAGCGCTTCGAGATAGGGTTCCATGACAGCGCCTACCCGGAGCTTTTACGCGATATCGAAGAGCCGCCCGCCCGTATCTACGGCATAGGCAACCCCGATGCGCTCGGAGCGGGCATCGCCGTGATAGGGGCGCGCAAGGCGACGCCCTACGGCTTGGGCGCGGCCAGGCGCTTCGCGCTGCATGCGGCGCGCCGCGGCGTGCCGATCGTGTCTGGGGGAGCACGCGGCTGCGATCAGGAGGCCCATCGCGCGGCTCTCAGGGTCGGCACGCCCACCGTGGTGGTCTTTGGCTCCGGGGTGGACGTGGTGTATCCCTCGACCGGCTTCGAGCTCTTCCAGGAGGTGGTCGACGCCGGGGGTGCCGTCATATCGGAGAACCCGCCCCTGACGCAGCCC
>CAVCDT010000096.1:627-7899 GCA_963600995.1 Akkermansia muciniphila | reverse complement strand
GCGATTGTGGGGCAGGCTATCTAGGAAGTGAAGACGCGGTGGTTTTTCCGCTTACGAAGCTCTCGCGCTGATAACGCTCAATCTGGTTGAACGCCTCGCACAGGGGCACGCCACGGCGCTTGAGCTCGATGTGAACGAGTGGCAGGCCGTTGACAAGGATGGTGACGTCGTAGCGGTTCTTGTGCGAGCCCTCGTTGGCCTCGTACTGATTCATGACCTGCAAGCGGTTCTTGTAGATGTGGTTGCGGTCGAGCAGCATCACGTTCTTGAGCGTACCGTCGGAAAGCGTGAAGTCGATGACCGGGTTCTTCTGGATGCGCCGGATCTTCTCTACGATGCCCTCGGCCTTATTGGCAATGACCTCGCCGAAGAAGCGTTGCCAATCCTCATCCGCGAACTCGAAGCCGTTAAGAAGTTCAATCTGCCTGCGCAGGTTGACAGTGAGCTCGGCCTCGCTCTTTGGTGCAACGTACTCATAGCCTTGGTCGCAGAGCTGGGAGATAAGCTCGTCTTCGGGCTGCGCTTCCGACTGATAAGCGGTCGAGCCGTGCTGGACGACAGGCGACTCGGCACACACGGTGGAAGACGGTTCCTCGAGGATGAGACTGTAGGAACGAACCTTATCAGCTGCGTCAAATTCAGCGTTGCCTAGTTCCATCAGTTGCTCTCCTACGGTCTTCTCCTCTTTTAATGCTAGCCGCATATTACATTGCTGATGCCATTGATATCCCAGCGAGCTGAGCCGTCCGCATCGACATAAATCGCAGGTAGATGTGTGCCAATGTTTCTTAACAAAATGGGGCATTTATCTTTATCTACGCGAAAGTCGTTATAAATTACGACAATGTTTAGATGGTTGTCGACGGCATAGGCGCACTCATAGTCGATGAAGCTGCGATGGTCGACCGTTCCGGATCTGTGACATCCACCATACGGCGAATAACTCGCGCAATACCTGCAGCCTCCCTTCGTTAGTCCATTTGTTGTATCGCTGACTATCAAGACAAAAGTCTTGGATATCTCGAGACGGCGTCTAAGTGAACTTTTGATGCTGCAAGGCAAGCTTGTGTCTCGCGCCTGTGTCAGGTCGTGGGCATCGGAAAAAGAGAGGCCCCACCAAGAGCTCTCGTTCCAGTGCTGAATGCTCGAGATCAAATTCTTGTTTTCGGTCCAATCCCCAGCAATATATGTTCGAGTTCTGTACGACATCTAAGCACCCGTTCTTGCGGAAATAGTCAACTCTAATTCTTCCTCGACACTTGGGCAGACGATTAACGTCATCCGCCCGTGAATGTCTCGCCTGCGTTCCGACAAAGTTCTTGCGATCAGGTCATAGGAGCTTCTGTTGGTCAGGCCTGCTCGTGATAGCCCCGTGCCCAAGAGCGGGAGAAAGAGATCAAGTCCCTGTCCCATGACATCGTATTCTTCAACGAGCGCCATGAGGGCCTCTTCTATCAGCTCCGGACTGCTATGCGCAACGTTTCTTTCGTCAAACTCCGATATTGCCAAGAGGAAGAAAAGGGCCTTCTCATTCTCAATCATGGCAATAGTTCCTATGGGGTAGCGGCATCGTTTTCCCGCGACAATTGGCGTTACTTGCCTAACTTCCAGGTTTCTCTCAATTCGTTCCGCGAGAGTCTCTGGAGACTCCCCGCATCGGTACATGCGCTGTAGCCATGATCCATGTACGGAGGTCTCCGAAACGCGAGGATAGGCGGTTTCTTCGTAACCCCAACTCACCACAGTATCAAAGCTGTTGTCTACCGGAATGACGACGATGTTCTTTCGCTTTTTTCTTCTTCCGAAGCCCTTGGCAAATAAATCTCCGATCTCCATGACAAAAGAGCCCGTTCCGTTTTGCCAGAGTACTCGCTCATGAGCAACTAGGTTTGGGTTCTTCAGGGATGCCAGGAGCGCACAAGCGAAGAAGACGCAAGCATTGCCCTTATGCTCCTCCAGGGTCTTGAGAAGCGATGCGTCTGAGGGGTCATCTGCTTGAAGGCTTGCAAGAAGTGCCTCTTCGAGTCGAGCTTCGCCTTCAGTGTCAAAATGATCGTCCAGATAGATTCCGGCACGCTTGGCAACGTCCTCCTCGATTCCAAAGCGTCGCAATGGCTTCTTTAAGGCCTTAGGGACATCGGCTTTACCGTTCAAGATCCTGCTTGTTCTTGGCGCATCAAGGTGAAAATCCGCGCCTCCCCGACCCTTGATTTTTCCAACTTGGACATAGGGTTCAAGAAGCGCATTAAGAAAGTCTTCGTCTGTCATAGACGAATCAAGGGCGTACTGTTTTGAGGTTCTGACTAGAGAAGAAAGTGTCAACAACTGGCCTTCTTTCGATTTTCGACAACTTTACGCAAGTTTGAACAAGTCTACAGCAACGAAGAGGGAATGCGCTCATGGGTATCGGGCCGTAGCTTGTAATCAGAAACCGCGCGGCTATTCCCATTCATTGTCGAAAGAAATAATTATGGAAATCGATAAGCAGCAAATCAGCACTTCCGATCGCAAACTAAGACACCCTCGAGACACTTTTCATGCCTTCATGGTGGAAGGAGCGGAGTTCGATCCCGAGTACGACATGCCCATTATCCGCAGCGACATATTTGTACCTACGGCACTCATCCCGTTTTCTGTTGCAATGCGGCCTAATTGGAGCAACTTCGCCTGTGCGGTTCATTTTTGCGAACGTGACCAGGATATCGAGCGGTTCTGGACAAATCCAAGGAAATACCTTGGCAAACTCGGCAAGTTCCAAGGTGTTTTGGGGCTCGACTACAGTACGTGCGTGGACTTTCCCAGACCCCTCAAGGAATGGAACGCCTATCGCAACCGGACCTGCAACTGCTACATCCAGAATCATGGAATCTCCTGCATGCCCTTTCTACGAGGTGACCCCGACATTATCGAGCGAGAGATTGCCGGCCTAGAAAGAGGCCTCGCGATTGCAGTGAGCCCGCGTGGCTACGTGAAGAGCCGCGATGATCGCAAACGATTTGCGCGCGGAATCAAGCTCATCGTTGACGCTCTCAGTCCGTCGCTCATCATCTCCTACGGTCCGAACAGCTATGGTGTGCTTGATTATCCCCTCGAGCGGGGAATTGAGCTCCACGCATACGCTTCCCGTGGTCGTGGCGACCTTGGAGGAGGTGTTCTTAGTGTCGAAATTCGATAGCGGCAGATATCATGGAACGCGCGGTACCCATGATGACGGATTCCGGAAGGTTAATGGCTTTACGACGAAGATTCACGCCGATCGACAAGGCAAACATATCGTTGGCAGCAAGACCTACATTCCAGGTAAAAGTGTGCTGCACCTGACAGCTGCAGAAGCCCAGAGTCTCATTGAGGATCATGCTGGGACGGGTATGTGGAAGGGCGGCAACAAGGAGGCTGTCGACTTCGGAAGAATCATCGGTACATGGGTAAGCGAGGCCGATGGAGAAAGACGCGAGACCACCTGCGGAACCATCCACTACAGTAAGTCTGGGGCCCACATTGTTCCGGCTCGTCCCAGAAAGGAAGGCAACTAATGTCCATTAGCGATAAGAGAGACAAGGCGATTGGCGAAATCGAACGCTTCAGTCTTGCAAATGAGTCAACGCCGCTTGTTGTGACCTTCTGTGAGGGTGACGCGTATGTATGCCTCTGCGACAACGGTGAATGGGAGGATAACGGCGAGTGGAACCCTTGCGAGGACACTCGTAATCTGCCTGGGTATGAGGAGTGGTACGAACTCGACCTCCATGTTGAGAAAACCCTCGTCCCCGGTCCGAATAAGGACCCGCGCTACGAGTGGATCTTGATTTCTCGCAAGCACATGCCCTGTCGCGTGTCGGCTGGCGACCTAATCCTCTACGAGGAGTAAGGGCGGGAACCCCGATAAGCCCAAGCGCCGCAGCCCCAAAGAGGAGTTGCGGCGCTTCTGGCTTTCACATGAGCGGCCAGCTATGCCGACCTGCTCTTGGAAGTCCTAGCTGTCTTTGCGCGGGAAGCTGAGCAGCTTATCGCGGTAATACTCATACTGCTGGCGACGCGCGGCAATCTCGGCGGGGAGACCATCGGTGAGCGAGGTCGTGAGGGCGTCAAAGCGGTCGAGGACGTCAACGACTTTCTGCTGGGTCTCGAGGGACGGAACGGGAAGGAGCGACCCCCTCAATGTCCCAAGGCCTATCGTTTTTTGAGCTGCGCCCGAAGCACCCCTCACAGCGTTTTCCTTAAACGAATGAGTTTGCAAGCAGCGATATAGATACCTACGGTCAATCGACGCCCTATCGAGCAAGCGAATGATTGCTATATGACGATGGATAACAAATGGCTCGTTCGTCTCTACGGATGCAACTTCGCCAAGCGTACCGACAACCGCATAGAGAAAGTCCCCTTTTGGGTCCTACATCCAATAGCTAGTGAATCGTAGTAATTCTTGTTGACGTGCCTGGACACGTCGAGATTGATATGGCCATTCTTGACGTCGGTAATCGTAACGAAGGGAATTCCATCTGCGCTTTTCAGCGGGGCACTATGATCACCATCGTATATGGAACAAATATCTCCAAGCCTATTAAGCTCAGCTTGGTTGCCGTCCATCCTAGAGAGATTTTCCGTAGAAAGAAGCTTATCGCGGTAGTAAGTGTACTGCTGCCTCCTGGCCTCCAGCTCCGCGAAGGAGTCTAGTACGCGCACGATTTCCCGCTGAATCTCGAGCGGCGGAACGGGGACCTCGTAATTTCTAATCATTTTTAAATTTAGGCCACCGCGAGTCCCATCTCCGCTCGATATCTTGCGCAAATGGTTGTACCTAGAATCTAGATAAAAGAATAGGTACTTAGGGGGATGCTGTAATCCTGAAGAACTATGCCGCAGAGGGATTGGTTGGTGCACAGCTCTATTTCCGTTAACGCAACTTTACCTCTTGTTTTCCCTTGGCCCGCAAGTGCCACTACTACAGTATTAGGTGGCATCATTTTTGTGCTGCAACTATTAAACCCTTCTTTAGTGATTCGTCCTGAAACGTTCTTAACGATTCGCAAGTTGACGTCCCCTGAACTCATCCAAGCTATTGTTCCATCAACCCAGTAGGCTGGGTTTTTCGTGCTTGGGGTTGCCCCGGAGAGGCGTTTGGAAAAAGTTTCGATTTTGCGATGCTCCACCCCATCGGGGCAGAGCTCGGCAATCATGTCGTCGATCTTGCTCATTGCTCAATCGCCCTTCCTCCGGCATCGGTAAGTCGGTAGCGCCGCAAGCGGCTGTTCGGCTTGTCCGGAATCGTCCGCTCGATCAATCCCGCATCGAGCGCCGGATTGAGGTACGTGTCCCTAAAGCTCTTCCTGTGCGAGAATCCCATGCTCGCCAACAACTCAGAAGTCGACTTGGACCCATCCTTCAACTGGATGAGCAGGGCGTAGACATATGCATTGACTGGGTCGGTGACTGGATCGGTCTCGTTCGCGGTATGCGGCTCACGGCCCACCTGAAACTCAAGCTGCCAGGGCTTCTTCTCACCGCTCATAGGCCACCTCGCCTTCAAGATTCGCGACGATAGCATCTATCTGCGCACGGAGCACCTGCTCGCGGGCAACGATCTTGGCGATGCGCTCGTTGAGCTCAGAGTCGCTTCGGGGGGCCTTGGCAACGTTCTGAAAGAGCTGCGAGGGCAGGATGAAGTAGCCCCTCTCCTCGGTGGTGCCCTCACGAGCGCCCTCGGCCTCCTCGTCCGAAAGGGAGGCGTAGGAGAAATCGGGGCTTCCGGCCTCATGCTCACCGGCATCGATGTACTCGGTCAGATCTTCGGAGATGAAGCGGTAGAACAGGAAGCAGAGGATATACGCCTTGAAGTCCCAGCCGTCAACAGCTCCGCGGACGTCGTCGGCTATTCCCCTGATAGCCTTGTGTAGCTCAGCACGTTGGGTCTCTTTGTCATTTGCGGATGCCAAGAGGATTCCCCTTCTTTGGTTGAAATAAGCATTGCCTCTTGTTGGCGAAAACATTCGGCTAGAAGTTAGGTTTAAGCCCTGACGGGAACCCCAAACTGGGAAAGCTGGCCCAACGCATACTTGGCTACGAAGAGAACTGGCATAAATGTTCGGACGGATCTATGCGGCATGGTCGCCAACCGCAGTTATCCGGAATTCCCAGACAGCTGAGATATGGGCTTAAAAGCCGAGAGCCTCATGCCCGAGGGCGCACCCTGCGCCCACGGCATGACGGACTAGAACGGCCCACAAAACCAAGTGAGGTCCTGCGACTTTATTATCATCATTATCATCACGTGACAAGAATGATGATAATGATGATAATGATGGCGACAATAAAAATCGCGGAGCAAGGAGCATCCTCGTGCCCATGCCAATCAGTATAGAATCCCTGCTCACGGGTGGCGTGATCGAGAACGAACGCATCGAGTTCAAAGAGACATGGGATCCAGCTGCCTCGCTCAAGACTATCTGCGCCTTTGCGAATGACATAGATAATTGGGGCGGCGGCTATCTGGTCATAGGTATCCGCGAACTTGAGGGGGAAGGCCGCGATATCGTCGGCGTGCCAGCGCAGGCAATCGACCGCACGCTCAAGGATATGCTCAACAAATGCAAGCTGATAACACCTGATTACATGCCCATAGTCGACGTGGCCGATTTCGAAGACAAGAAGCTCATCGTCGCTTGGTGCCCTGGCGGCAGCGTACGTCCCTATGCATGCCCCCGCTCCATGTCAAAGGACAACAAAGGCCGCGCTTGCTATATCCGCAAACTCTCGAGCACGATCGAGCCTAGCCACGAGGAGCTACGCGAGCTTTACACCCTGTCGAACAACGTCCCGTTCGACGATAGGCCCAATCACGCAGCCGATCTCGAAGATCTCAATACAACGCTTATCAAAAGCTTCTTGCGCGAAGTAGGGAGCAGCCTGTATGAGCATGCCGATTCGCTATCGCTTGCGGACTTATGCCGGCAGATGGACATCGCGACGGGACCCAACGAGTACCTAAAGCCAAAGAACGTCGGATTACTGTTCTTCTCAGACGACCCGCGGCGCTTCTTCCCTTGCGCGCAAATCGACGTCGTGGAGTTTCCTGACGGCCTGGGAGGCAACCGGATAATCGAAAGCACCTTCACCGGCCCTCTTGATCAGCAATTGCGAGATGCCCTGCGTTATTTGGAGAACTCTGTCATCCAAGAGATGATCATCAAACACAGCGACCGCGCCGAGGCAGACCGGTTCTTCAACTACCCCTTCGACGCCCTCGAAGAGTCATTGGCAAACGCCGTCTACCAC
>CAVCDT010000096.1:0-617 GCA_963600995.1 Akkermansia muciniphila | reverse complement strand
CGACGTACGCGAGCCTATCGAAGTGCGCGTCCTGCCAGATAAAATCGAGATTCTCAGCTATCCGGGGGCGGACCGCGCGATCAGCCGGGAGGGACTGAAGACCTACCGGGCGATATCACGCAGATACCGCAACAGGCGCGTCGGGGACTTCCTCAAGGAGCTACACCTGACAGAGGGACGAAACACCGGAATCTCGAAAATCCTGCACGCAATGCGCAGCAACGGCTCGCCTGACCCGCTTTTCGAAACCGATGAGGACCGGCTCTACTTCCTAACCACGCTGCCTTGCCACAGCGGGTTTAACGATGAGACGCCCACCAAGGAGAGCCCTTACGATGCCGAAGACGAGCAAGAAGCGCAGATCCTGTCACTCTGCAGGAAGAGCCCGTCGATAACACAAGCTCAGATCGCAGCAGAGCTCGGCGTCTCAACGGCAACGGTAAGCCGCGAGATGGCAAGGCTCAAAGCCAAGGGCAGGATACGGCGCGTGGGCAGTGCTCGCACAGGGACCTGGCAAGTACTTTAGGGTGCAAGCCGCCCCGTGCGGCTCTGCAATACGGGGTATTGGGTCGGCACTACTACCGTAGAGAGGAAGCTACAGTCATGGCCACTATCCC
>CAVCDT010000095.1:0-8078 GCA_963600995.1 Akkermansia muciniphila | reverse complement strand
GCCGTACATCATGCGCGACAAGACGTCGCGGCCCTTGTCGTCCGTGCCGAAGATGAAGGCGCCGTCGGGGGCCATGCGGGCCGTGAAGATCTCCAGCGGGTCGTACGGGGCGATCCACTGCGCCGTGGCGGCGATGAGGATGATGAGCACGAGCACCACCAGCGAGATCTTGCCGCCGACGCTCATGGCCTTGAGATGCTTGGCTTTGAGGCGCTTTCCTGCCTGCGCCTCGAGCTTGTTGGTTGTTCTTTCCCTAAACGCCATCGCTACACCGTCCTGATCCTGGGGTCGATGAGGATATAGAGCATGTCGACGATGACGTTGATCACGATGAAGGACAACGCGACGACGAGAACGCAGCCCTGGATGAGCAAGACGTAGTTGGACTGGATGCCGGACAAGATGGCCATGCCCATGCCGGGAAGGTTGAAGATGACCTCGATGACCACGGCGCCGCCGATGAGATGGGCGATCTTGAGGCCGATGACGGTGACGGGGCTGATGAGTGCGTTGCGCAAGACGTTGCGCGCGATAACCGTGCCCTTGGGGATGCCGGCGCCCAAAGCGGTGCGCACGTAGTCCTTGTCGAGCTCCTCCACCATGGAGGTGCGGATGACGCGGATCATCTGGCCGGCAACAGGGACCGCCAGGGCAAACGAGGGCAGCGCCATGCGCGCGAGCCATCCGCCCGGGTCGCTGAAGAAGTCCGGCAAGGCACCGGACGAGGGCAAGACGCCCATGTTGAAGCTGAAGACCAAGATGAGCAGGACCGCCAGCCAAAACGACGGCATCGCCAAGAAGATGATGGAGATGACGCGGATCACCTGGTCAGGCCACTTGTCGCGATACACCGCGCTGATGACGCCCAATACAACCGAGATGACCAAGGCGATGATCAGGCCCACGAAGGTGAGCTCGAGCGTGACGGGCAGGGAGTCTGCGATGCGCTCGAGGACAGATGCGTTGGCCGCGCCGTAGGTCCCGAAGTCGCCGTGACAGATGTTGACCAGATAGCGCCCGTACTGCACGAGCAGCGGGTCGTTGAGGCCATGCTCCACGCGGTAGGCCTCCGCCTGCTCCGGCGTGGCGCTTTCTCCCAAGACAGAGTACGCCTGGTCGATAGGCGACAGCGCCATGATGAAGAACACGAGGATGGTCACGCCCAAGACCATGATGGGCAGTGCGATTAACCGGCGCCCGATAAGGCGCAGCAGATTGTTCACCCTTGTCCCCCTTTCTTGCCTGAGGCACGCGATAAGCGCGCCCTCCTTGTCAAAAACGCCCCAGCGCACAGGCGCAAAAAGGGCACAAGCAGCGAAAAACGCATAGTCAGAAGTATATGGGTTTATGGAGAATTGAAGGTGACGATATCCGCTAATTGGGCGCATCGAGCACCGCGCCATATCGCCCTCAAACGCAAGGCGGGCTGCAGGAAACCCTGCAACCCGCCTTTGGTCAGCTCTCTTTAACGCTGCCTCAAGCTGCGCTTACTTGGATGCGACAGACGCGCCCAGGAAGTTGAGGCCGGTCGTGCCGATCGGGGAGAACCCGGTGATCTGGTCTGCATGGTAGCCAGTGGCAACCTGGCGATGGAACAGGCCGTACAGGGGCACTTCCTCTGCGATGATGTCGCAGATCTCTGCGTAAGCGGCCTTCTTGGCGTCGCCGGACTCCATCTTGACGGCCTCGGACATCTTGTCCTGGACGGACTGCCAGGTCTTCTTGTCGCCCTTGGCCCAGCAGCTGCGGCCCTTGGTCCAGACGTTGTCGCCGTACCACCACTTGAGGAGCATGTCCGCATCCTTGCCAAAGCAGGTGGGGTCGCCCGGGGTGAGCATGACGTCGAAGGGGAGCTCCTTGTCACTGGGAGCCAAGGTAGCCCAGTCGATGGTGCAGACGTTGAGCGTGCACTCCATGCCCACGGCGTCGAGGTCTTCCTTGATCTGGGCGGACAGGTTGGAGACCCAGTTGTTGTTGCACATCAGCTCGAACTTGAGACCCTCTGCGCCGGCCTCCTTGAGCAGGGCCTTCGCCTTGTCGGGGTCGTAGGTGTAGACCGTGGAGGCCTCGGAGTAGTTCTCGGAGTCCTCGGGCAAGAAACCCTTGACGGCGCTTGCGTGGCCGACGAGCTGGTTCTCGATCAGCTTGTCGACGTCGATGGCGTAGAAGAAGGCCTGGCGGACGCGCTTGTCGTTGAAGGGCTTCTTATCGCAGTTGAACATGAAGAAGGCCTGGTTGAAGCCATCGACGTAGTCGACGGTAGCGCCGGCGCCGGTGATCTGGTCTGCGTTGGCATCGGGGACGTTCTCGATGACGGCAACAGAGCCCTCGACCACGGCAGTGGTACGAGAGGTGTCGTCCTTGAGGACGGACCACTTCATGGTGTCTGCGGTAGCGGCCTTGGAGCCGTTGTAGTTCTCGTTCTTCTTGAAGGTGATCTCTCCGCCGTCGTCGCCGTTGATGGCATCATAGGCCCAAGGACCGGAGCCGATGGGCATCTGGGCGAGCTCGTCGGTGGTAGCAGCCGCGGGGAAGACCTTGCAAAGGGCCAAGCGGGGCTTGACCAGATCGTCGCACGCGTACTTGGCAGTGACGACAACCTTGTCGTCGGAAGCCTCGACGGACTTGATCCAATCGAGCATGGGGCTGATAGTGGGAGCCTTGGTGGCGTCCATGTTGGTCTCGATGGCGTTGACGACGTCGTCGACGGTGACATCGGTGCCGTCGGAGAATTTGGCACCCTCGCGCAGGCCGATGGTGTACTTGGTGCCCTCGGCAACGGGCTCGCCGTCGGCGAGTGCAGCATAGGGCTCGTAGCTGACCATGTCGAGGTCGTAGAGGCCCTCGAAGACATGCCAGGTGGCGCCGATCATCAAAGCGGAGCCGCCGCACATATCGACAGGGGTGTAGTTGGTGGAGCTGTAAGCAGTGGCAGCGGTGATCTCTCCGCCGCTAGCAGAGGAGCTAGAGCTCGAGGAACTGGAGGAGTCCTCCTGCTTGCTGCCGCCGCAGCCTGCCAGGCCGAGAGCCAACGCGCCCGCAGTTGCAGCTGCGCCGCCCGCGACGAATGCACGACGGCTCACATTCTTCTGTGCCATATGATTCTCCAAATCATCCTGTCGGCCCCTTGCGGGGTCGAATGGGCATTAAAGCACGCCTCACCTCAAAGGGCGTGCCCCTCCATTTTGCACCAGTTTTGCGCAAACTTGTCCAGCATTTAACCCTTTTTAACGCACGAAGCAGCTGCGCACACGCTGCCCCAGAGCACAGCAGGCGCACCCCAGGGCCGGGTACCGCAAAGCACCCAGATCCCAAGATGCGCCTGCTGGCCTCTGTTTAAAACGTCCTACTTGAGGTCGAGGCCGCCGTCTTTCATCATGGCGGCGATCTGCTTGACGTCTACGCCCTCCATGCCGGGAATGCCGCCGCCTCGGCCGAACAAGCCGCGCTTCTTCTTGCCCTTCTTGCCCTTCTTGCCGGACTGCTGCTCCATCTGGCGGGCTTTGGCCGTGAGCTTCTTGACCATCTTGCGGGTCTCGTTGAACTTCTTGATCACCTGGTTGACCTCGGTCACGCTGAGCCCGCAGCCCCGGGCGATGCGCGCACGGCGGCTGCCGTTGATGACCTGAGGCTTCTTGCGCTCCTCGGGTGTCATCGAGTTGATCATCGCCTCGACGCGGTCGAGCTCCTTCTCGTCCACGCGGCCCTCTGCCTGGGCCTTGGCGCCGCCGGGCAAGGCCTCGACCAGCTTGCCCAAGCCGCCCATCTTGCGTGTCTGGCCGATGACGGTGTAGAAGTCCTCGAAGGTGAACTCGGCCTTGGCCAGGCGCTCGGCTTCCTCGGCAGCTATCTCTTTCTCTTGAACCTCGACAGCCTTCTCGATGACGGAGAGCACGTCGCCCATACCTAGGATGCGGCCGGCCATGCGGTTGGGATGGAAGACCTCGAGGGAGTCGGGCTTCTCACCTGCGGATATGAAGGCGATGGGCTTGCCGGTGACCTCGCGGATAGAGAGCGCCGCGCCGCCCCTGGCGTCACCGTCCATCTTGGACATGATCACCGCGTCGAAGTCGACGCGCTCGGCAAAGGCGGATGCCGTGGCCACGGCGTCTTGACCGGTCATGGCGTCGACCACGAGGAAGACGTAGTCGGGCTTGACGGCATCGCGGATGGCAACGGCCTCGTCCATCATGGCGTCGTCTATGGCCAGACGGCCCGCCGTGTCGACGATGACCACGTCGCGCAGCGAGTCTATGGCGTCTTGCACCGCGCCCTTGGCGATGCCCACGGGATCCTTGCCGTCACCGCGGTAGACGCGCACGCCTTGCTCGTCACCCAAGGTCTGGAGCTGGTCGGCGGCAGCGGGGCGGTAGACGTCGCAGGCAGCGAGCAGGGGGCTGTGGCCCTGCTTGCCCAGACGGTAGGCGAGCTTGGCCGTGGCCGTGGTCTTACCGGAGCCCTGCAGGCCCAGCATCATGATAACGCCGGGGATGCGGCTGCCAAAATCCAAGCGCACGGTATCGCCGCCCAGAAGCGCCGTGAGTTCCTCGTTGACGATCTTGACCACGTTTTGCGCCGGCGTGAGGCTGTCCATGACATCGGCGGCAAGGCAGCGCTCCTTGGTGCGCTTGATGAAGCCCTTAACCACCTTGAAGTTGACGTCGGCCTCGAGCAACGCCATGCGGATCTCCTTCATGGCGGCGTCGATATCGGCCTCCGTCAGGCGGCCCTTGCTCTTAAGGCCGCCGAAAACGCTCTGGAGTTTCTCTGACAAGTTCTCAAACATACGCTTAACCTCTGGGTTCGCGCCGCAAGCTCGGGCACGCGGCATCGTCTATCGTGCAGGCAACAAGCTAGAAGAGCTTCTGCCACCATTTCTTCTTAGGCTGCTCGGGCTCTGGATCGGGTTCCGCCTCGGGCTCCTCGGATTCTGCCTCGGGCTCCTCGGCGGAATCAGGCTCCTCTACAGGCTGGGGCTCTGCGGCAGTCTCGGACTCGCCTGCGGGTTCGGGCCCCTCCGCGGGCTCGAGCTGCGTCTCGCACCCCTCGTCAACCGCAGGCTCCTCCGTGGCGCCAGATTCCTCGTCAGTCTCAGGCACCTCCGCAGGCTCCTCTGCCGCCTCGGGCTCTGCAGCAACGTCGGATTCCACCGCAGCATCGAGCTCCTCCGCAGCTTGCGGTTCGTCGGATGCCTCCGGCTCCTCAGCTGCCCCCTCGCTAGAAGCAGCTGGCTCATTATCGGCAAACTCATCATCTGCGGCAGCGTCGTCGCCGCGCATCTCGCCGAAGAGCGCCTCTGCGTAGGCATGCGCGTCGAACGGCTGCAGGTCCTCGATACCCTCGCCCACGCCCATGCGCAAGATAGGCAGGTCGAGCTCGTGGCTCACGGCCACGGCGATGCCGCCCTTGGCCGTTCCGTCGAGCTTGGTCATGATCACGCCGTCGAGACCCAGCGCCTTGTTGAACTCGCGGGCTTGCTGCAAGCCGTTTTGGCCGGTAGTCGCATCGATGACGAGCACGACCTTGACATCCATGTTGGCGCGCTTGCGCGTGACGGTAACGACCTTCTCGAGCTCGCGCATGAGATCTGCGCTCGTGTGCAGACGCCCGGAGGTGTCGATGAGCACCAAGTCACTGCCTGCGGTCTCTGCGCGGTCGATGACGTCGTAGCAGACGCTTGCCGGGTCTGCCCCGCGCTCACGCTTGACGACCTCGACCCCGCTGCGGCGCCCCCACTCGTCGAGCTGCTCGATGGCAGCTGCGCGGAAGGTGTCCGCGCTGCCGATGAGCGGCTTGCGCCCGGCAGCGAGCCCCTGATTGGCCAACTTGCCCACCGTGGTGGTCTTGCCCGCACCGTTGATGCCCACGAAGAGGACGCAGACAGGATCGACCTCGAAGGGGTCGACCTCGGGCACGGAGAAGAGCTCCTCGATGGTGTCTGCGAGCAAGTCGAGCACGGCATAGGCGTCCGGCAGCGCGTTGCGCGTTGCGGTGTCGCGCAGGCGCTCGACGATCTCATCGGCAGCCTGGGCGCCCAAATCGGACAAGATGAGCGTCTCCTCGAGGTCCTCCCAAAAATCGTCGTCGACCTGAGGCCCGCGCTTGAAGAGCACGTTCATGCTCTCTGTCAGGCTGCGTCTTGCCTTAGCGAGGCGTTCGCGAAGTCCCATCGCTTAACGCACCTCCCCTTATCGTCAAAAAATCCCTAAGTCCCTTTTTGGGCAGTCAGGCCATTATGCCCTGTCGCCCTTGCTTTACTTTGCGCCTGTAAACGTATCGACATCGCGCGTGTTCGATACGTTGCGGATAGCCTGGTCGAGCTTCTGGCTCACGAGCTTGGAAACGCCGTCGCTGCGCATGGAGACGCCGTAGAGCAGGTCGGCCATCTCCATCGTGCGGCGCTGGTGGCTGATCATGATGATCTGCGTCGTGTCGCGGATGCTGTCCAGATACGACAGCAGGCGGCGCAGGTTGGTATCGTCGAGCGCCGCCTCGACTTCGTCGAGGATGTAAAACGGCGTCGACCTCACGCGGTAGACGGCAAACATCAGCGCGAGGCTCACCAGGCTCTGCTCGCCGCCGGAAAGCAGGCTCTGCTTGCGCACCGCCTTGCCGCGCGGCTGGGCATGCACCTCGACGCCGGTGGTCTCCGGACTGTCCGGGCTCGTGAGCTCCAAGTGCCCCTGCCCACCCGGGAACAGACTCTCGAATATCTCCTCGAAGTTGGCGTTGACCTGGTTGAAGGTCTCCATGAAGCGGTTGCGCATCTTGCGGTCGATGGCGGCGACGATATGCTCGAGCGCCTTGGCCGCGCTTTGGAGGTCGTCGACTTGGATGGCGATGAAGTCGCGGCGCTCCTTGAGCTTGCGGTACTCGTCCACGGCCACGGGATTGACGCTTCCCAGGTTCTTGATGCGGCGTGCGAGACGCTCGCGCTGCTGCTCCATCTCGTGACGGTCCTCAGGCGCGGGTAGCTCGAGGGCGATCTCGAGCAGGACGCCGTTTTTCTGCGTGATGGCCTCGATGGCCTGCTCGACGCGCACCTCAAGCTTGGATTTCTCGATACGCGTCTGCACGAGGCCCTCGCTTGCCTCGTCCACCTGCTTCTGGCGCTCTGCCACGGCTTTGCGCACCATGTCGATGGTGTTGCGCAAGTCGCCTTGGCCGGTCTGCTCGAGCTGGGCGCGATCGCGCAGGGCCTCCGCCTTCTCCGTCACGCACTCGCGCAGGGCAGTGAAGCTGTCGTAGAGCGGCTGCACGCGCTGGCGCAAGAGCTCGAGGTTGCGCTCTGTCTGACGCGATACCTCGAGCGACTGCTCGAGCTGGGCGATGCTGCGCGATGCGGCATCGACCGTAGTGCGCAAGTGGCGCTCGCGCTCTTTGACGGTGGCGAGCTCCACCTGCAGTTGCTGGATGCGGTTGGAGGACAGGGTCTCCGCCTCGAAGAGCCCGCGGCGCTCGTCTTTGACCTTGGAGAGCTGCTCTTCGAGCTCGTCTTTCTCCTTTGCGAGGGTGTCTTTGCCCTCTTCGAGCGCGGCGATGCGCTCGCGGGTGGCTTTAGTATCAGCGGCGACCTTCTGGCGACGCGCCTCGATCTCCGTCTTCTCCTGCATGAGGCCCGTGATGCTCGCCTCCAGGCGACCGGCTTCCTCGCGGGCAGAGTCGCACTCGCCGGAAAGCTGCGCGATCGACTGGGAGAGCTCGAAATCATCCGCCTGCGCAACCTGCAGGCGCTCCTGGGCGGCCTCAACCGTCTGCAGCGCAGCCTCGAGCGCCTCCTTGGCGGCTGGCTGGGCATCGCGCAGGGCACCCATGCGGCGCTTGCGCGCCAAGACCCCCTGGGCATCAGCCGTGCGCTGCCCGTAGGTGACCTTGCCGGAGGGCCAGACCACCACGCCGTCGCGCGTCACGAAGCGCGCACCCGTATCATCGGCCGCAGCGGCGGCGATCGCCGTCTCGACGTTGTCGACGATGTAGACGTCGCCCAGCAGCACGTCTGCCACATGTGCGTGCTGCTCGTCGAACTCGAGTTCATCGAGCAGGCGCTCCCCCGCTGCCGCAGGCATGCGCCCTTGGCC
>CAVCDT010000094.1:0-8208 GCA_963600995.1 Akkermansia muciniphila | reverse complement strand
CACCAGCTGGCCGTCGGTCACCATGTCCGTCTGGCCGGAGACCGCCACGGCGCCTCCCGTGAAGCGCGCCAAGGCGACGGCAGCCGCGCGGGCGCTGTCGACGGTGTCCGTGGAGTCGACGCCGCGCACGCCGTCGGCGCTGGCATCTACGAGCCCCCAGAGGCTTGCGAGCGCGATGGCCTCACTCGCATTGCAGCGGATGACAGTGGGCTTGCAGTCCTTGCAGCATTCCAGAAGCTTGGTGCGCAAGCTGCCGATACCGAGCCCCACCGGGTCGAGCACCCAGGGGGTCTGCGCTGCATGCAGGGCCTTGACGGTGCGCGGGATCGTCTGCTCGTAGACGGGCATGAGGGTTCCCGCATTGAAGTACATAGCCTGGCCGCCTGCGAGCTGCTCTCCCTCATCGGGCATGTAGACCATGGCGGCGCTGCCGCCCACGGCGAGCTGGGCATTGGCAACGAAATCGACCGTCACGAAGTTGGTGATGCTCGGGGCCATGGGGTTGGTGGCCTTGACTTGCTCGACGCAGGCGGCGAGGTTGGCGCGGATGGTTTTCTCGTTGAGCATACGGTTCTCCTATTCGTTGATGATGGCGAGCAGGTCGCGAGAGGCCTGCTCGATATCGGGTTGGGCGATGATGGCGCTCACGACGGCATAGCCGGCGAAGGGATGGCTCTTGCACGCCGGAATGGTCTTGGCGTTGACTCCGCCGATGGCCACGCAGGGCCCCTCGAACGCGGCCATGATGGCATCGAGCTCCTCAAAGCTCAGCGCTGCGGCCTCGGGCTTGGTGGCCGTAGGCGTGATGCCGCCGATACCCAGGTAGTCTGCGCCCTGCTCCTTGGCGGCAAGGGCCTCGGCTACGTTGTGCGCGCTCACGCCGATGATGGCATCAGGGCCCACGATGTCGCGAACCTGCGGCACGGGCGTGTCATCTTGGCCCACATGCACGCCCAAGGCGCCCACGGCAGCTGCGACCTGCGGGTTGTCGTTGATGATCAGCCCCACGCCATACGCATCCGTCACGGCCTTGCAGCGGCGCGCGACGTCGAGGAACTCGTCTTGGGACGCGTGCTTCTCGCGTATCTGCACCAGCGTGACGCCGCCCTTGCAGGCAGCCTCGACGGCTTCCTCCAAGGTGGGCGTGCTCATGAGGTTCTGGTTTGTGACCAGATAGAGCGTGTAGTCGACTTCTGGCTTCACGTTTGCTTCTCCTTTCTGGGACAGCGATGAGGCATGAGGGACAGAACCGATGATGGAGGTTAGGAACACGCCGATGTTGCGCACGTTGAGTGCCTTTCGCTCATAACTACGCACCCGAATGCGCTCTCACCCTCTGCAGCTGCGGAACTCGCGCTTCGCGCTCAGACAGTCCTCGCTCCCGCAGAGGGTTCGAGCGCATTCTGCTCCGCAAATCGCTCAAGGCACCCAACGCGCGGGTAACCTGGGCGCACGCAGGGCATCCGTCGCGTGGAAGACCCGAACGCCGCGCAGGATACTCGTCACACAATCAGACACGAAGCAATCGCAGCTCTCAACGCGCCCTGACACCCACACACCACGCATGGCGCTCATACTCGGCATCTCCATCTGCCGGTACTCGGCTGCCGTCCCTAGATGTAGTTGCCGGGAATCTCTGCCAAGGCGTCGTTGATGGTTTTGACAGCGCACATCTTGCCGCACATGGTGCAGGTGCCCTCCTCTGTGGGCGGCGCGCTCTCCAAGATCTTGCGCGCCGTGTCGCCGTCGATCGCCAAGGTGAACATGCCGTCCCAGTCGAAGGAATGGCGCGCATCGGCCATGGCGTTGTCGCGCTCGCGCGCGCCGGGGATGTTCTTGGCGATATCGGCCGCGTGGGCAGCGATACGAGCGGCCACGATGCCCTCGTGCACGTCATGGACGTCCGGCAGACGCAGATGCTCGGCCGGGGTGACGTAGCAGAGGAAGTCCGCGCCATGGCTTGCCGCGATCGCGCCGCCGATAGCGCAGGCAATATGGTCGTAGCCTGCAGCGACGTCGGTCACCAGCGGGCCCAGCACGTAGAAGGGCGCGTTATGGCACAGGCGCTTCTCGATCTTCATATTGGCCTCGATCTCGTCGATGGCCATATGGCCGGGGCCCTCGATCATCACCTGCACGTTCTTATCCCATGCGCGCTTGGTGAGATTGCCCAGCTCGATGAGCTCTTGGATCTGGCCGGCATCGCTTGAGTCGTCCAGGCAGCCAGGGCGCAGCGCATCGCCCAAGCTGATGGTCATGTCGTACTTGTAGAGCAGGTCGCACAGCTCGTCGAAATGCTCGAAGAAGGGGTTCTCGTTACCGGTGATGCGCATCCAGGCAAAGAGCAGGCTGCCGCCGCGGCTCACGATGTTCATGCGCCGCCCTGCCCGCATGAAGCTCTCCACCGCGCGGCGGTTGATGCCAGCGTGGATGGTGACGAAGTCGACGCCGTCTTTGGCATGGGCCTCGACGACCTCGAAGAGATCTTCCCAGGTCATATCCTTGAGGGGCTTGTCCAAGTAGCCGATGGCGTCGTACATGGGCACCGTGCCCACCATAGCCGTCGACTTGGCGATGAGGTCACGACGGAACTTGGACGTCTTGCCGCAGTTGGAGAGATCCATGATGCCCTCGACCCCGAAGTCGAGCGCCATCTGCACCTTCTGCATCTCGACGTCGTAGTCGTGCAAGTCGCCGGATACGCCCAGATTGACGTTGATCTTGGTGGCCATGCCCTCGCCCACGCCCCAGGCATCGAGCGCGGTGTGGTTGTGGTTCGCAGGGATGGCTATGCGCCCTGCCGCGACACCCGCGCGCACAAACTCAGGGTCGCGGTGCTCCTTTTGGGCCACGCGCTCCATCTGCGGGGTGATTATGCCGGCCTTCGCGGCCTCCATCTGCGTCGAATAGCTCTGTGTCATATTCCAAACTCCTAACTAGGGTCGATTATCCTCGAACCACGCCCCAAGCTCTTAGCGCTCTCCAGCGACGAGCGGAGCAAGGCACGCGCATCGCCGATGGTATGGGCGAGCGGCACCCCGCAGGCAAGCCTGCAGGCGATGGCGGTCGACAGCACGCAGCCGGTGCCGTGGAACTCGCCTTCCAAGCGCGGTGCGCTATAGGCGACAGGGCGGCTCATGAAGGCGTCGCGGCAACCGGGGCCGACCATGACGCGCACGTTGGGGACGATGTCGCCGTCGCCGGCGATCTCTTCAGAGCTCACACTCAAAGACAGATCCGAGGCAGCCGAGAAGAGCAGGTCTTGCACCTGGGCGATGTCGCTGCCGTGCCCCCCTTTGACAAGCACGCTCTGCGCTCCCGCTGCGATCAGCGTGCGCGCGGCCCATGCGGCGATGACCTCGTCGGCAGCCTGCTGCGGTGCGGCATTGGTCTTGTTGTCCGCCGTCGTGGCACCGGAGAGAATCTGCTGGCAGCAGTTGGCGAGCATGCGCGCCTCGTCCAAGTTGGGGGTCACGACGCTTGCGAGGGGCACCAGGTAGCGCGCTATCGCGCGAGCAACCACCTCGCGCGCACCCTGCTTGCTGGTCGTTGCAGCGAGAACCGGGTCGACGACGACGGGAAGGCCCCGGTTTCCCTTGCGATAGCGCTCGATAACAGCTGCCACGGCTATGGCCGCCTCGGGGCTTGCGAGCATACCCACCTTGACTGCCGCCACGTCGAAATCGGCGAAGACCGCATCGACCTGCGCGATGATGGTCGCCGGCTCCACCAGCTGGCAAGCGTTAAACTCGACGGTATTTTGGGCAGTCACGCAGGTGACCGCGCAGCATGCATGCGTCTGCAAGGCGCGAGCGGTCTTGATGTCTGCCTGGATGCCTGCGCCGGCGCTCGAATCCGAGCCCCCTATGCACAGGATGCACGTGTCCAAATGGCTTCTCACCTCCAAACCCTGCATTACCAGGGCCGTACTTACGGTCGGGGCGGCGACAAGCCCCCTCTCAGCCGCCTGCCGGCAGCTCCCGTGTATTGATTTGACGAAGACGATACTAGCACGAACGCCGTTTGGGCCACCTGGCACTTTGGAAGCCAGGCAAACGAGCGGCATCGTTGTCCGTGCCGCTAGGCGTGATTGGATTGCAAGGGACTATGCGCCCAAGCTCGTCTTGGAGAGCTCGACCCAGCCCACTTTGTAGACCTTCCCCCATTTGCCGTCGGCGCTCGTCTTGGAGATGCACAGCGCATCACCCTTGACAAAGCTCGCCATGACCTCTGCCTTGGCATCGGCATCTGCGCGAGCCTCGGCCTTATCCGCTGTGACCAAAGCGTTCTTGCAGCTCTTGCTCCAAGCGCCGTAGAGGGTCTTCTTGCCCGTAGTGCCCTTCTCAATAACGAAGGAGGGCGTCCCCTTGCAGCTCTTATTGTCGTACCAGCCCAGGAAGGCGTAGCCGTCGCGCACGGCCAAGGGCAGCTGCACGCGCTGGGTGACCTTGTACTTGCCGGTGTACGTGCTGGGCAGGGAACCGGCGTCGAGCTTGTACGCGATCTTGTAGCTCTTGGCCGCCCACTTGGCGTAGACGGTCACGGTCTTGCCGTTGCCGGCCTTGACGCTTGTGACCTTGGTGCTCTCCTTGAAGTCCTTGCTCGTATACCAGCCCTCGAAGCTGTAGCCGCTGCGCGAGGGGTCCTTGAGGGTGAAGGCCCCCTTGGACAGCTTGCGGCTGCTCACGTTGCCGGTGTTGTTGGTGCCGCCGTTGAGCTTGTAGGAGATGTTGAACTGCTTGGCCTTCCATTTTGCCGTGAGCGTCACCGCCGGGTAGTCCTCGGCCGATATGACGCCGCCTTTGACCTTGGTGCCGTATACGTACCAGCCCTTGAAGGAATAACCGGACCTGGTCGGGTTGGCAAGCGTCACCGTCTGCTTGTCCGACGAGAACTTCTTGGGGTTGGAGGCGTTGTTGGTGCCGCCGTTGAGGTCGTAGCAGATCTGGTTTCCCGGAATCTTGACCTTCTTCTTGAGCATCGTGAAGGAGTCGTTGAAGATGATGTTGGTGTCGACGCGGTTGATGCCGTTGACAGTGCCCCTCGACCAGCCGCGGCTCGTGAACTGCCAGATGTCGAGGTACTTGCTGTAGTTGGACATCTTGTCGACGGTGCCTTGCTCCGTGCGACAGTACGTGCAGGCGGAGTTGTAGTTGGCAACCCATTTGCTCAAGCCGTCTGTGTCGAAGACGTCGTTGGTGAGATGCTCCATGTACCAGTAAGCGCCCGCATAGACACCCACCTTGTAGCCGGCTTTGTAGAGCGCGTTGCACCAGACGGCCGTCATGCGCGCGAGCATCTTGTTGGAGGGGCGAACGCTCTCCTCCTCGAGGTCGTAGTAGATGGGCAACGCGACATCATCGGATGAGAGACCCGCCTCGTCCAGGCAGCGCAGCACATGTTTGGCCTCGCTGTAGGCTTTGACCTCGTTGTTGGCGTAGGAGTACAGGTAGATCCCGAACTTGATGCCGTACTTCTTGGCGTACTTGGCATTGCGCAGCCATTGGTCGTCATCTTGCGAGGCGTAATCCTGACCGTAGCCGCAGCGGATGATCGCATAGTCGATCCCGTCTGCTTTGAGCTGTTTCCATTTGACCTTGCCGTTGTGCTCGGACACGTCGACGCAGATGCCCTTGGAGCCGGAGATGTTGACCTTGAGGTTGCCGTTGTAGAAGCGCTTCTCCTTGTAGGTGTAGTGCCAGGTGGTGGGGCAGCCGTCGCTTGAGCCACCCACGGCGATGGGCTCGCTTGCCGCAAGGGCTGCAGGGCAGGCGATAGCGCAGGTCAAAGTAAAGGCCGCAGCAGCTGCGGCCACGCGGAGGATGCGGTTGCGTTTCATGGATGCGTTTCTCCTCGGGATAAAGCGTTTGCGCGACCCATCATACCAAGGCGCGCACATGCCGGGCAAAACAAGCAGAGCATGCACACAAAGATAGGCAGGCGCCGTTAAAGCGCGATGAAGGCAGCCCTCGTCCTCGCGGCAGGCGCGGCGCTATGGCGGCCAGCCGGGAAAGGGCGGCAGCACCTCGGCGGCAAAACGGAGCACGACCCCGTCGGACGATTATGCGTGCAGCCCTGTCGTGTCGATATTGCCGATATGGCGGTTGGTGTTGAGCTTGAAGGAGACCTCGCTGTCCCAGGTGATGGCAGGCGTGGTGACGACGACGTCGATGCCGCCGCCTGCATCCCAGACAGCCGCGCCCTTATCGCGCAAGCGCTTCTCGAGGATTCCCTTGGGCTCGTAAGCGAAGACCTCGCTTAAATGGCGGCCTCAGTTGACGCAGTCGATGATGTCGACGGCGATGCAGCTCGCGCCCTTGGCAGCGAGATGCTCGCGCAGGGCAGGCTCGATGACGATGTGCGGGACATCCATCTAAAGCTCCTCCCTGCCAAAGGCCTCGCGGCCGTAATCGGTAAGCCCCTCGCTGCGCTCTGCGATCTGGCACAAGACGTTCTCGAGGTCCCAGGGCAGCTCGTCGGAAAAGCTCATCTGCTCGCCGCTGATGGGGTGCGTGAAGCTCAGCTTGTAGCTATGTAGGAACTGCCTGTCCAAGCCCAGCTCCGTGCGCTGCGCGCTGTCGCGGTTGCGCGCCTTGACGTTGGCCGCGCGCCCATAGACGGGATCGCCCACCACGGGATGGCCCGTATAGGACATATGCACGCGGATCTGATGCGTGCGCCCGGTGTAGAGCTTGCACTCGAGCAGGCTGTAGCCGTCGTCGATGCGGCTTGCCTCGAAGCGCTCGAGAACGTTGAAGGTGGTGATCGAGCTGCGGCTGGAGGAGTCGATGCTCACGGCCATGCGCATGCGGTCGCGATCGTGGCGCCCGATAGGGGCGTCGACCATGCCGTTGTCGGCCGCGAAGCTGCCGTGCACCAGCGTGCAGTAGCGGCGATCGACCAGGCGCAGGCGGATGTCGTCTTGCAGCTTGGCAGCGGCGAGGTCCGTCTTGGCGGCGAGCATGAGCCCGCTGGTGTCGCGGTCGAGCCTGTGCACGATGCCGGGGCGGTCCTCGCCCTGCACCACGCCCAGGTTGGAAATGCCGCAGTGCGCCACGAGCGCATTGGCCAGCGTGTCGTCGTAATGGCCGCGCGCAGGATGGCACACGAGGCCCGCTTGCTTGGAAAGAACGATGATGTGCTCGTCCTCGTAGCGGATATCGAGCGGGATGTTGTAGGCGGGCTCGATGGCGGCGGGCTCACCGCTGCGGGGCGGGACCTCGATGTGGAGGACGTCGCCTGCCACCACGAGGCGCTTCTTGGTTGCGGATTGGTCGTTTACGAGTATGCGCCCGCTCTCGATCAGGCGCACGACGGCGCTGCGGCTGGCTATGGCCTCGATGCCCAGGCCTGCCACGAGCGCGTCGAGGCGGACCCCTTGCTCGTCATCTGTAACGATATGCGTAAACGACTCTGTCACTACCTGCTTCCCTTTTCCCGTTACCCTGCAGACCACAGCATAGCGCCCCTGCGAGAGGGGCGGCAAGCTGTCTGTATCCCAAGCGGCAGCGCTTACTTGCCGCGGCGCTTGTCCTTGCGCCTTTGGCGCTGCTCGATGAGCTCTTTGTCGACCTGCCCGCTACGCCCTTTGCCGGGGACGCGCGTCTTGGATGCGACCACGGCGTCTTCCTCGGTGAAGTCCATAAAGAAGAGCACGTAGATGATGAAGAGCACCACGCCAACCACGACGCACATATCGGCGACGTTGAAGACCGGGAAGTCGATGAAGGTCACGGCGATCATATCCGTGACGTAGCCGTCGTTTATGCGGTCGATCACGTTGCCAACGGCACCTGCGGCGAGGAGCCCCAGGCCCACGACGTCGAGCACCGTGTGCTCCTTGATGGCGAGCATCCCGAAGACGATCGCGACCACGATGATAACGGCCAGAACGACAAACGCGGTCTGGTGTCCCTCGCCTAGGGAGAACGCCGCGCCCTCGTTGTGGACGAGCATCATCTTGACGAGCCCGAAATCAGGCCCGCTGCTAGCATCGCCCAAGGTCAAGGCCCCAGCGGCCCAGACCTTGACGATGCGGTCGACTATAACGCCCGCCACGGCGAGGATGGCGAAGACGATCAGGCTAGTCCTGCGGTTCAAATCCATCGACAACCTCGTGGCAGCGTGGGCAGAGGCCATCCTCGCCCAGATCGCGGACATTCCAGCAGCGCGGGCACTTCTCGCCGGCAGCAACGCTCACCGTAGCGG
>CAVCDT010000093.1:553-8247 GCA_963600995.1 Akkermansia muciniphila | reverse complement strand
GGCCTGCTGCCGCCAAGTCCTGCGCAGCTGGCGCTGCGCAAAAACACGTCGCGGCCTGCTGCCGCCAAGTCCTGCGCAGCTGGCGCTGCGCCATGATACGTCGCGGCTTGCGCCGCGACCGGGCGAGCTAGCGGGCTTGCGCCCGCATCCGCTCGCCCCTACGCGCACCTGCGGCGTTGCCTTTGCTTGCTGCCCCCTCGCCTTCGCTCGCCCCTACGTGTACCTGCCGCGGCATTCGCTCGGCCCGCCTGCGCGCCCTTGGGTCAGGGCGATTCCCGCAGCGACGTTGGGGCACTGGCCGGTGTCGAGTGCAGGTTCGTTGCAGAACCTCGTAGGGGAGAGCGACGCGAGATGCGCGTAGCGCGTCTCGCAGCTCTCCCGCTAGGTTGCAGCAGCCTGCTGCCAACGAATCCTATCTAGGTTCACAGGGCCGCTTCTATCTCTGCCCCTTCTGTACGTTCACGCTCTTGATGGCCTTGACGGCAGCGGTCACCTTGGCAGAGCTGGGTGTGGTGCCGCTCAGCTGCTTCTTGTAGCTGCCGGCAGCTTTCAGCAGCTTCTTGCCCGCTGCTACCGCGCTCTTGAGCTTCTTATACTGCGCCTTGGTGACCCAGGTCCCAGGCTTGCTCACGTTCTTGCCGTTCTTGCTCACAGCCGCGTTCCTGAGCGCCTTGGTACCCGCGCTTACGGCCTTGCCCAGCTTGGCGAGTTGCTTGACGCTGGCAAAGCTCCTCTTGAGCGAGTAGCTCTTGATGGGCAGGTTGTCGAAGACTTTTGCGGGTTCTTGCCACTGCAAGGTGGTGACTACGTCTGTCCAATCCGTCCAGCTGCCGTTAACGAGCGTCCAGCTCTCGCCGCGGTTGATTTTTGCGGCAACGCTGCCCGTGGTGAACAGCGTACCGTCGTTTTTCACGCTCGATGCGACTTGGTAGTACTTGCCGTCCATGAGGCATTTCTGGGTGACTACCACGGCGTAGCGCTGTCCCTTGCGCAGGGGCACGTAATCGGCTTTATCCATCATGATGCGGTGGAAACCGCCGTATTCGTAGCGCGCCGATGCACTGTAGGCCAGCTTGCCGTCGGTGGGGCTTGCGGCGTCGTCGTTCAAAACGTAGAGCTTGTATGTGACCTTGGTGTTGGGCTTAGCCGTCTTGCAGGTCATGGCGCGCACGACGCAGTCGCTTTTGGCGGTGAACTCGTTGGCCGAGCTCGTCTTTTGCTCTGACGCCGGTGTGAACAGCTCGGAGTAGATCAGGAAATCGTACTGGTTGATGTCGTAGTCCTCGTCTTTGGTGGCGGGGTCGAGGTCGAAGTTGAAGGATTCCGGGTCCTCGATGGACTTGTCGTAGTAGCTCAGCCAGAAATAGCCGGTGTGCTTGCCGTTGGCGTCGAGCTCGCCCCACTCGCCGTAGTTGGGGAACTCGTTATCGCTGGCTCCGTAGCTGTTCTTGACAAGGAAGGCGCCGTCGCCCTCCGGTGTCTGGTCTTCGCCCTGCAGGAAGTTGTCCTTTGAGTAGTTGTCGTCGTAGCCCACGATGGTTACGGCGTGGTCGGAGTATGCGTCGATGTCGTAGGTGTACTGGGCCCAGGTGTTTGGGTTGATGTATTGGGTGCCGTACTCGCTGGGTGTCTCCTGGTGGTAGGAGATGGTCACGCCCCTGCCCGCGACGACCTCCTTTTTGATCGCCGTGAGGGCCTCCTCGTTTATGTTGCCACCTTGCGTCACCAGCTCTGGGAGCGTGCAGCTCTCCTCGAGGCGATACTCCTGGGAGGTGCGGAGGCTTTCGGGCAGGCTCCAATCCGTGAAGTCCCAGGAGTCGGGCTTGAAGTTGGAGTAGTAGAGCTTCTTGACGCTGCAGCCTTGGGCCGTCTTCGCATCGATCTGCGCCTGGGTGAGGGTCTCCTCTTCTGGCTCGGCATCCTTGGCAGCGCCCGGTGCGGTGACCTCGCAGACGATGTAGTCGCTGTTGCTCTTGTACGGCGCGCTGCTCTCGCTTACCGGCCCGATGCCGGAGGCGAATATCGTGGAGATATAGCCCGCGTGGCCGCCGTAGTCGAGCACGCTGTTGGGGTCGTTGCCCTCGTTGAGGATGAGGCCCTCTCCGGCTTGCGCCTTGCCTGCATAGGCAGCCGTCGTGGGTTGGTAGGCAAACCATGCCAGGTGGTGCTCGGAAAGGTCGAGCCCGGTTGCGGCATAGGTGGTCTTGCTTTCCGATAGGATGCTCGTCTCGCTCGCGGCGATGGCGGCATGCGCCCAGCAGGTATTCCAGGGCTGCTGGTTCTTGACGGGCGTCACCACGCTGTCGCTTTGGTCGCCGTCGCCGTTGGGGTCGCGCAAGTCGTACTTGGAGGGCAGGCTGGTTGCCTCGTCTTCTGCCTGCGCGCTGGTGTCTATAGTGGAGGATGTGGCCGAGTATCCCGGCTGCTCCGACTGGGCAAGCGCTTTGAGCCAAAGCGAGCTTGCGCTGCCGATCGTCGCAGTGGCGCCGAGGCTTGCGGCGTTGCTTGTCGCGCTATCGGCGCTGTTGCTTGCAGCAAACGCTGCGGAGGGCAGGCCGCTTACGAGCAGCGCGCTGGCGGCGGCTGCAAGCAGTGTCTTGCTGGGTGTCATATGGCTCGAGCGGCGCGCCTGGTCGCTTGCGGCGCCGTGATCGCGTGTGGTTGTCATCCGGGTCCCTTCCTTGTTGCGGGCAGCTTGGCTGCGCTGCAGCGCATCGCCGTGCCCTTGGGCAAGGCAAATCCCTTTTGCCTGCTTATGCTGGCATCCATCATAAAACGCCAGCCGGCGGTGCCCTATGGCACCGCCGGCTTCTCATAGTGTTTTCATATTGCCTTAACAGCGCGTTCGCGCGGGGCTGCCAGGTTACTTCTTGCGGATGCCCGTCCAAACAGCCATCGTTGCGCAAAATATCATTGCATACGACCAAAACTTGTGACGCTTCATAGTGCCCGTCCCTTCTGTGCGGCCTGCCGCTAGCTTACGGTCTCGCCGTAGATGTCGAACTTGCCCTTGTGCGCGTTGTCTTGCTGGCTGGATTGCACAGCTGCGGCATCTTGCCCGCCGTGGTTGCTGCCGGCCTTATCGTCGAGCAGGGGGCGCATGTTGAGCGCGGAAAGCACCACGGTCGAGGTGTTGTGCGCAAGCGCCGTCATCGTAGGCGCCATAAAGCCCATGAGGCCTGCGGCGATGAGCGCGGTGTTGAACACGGCGATGAAGGCGAAGGACTCCTCGATGCGTTTGATCAGGCTGTCCGCGATGTCCTTGGTCTCGAGCAGGGCCATGAGCGTGGGGCGCAGCAGGGTTATGTCCGCCACGCTGCGCGCGATGTCGCTCGCGTCGCTCATCGCCAGCGAGACGTCGGCTGCCGCCAGGGCAGGGGAGTCGTTGATGCCGTCTCCCACCATGACCACCGTGCGCCCTGCGGCTTTGAGGGCCTCGACATGGGCGGCCTTGTCCTCCGGCAGGACCTGGCTGCGGTAATCCGTGATGCCCAGCTCATCCGCGATGGCCGCGGCGCAGTTGTCGCTGTCTCCGGTGAGCATGACGATGTGCTCGAACCCGCGCGCTTTGAGGCCGGCTATGGCCGCCTTGGCGTCGCTGCGCAGCGTGTCTTTGATGCACAGCGCTGCCTCGAGCCTGCCGTCGACGCTCAGGAACACCACCGATGACGTAGGCGCCTCGCGGTCGATGACTTCGCGCATGCTCTCGGGGCGCTCGACACCGTTGTCATCGAAGATGAAGTGCGCGCTGCCGATGTCGACCTTGCGGCCGTCGACGCTCGAGGATATGCCGTGCGCCACGATGTAGCTCACATCGGCATGCATCTCGCGCCCGTGGCCCAGGCCGCGCTCGCGCGCCGCGGTGACGATCGCGCGTGCGACGCTGTGGGGGAAGTGCTCCTCCAGGCACGCCGCCAGTCGCAGGCAGGCGTTCTCGCTCATGGACCCGAAGGTCAGGACCTTGTGGCACACGGGCTGCGCCGTGGTGAGCGTGCCCGTCTTGTCGAACACGATGGTATCTGCCCCGGCCAGCTGCTCGAGGAACTTCCCGCCCTTGACCACCACGTTGCGCTTGGTCGCCTCGCGCATGGCGGACATGACGGCGATGGGGGTGGTGAGCTTGATGGCGCAGGAGTAATCGACCATGAGCACGCTCGAGGCGCGCACGAGGCTCCTCGTGGCGATGAGGTCTGCCAAAAACACGCCCAAGCTCAAGGGGACGAGGCTGTCCGCCAGCTTCTCCGCGCGGCTCTGCAGCGCGGCCTTGACCTCCTCGCTGCCTTCGACCATATCGACGATGTGGTCGATGCGCGACTGGCCGGGGATGGCCGTGGTCTTGACGAGCAGGTCGCCGTCCTCGAGCGCAGTGCCTGCGAAGACGGTGTTGCCGGCTTCCTTTGCGACGAGGGTCGACTCGCCGGTCATGGAGGCCTCGTTGACCTGCGCATTGCCGCCTACGGCCTCGCCGTCGATGGGTATCAGCTGGCCCATGCGCACGTGGATGATGTCGCCCAGGCGTACCTTGTCCAAGGGGACTTCGATCTCCTGGTCGCCGTCGACCAGCCATACGCTGTCGGCGCAGATGGCCATGTTCTGGCGCAGCGCGCAGCGCGTCCTGCTCTGCGTGTAATCGGCGAGGATATCCGATACCTTGAGCAGGAACATGACGCTCGAGGCCGTCTTGAAGTCGCGGCGCACGAGGGAGGTCGATATGGCCACGCCGTCGAGCACGCTTACGTTGAGCTTGCGCTGGGCGAGCGCGACGATCGCCTCTTTGACAAAGGGCACGGCGCCTGCGATGGTAAGGCCCGCGCGCACCTGAGGCGGCAGGAGCTTCTTGGCCATATGCCAGGCTACAGCGCAGCCCAAGTCGATCTGGAACTTGTTGGTGAGCGCGCCCATGTCCGGGGCGGATGCGTCTGCCCCAGAGGGGATGTCTTCAAGCGACAGCTCCTCGATGGTGGCGAGGATGGCGTTGCGGTAGCCCTTCTCGTACGTGACGAGCACGCTGCCGTTTGCGGCGCGTGTCTGCGCGTCGATAACCCCGGGCTGGCTGCGCAGGTAGTGCGCGAGGGCTGTGCCCTCCTCCTGCGTGAAGGCATGCTGTCCTACGCGCAGGCGTATGCGCCCGTTGGTCTCATGTACGATCTTGCAGCGCATAGGGGCTTACTCTTCGTTTTTCTCTGCTGCGAGCTCTGCCTCGACCTCGGCGCGGATGCGAGCCTCGATCTCTGCCGCTTTCTCTGCTGCCTCGGCCTTGATCTTGGCCTCCTCGCGGGCATCGGCGCACATGTCCTCGGTGTCGTCCTTGAAGGACTGGATGGCAGCGTCTGCGTTCTCCTTGGTGATGATCGCCTTGGAGGCGACGCTCACGGCAGCCTTGCGGACGCAGGGGGTCTTGGCAAGCTGCTGGGCGATGAGGGTGACGGCCGCGCCGCCTACTGCAGACCAGAGTTTCGCGTTGGTGTACCAAGCCATGATTGGTTCCTTTCGGTAGATACGGGTATATAAGCAGGTCGTGCTATGACCAGTAGTATAAAGCCGCTGGGAAAATAGTTTGAGAAAGTTCGAAAAATAGTTTGCAAACGCTAACTTATGAGGTTATAGTGGTCTCAGAAGTTAACGATAGCTAACTTCCCTCTCTCCAAACGATGCGTTTCTCCTCCAAGCGCGCATCACTCTCGACTTCGAGGCGGCGCCTCCAGCGGGAGCCGGACTCCTCTCTCCAACCGGTTCCCGAGCCGCCTCACTCTCTTCTCCAGCATCATTGCTAGGCAGCAAGCCTTAGCGCGAAGCCTAAACAACCAGACAGCGATCGTGTTTGCGGCTGTGTCGCAGCTGCGCTTTCCTCCATACGCCGATATCTCGGCGCCATCGCACTCGGATAACGCAAAACCCTCGAAGCCCGCTTATTGGTATCATCATCCAGGCTCGTTTGCCACGCTGCTGCAAAGCGCGTGCCAAGCGGGCGCAGTCAAGCTGTTGTTTCAGGGAGGGGAGGGTTGCCATGTCGGATGCCGAGAAAGTCTATCTCACCAAGCTCACGAGCAAGGGCGGTTGAGCGGCCAAGTGGGGTCCGGGCGACCTCAAGGACATACTCCCCTCTATAAGCGGCCCAGCCGATCCCAATCTCCTGCTGGGATTCGAGACGAGCGACGATGCGGCGATCTACCAGGTGGGCGATGACCTCGCAACGGTGATGACCGTCGACTTCCTCACGCCCTTGGTGGACGACCCGTACGACTTCGGGCGCGTGGCTGCTGCCAACGCGCTAAGCGACGTCTACGCCATGGGCGGGCGTCCCACGGTGGCGCTCAACATCCTCGCGCTCGATTGCGCGCTGGGGACCTCCACGGCCCGTGATATCCTCCGCGGCGGCGCCGATGCCGTGCTCGCCGCTGGGGCGAGCATCTGCGGCGGCCATACCATCGACGACCCAGAGCCCAAGTACGGCCTGTGCGTCTTCGGGTTGGTCGATCCCAAGCGCGTGGTGCGCAACGTCGGTGCGCACGCGGGCGACGTGCTCTATCTCACCAAGCGCATAGGCACGGGCCTCATGAGCGCGGCCTACAAGATAGGGGAGTGCTCTGCTGATGAGTTCGCCCCGGTGATCGAGAGCATGGCGTGCCTCAATCGTGCTGCCGGCGAGTCCATGCTTGCCGCCAACGTCCATGCCGCGACCGATGTCACGGGTTTCGCCTTGGCCGGGCATCTGCACGAGATGGTCGAGGACAGCGGTTTGGACGCGGTGCTCGACTTTGACGCCATCCCGCTCTTTAGCGGGGCATGGGAGCTCAACTTGGAGTACTGCCGTCCCAGCCGCACCTTCACGATCATGGATTTCGCGGAGGGTTTCGTCGACCAGGGCTCGCTTGACGATGAGACCTTCGACAACCGCATGGGCATCTTGTGCGATCCCCAGACAAGCGGGGGCATGCTCGTGGCGCTCTCTGCCCAGGATGCCCCGTTGTTCGAGCAGGAGTTCGAGCAGCGCAGCGGCTATGCTCCGTGGCGCATCGGCAGCTTTGCTCCTGGCAGCGGCCTTATCCGCTTCGCGGGCGCCTAACCTGCTGCTTCGCGGCCCCGAGTCGCCCGTTCTGCGCCCCTGCAACTCGCGTCCGCCTGACCCATGCCCCGCAACGGCTCAACCCGCACCCTGCGCCTAGCGCATTACGTCCCCGCGCCCCGCTTTAGCCATGCGCTCTGGCGGGTATCACCTCTCCCCGCCAATCTGCCCGCATCTGCGGCTTTGAAAGACTTCCGATGTGCTTGCGCGGCTTTTGCTCTGCCTATCATCTTTGCCGATAACACTTAGCTGCCGGCCGTCGCAGCCGGCGCATCACAGGCAAAGGATGTGAGGCAACATGAGCGACCAGATCACCAAGGCCGATATAGCGGCCACCAAGCCCGATCATCTCGCTGGCGAGGCGCTTGTCGCCAAGGCGCAGACGGTGGGGATGGGCAAAGCGTCCATGTCGTTGGGCCGCATGTGGTGGCTCGCGATCGCCGCAGGGCTCTTCATCGGCACGGGCGCGCTGTTCATGACCTACGTCAAGGCCGACCAAACCCTGGGTTTCGCCGCCTCCTGCATCTTGGGCGGCGCGATGTTCTCCATCGGCTTGATCTTGGTCGTGATCGCCGGCGCAGAGCTCTTCACCGGCAACTCCCTCATGGTCATCGCGGCTATGGAGAAA
>CAVCDT010000093.1:0-543 GCA_963600995.1 Akkermansia muciniphila | reverse complement strand
ACCTGGGCAACCTGACAGGCTCGCTTATCTTGGTGCTGGTGATCGTGGGCACGGGCGTTGCGGCTATGAAGGCCGGCGACAACACTGTGGGCAACCAGATGGTCGCGGTGGCGAGCGGCAAGGAGGCCCTAGCTCCGCTCGCGATCTTCTGCCGCGGCATCATGTGCAACTTCCTCGTCTGCCTGGCCGTTTGGATGGGCTTTGCGGGTAAGAGCGTCATCGACAAGATCGTGACCTGCATGTTCCCCGTCACGGCTTTCGTGGGCATGGGCTTCGAGCACTGCGTGGCCAACATGTTCTTTTTGCCCATGGGCACCGTTGCCTCGATGATGGGCTACGGCACGGCGGGCGTGCTGCCCATCGCAGGCTGCTTCTACAACATCGGCCTGGCCACTTTGGGCAACATCGTCGGCGGCGCGATCTTCGTCGGCATCCTGTACTGGCTCGCGTACCGCAAGTAGCCCGCTGCAGACAGCCCGCTTTCCTTTGGCTTTGGCGCAGGTATGCGGGCAGGTTGGGCGATTTGAGGGTTTATACTGGACG
>CAVCDT010000092.1:0-8305 GCA_963600995.1 Akkermansia muciniphila | reverse complement strand
CGCTACGCTCGCACCCGTCATCGTACGCTTCATCCCCGGCCGCGTCGTGCCGGAAACCGTCATACTCATCTTCGCCGGCGCCTTGCTAGGGCCCTATGCGCTGCAGCTCATCGCCGTCGACGAGGTCACGAGCTTCCTATCGGAGCTCGGCCTCGCCTTCCTCTTCCTGTTAGCCGGCTATGAGATCGACCCCAAGAGCCTCACCGGCAAGCAAGGAAAGGCAGGGCTTGCCGCTTGGGCGGTCTCCTTTGCCATAGGGCTCGCCATCATGCTCACCGCATCGCACTTCGCCTCGATCCAGACGATGGACGCCATCGCCGTCGCTATCGCGCTCACCACGACGGCCATCGGCACGCTCATGCCCATACTCAAGGAGCGCGGCCTCATGGGAACCCCCGTGGGAGACGCCGTGCTCGCCTTCGGGACCTGGGGCGAGCTCGCCCCCATCGTCGCCATCGCCTTGCTCCTGGGCACGCGTGCCGCTTGGCAGTCGACTTTGATTCTGGCTGCGTTTTTGTTAGTTTCCGTGTGCCTCGCCGTCTTTGGCAAGGGCGTGCGAAAGCGCGCGGGACGCATCTACTCTTACCTGGCAGAAGGCGCCGACACCCTCTCGCAGACAACCGTGCGCCTTGTCGTCCTGCTCTTGGTGACCCTGCTAGCCTTGGCAGAGCTTGCTCAGCTCGACATCGTCTTGGGTGCCTTTGCCGCGGGCTTCATCTTGCGCTACGTGATCCCGGAGGCATCGGAGAGCTTCGAGAGCAAGATCGAGGGCATCGCCTACGGGTTCTTCATCCCGCTCTTCTTCATCATATCCGGCTGCAAGATCGACTTCGGGGCCGTGGCAAGCTATCCGCTCATGATGTTCGGCTTCATCGTCATGCTCCTGCTGGTGCGCGGTGTGCCCATCCTGGTCGCGCTCGCGCATTGCCAGGAGACCAAGGCCATGGGCCGCGCCGCACGCGTGAGCGTGAGCCTCTACTGCGTCACTGCGCTGCCGCTGATCGTCGCCGTGACGTCCGTCGCCGTCAAAGCCGGTGTGATGAGCGCCGACATCGCCTCCGTACTCGTGGCAGCAGGCGCCGTCACCGTACTCGTCATGCCCTTCTTGGCGATGCTCGCTATGAACGTGGCCGATATGCAGCCCTTGCAGGCCGCGCACGAGATCGCGTCCTCCCCGCAGCAAGCCGCAAGCGTCATCGCCGACCACTGGGCCTTGGGGCGCATGCTGTCGCATCAGGATGCGGCGCTGGTCTTTAGGACGGGGCGCTATGACAGCGATGTCGAGGGCGGCATGAGCCCGGAGGAGCTGCGCGACCAAGCCAAGCTGCACCATGCGGCAGACGTCCAGCGCGTCGCCGCCAGGTTCGAGGAGATCCGCGCCCAGCGCTTGGCCGATATTGAGCGCCGCCGCGAGGCTGCCGCCCGTCTGCGCGAGCTGCACGCCCAACGTGCGCGCAAGATAGCGCAACAGCACCACGGCAAGGGTGCTAAGAACAGCAGCGAGGACCCAAGCGAGCAGCAGTAGCGTTTTGCCCTGAGTCTTCCCCGTGCTCGCCGCGCGCGCAAGCTGCGCAGCGCTTTCTGCTGCAAGGCATCGAAACCTAGCGGGAGAGCTGCGCACTTCGCGCGCGACGCTCTCCCCTACGCGGTTCTGCACCATGACGGCTCTCGAAACCTCACGGTGCCACTATGTCATTGCAGAGAAGGGCCTGCGCATCAGTCGTCGCAAGCCCCAACCCCAGCCGCATCCCCATCCGCCGCCATGGGGTCGTTGTAGACCTTAAAGCGGTCGGGGCGCGCCTGGCAGATGAGCGTCAGGTCGAACGCCGCGGCCATCTCGATCGTGACGTTGGTGGGCACGGCCTTGGTCACGAGTATGGGGATATGGCTGCGTATGGCCTTCTGCACCATGTCGACGGGGATGCGCCCGCTCGTGAAGACGATCGCCTGGGTGAGGTCGACGTCGTCGAGCAGGGCCTCGCCCACCACCTTGTCGAAGGCGTTGTGGCGCCCCAAATCCTCGCTGCGGTACAGGATCTGGTCCTGATAGGCCAGATAGCAGCTGTGCGTGCCCTGCGTGCGCGAGTGCAGGGGCGTGTCCTGCGAGAATGCGCGCGCAAGCGAGTCGATCCAGCTGCGGCGCCAAGGGATGGGCACCACCTTGGCAGGGGGCTCGTCATCGGCAAAGTAGCTGTTGAGCGTCTTGTTACCCGTGCAGCAGCTGGGAACCTGCTCGACGTTCTGGCGGCTGGTGTCCGCCTTGCGATCATGCAAGAAGACGCGCGCCCTCGTGGCCAGGTTGCAGATGAAGATGCTCTCGACCTCATCTGCGCTCTTGATGAGGCCCTCGGTGTACAGGCGCCCCAAGACGAGCTCGACCAGATGGTCCGGGCTGCACACGACCCTGAAGGTGAGCATCTCGTTGATGTAGACGTCCATCGTGTGTTCTACCAGGACCTCTTCGAAGCCCATGATGTCGCAGGTGTCCGGATAGCAGTAGCGCACCGGGTGCTTGACGGTGTCTTGGTCGGGGATGAACTGGTTCACGATCTCCATCCGGCATCATCTCCCGACAAGCTCGGCGCAACCGCGCGCGAGGTTCTCGCAGCGCGCAGCCCACGACAGGCGCGACAAGTCGACGGGCTTGAGCGGCGCGAGCACGGCTTCTTTGATGGCCTGGGCCATGCGATGCTCGAAATCTGCGATGTCGCATTTGAGGGGCTCGTCCAGTCCCTGCATACGCGGCGGGTCGACGTAAAAGACACTCGCACCGGGGACGCTCTCCTCCAGCCACTCGCGCAGTCCCGGCAGGTCCGTGGCCACGACCTTGCACTCGCAGGCGAGCGCCTCGAGCACGTTGAGCGGGAACTCGTCGTAGAAGGCGGGCAGCACGAACACCTGGCAGCTACGGTAGACCTGCGCGAGTCCCTGCGCATCGAGCCCGCTTGCGACCTCGACGTTCTGCGGGTTCTCGCGTATGAACAAGTCGAGCGCCGCCCTCTGGAAGGAGTTGCTGGTCGACCCGCACAGATGCACGTTGACGGTGTTGGGTCTGCAGGGCAGCAGGGCAACGGCGTTGAGCAGCGACTGCACGCCGTTCTTGTAGGTGAACTTACCTGCATAGGCGATGTTGATGGAGGGCTCGTGCGCGCTCTTGAGCTCGCGGTGCCCGTCCATCGTGAACACCTGGACATCGCAGCTGCCGTAGAGCACCCTCACCTTGGCCGGGTCCAAGTCGAAGTTGTCCAGCATGAACTGGCGCTGGGCCTCGTCGCAGGCGAATATCAGGTCGAGGCGCTCGAGGTTGCCGGCGATGAGCTCGCGCGTGGAGTCGAGCTTGAGGAACTCATGGAAGCACAGGCTATGCGACACGCCAACCGCAGGTATGCCCGCGGCATGGTCGAGCACGATGCGCGTCATGAGCGTCAAGTGGCTGCAGACGATGACATCGGGGGCAAAGCTCGCAATGGCGTTGTCGATAGCATCCGCGAAGGCGCCCTCGAGCTGCTCCTTGGCCACGGCGAAGTCCGCATCGGTGTGCACGGAGGGCAGGGGCATCTCGTCGAGCGCATCGACGATGCTGAAGGGCAGGCTGCGCGTCTTGAAGCGAACGGCGAACATCTCCACGCCATCTGGAGCGGTGACATCCTCTCCCACATCCACGCCGCTCACGACGGCCATCTCGTGCCCTGCCTCGACATAGGCCGATATCTTCCTGTCGAAGCGGGCCTTGCCTATGGGGGTAACCGGTTGGATAGCAGTCACATAGAGGATGCGCACGTACTCACCTTCTTATCGCCAGCGGGCGCATTGGGCCTTCGGATAATCCACAGGTGATACTACGCAGCAAAACGCCCATCGTCGCCCTCCCAGCGCGCAAGCTAGGTAAGCGGACGCTTTGAATCCGACAACTGCGAGACGCTTATTCGTTTGAATCGCTGTTTGCATAACCCTTCAAGCTAAAGCTTCGTATATCGAAAGCAACACCACACGCAAGCCCAAACGGCTATCAGACAACGGACTGACCGCCCTCCGTTACCGATAAGCGCGCACTCGCGCGACCCGCCTACATGCCCGCTTTGGCGGCGATGGCGTCCAAGCGCGCCATGACGACGTCTTCGACCTCGTAGGACACGGGCCGAAGCTCGCCTTCCTCGCTGAAGAGCGTGCGGATATAGCCGCCGCAGTCATCGCAAACGGCGATGCGATGCGCATCGTCGCCCTCGATGCTGAGATAGTGCAGGTGATTGGGGTTTCTCTGGCCGCAGCGCGCGCAGCGTATGCGCTCGAACTCCCAGGCGGTACCGCACTGAGAGCAGACGAGCAAGCGGCCCCTCCCCTGGCTCGAGGTCTTGCCGCCCACGTGAGACAAGGAGGGCACGCAGCCGCAGACAGGGCAGGCAATCGCATGCGTATCGGCGAAGAGGCCCGCCTCGCGCAAGGCTTCAACGACGAGCTGTGCGGGCTTTTCGAGCTGACAGCGCAAAGCCTGCGAGACGATGCTCACGCCCGTGACAGCCGCCTGCTCTGACAGGCCTCCCTCGACCAAATCGCCATAGACGGCATCGAGGAAGGCAGCAGGATCGCTACCGGAAAGCCCGATACCCGGGATCGCGGCAAGCGAGGACCAGTCGAAGCCGTCGACGAGCACCTGCGAATCCGCCGCTAAAAGCTTCTTGGTCGCGATACACGCGGCGACCTGCGCCGACGTGCGCGCAAGGAGGGAGGCATCCACGGCAACAGGGGCGCAAGAGAGGACATAGTCGCCCTTGGAGAGGCAGACCCCCAAGTCGTGGGCATCGGGCACCTGGTAGCTGCAGGGGCAAGCGTCGACGGCGGCAGCCTGCACATCCCAGATGGCGCGCATGAAGGCGATCCTGTCGAGGTCTTCTTGGGCAAGGCTGCCATACGCAGCGCAAGCAGCATCGATCAGCTTGAGGTTCATCTTGCGGCTCCTTTGGCGAGATGCCTGCTGCAGTTGGCACAACACTGCCCGCATACAGGCGCGTATTACTACAAAAAGGGGATAATAAAAGTCGAGGGGTTTTCCGGCTGCGGAGGTATCAAGCTCAGCCGGAAAACCCCTTCGCTTCCATCGGCTCTATCTCACACAAGGCGACGGGGCACTGGCATACCCCGCAGGCACCGATGTCGCAGACCAGCTCGCACATAGGCAGGCAGGCCCGGCGAGGGCTCTTGCCTCCCTCGCCGCGCCCGGCCGCGCCGCCTGCCCCGTTGACGGGACAGACAGCGCGGTTGCCTATGCGCTATTTCTCGATGCGCTTGGTGGTCTTGGCGTCAGCCTCGTAGAGAACGGGGCTGCCGGTGTTGTGGAGCTTGCGAACCCAGTGGGCCCAGTGGTACAGGGCCTCGCCCTCGGACAGAGAGCCGTCGCCGAACATGACGCGGTGCATGCCGCGATAGGGCCCGATGATGCCCGCACCCAAGAGGATATGGGCCATGCCCAGGATGCAGATCAGGAAGAAGCCCACGTCGTGCAAGAGGAGCCAGACCGCATGGGCGCTGGTGCCCAGGGCGATGAAGCCCATGACGTTGGCCGTGAGCACCAGACCGGTGACGCCCATGAGCAGCGCCACGATGATGATCAAGCCGTCGGACACGCGCTGGCCGGACTTGGTCTCGCTGGCATCCGGCATGTGCAGCCATTTGCAGGTGAACAGGTACGGGATGAACAGCGCGAGCCACATCTTGTCGTCGTGATCCCACTTGACGGTGTTCTTCTTGACGATATGCAAGGCGCCTTTAGGGGCCAGGATGAAGCTGATGATCGGCACGATGCAGAACACCAAGCCGATGACGCGATGGCACATGCGAGCCGCGAAGACCGCATCGGTGCCGACCGCGCGGGTCAGGGGCGGAACGAACACGAACAAGCCGGAGATCACGAGCAGGATGCAGGTGATTGCGACGACGTCGTGGGTGATGCGCGCCTGAAGCGAGGTGCGCTGGACGCGGATCTGCTTGCCGGAGGCCTTGCGCTTCGCGACGAACTCCTCGTTCTTGGCGGTCTCCTCGGGCGTTGCCTGGTATCCGTCGTGGTTACTCATCTTTGTCCTCCCCCCACTTCTTGAACACGGGCACCTGGCTCATGTACTGCTTCCAAGTCTTGGTGCCCTGGCCGTCGCCGTGCTTGATGATGTCGCCGGTCTCCATGTCGAGCGTATCGCCGGTCTCCGGGTTGTAGACGACCTGGTCGTGTTTCTCGCTGCCGGAGGACAGCGCGGTCATGCCCGCAAGCGCCACGAAGACCGCGCCGGCGACCGCGCCGGTGACGGGCTTGGCGTACTTGTGGATGGCCGGGAAGATGCCGGCGGAGGGATTCTCCACCTGGCCGTGCTTCTCGATGCCGTACTTGAGGACCTGGATCACATGCAGGCCGCCCATCTCGGTCTCGCCGTAGATGCAGGCGTCGTCGTAGCCGCGCTCATGCAGGCGATCGAGCTGGATATGAGCCTGCTCGATCATCGCGTCGCGGTCGCCGAAGAGCAGCGCCTCGGGCTGGCAGGTGGTGACGCAGGCCGGCTCCATGCCGTTGGCGATGCGGTCCACGCAGCCGGTGCACTTGTTGATCTGCGGATCCGGCGTGTTGTTGGGATTGTCGTAGCGCGGCACGTCGAACGGGCACACGCTGCTGCAGTACTGGCAGCCGATGCACTTGGACTGGTCGTAGGTCACAAAACCGGTGTCCGGGTCCTTGTACAGAGCGCCAGCGGGGCAGATATGGGCGCAGGGCGCGTCCGTGCAGTGCTGGCAGGCACGGCGGGTGATGGCCCAACCGACCCTCTTCTGCGAGGTGGTGTCCTCGAAGTCGTTGAAGGTCATGATCAGGCGCGTGGTGTCGTTGAGGTCGGGCGGGTTGGTGTAAGAGCCGCTCCAATCGACGCTCTCAACGCAGTCAAGCGAGGAGGGCAGGTTGTTCCAGCATTTGCAGGCAACCTGGCAACCCCTGCAGCCAGTGCAGCGCGAAGCGTCGAACAAGATAGCTTTCTCGGTCATTTCAGGTCACCTCCTCCTACATGTTGACTTTCTCGATGTTGACAAGGAACGCCTTGTACTCCGGCGTCTGGGAGTTGGGGTCGCCCACGTTGGGCGTGAGGTCGTTGACAGCGCCGTTGACGGTCTTGCCGTAGAGCTCGCCCCAGCTGTAGTGGTGCGTAAGGCCGATCAGATGCTGGGTCTTGCCGTCGACGGTGAGCGGGCGCAGGCGCGGCGTGACCATCGCGGTGACGATGACCTCTGCACGGCGGTTCCAAACGCGGACCTTGTCGCCTTGCTTGATGCCCTTCTCCTCTGCCAGCTCGCGCGACATCTCGATCATATCGCCGGGCCATGCCTCGACCAGAGCCGGGCAGGCGCGCGTCTGACCGCCGGTCTGCCAATGCTCCGTGATGGAGTAGGTGGTGCCCACGATGGGGTACTCGTCGACCGTGGCGCGGCGGGTAGAGTCGTCGGAGTACTTGGTACCCAGGCCCTCCTTGCCCTCCGTATCCGGACGCCCCAGATAGCAGGGGCTGTTCAGGCGACCGTTGAGCGGGTTGTGGTCGAGCGGGCTCTCGAAGGGCTCGTAGTGCTCGGGCAGCGGGCCGTCGACCATGCCGTAGCTCTCCAGGCGGCCGTTCTGCTCCCAGAGCATGAAGAATGCCTTGTTGTTGGGCTCGACTGCCTCGACGGTGCCGTTGGCCAGGGTCTTGGACGCGACGAAGTCGGGGATGTCGAGGCCGTTGTCGTAGCCGGTGAGCCACGTCTTGGACTTCTTGTCCCACTTGACCAGGGCCTTGTCCTCGTTCCAGGGCTGGCCCTGCATGTCGGCAGATGCGCGGTTGTAGATCACGCGACGGTTCTGAGGCCAGCTGAACGCCCAGTCGCTGTACAGGCCGATACCGGAGGTGTCGACGTTGTTGCGGCGGTAGACCGGCTGGTCCTCGGCGCACAGGGGCGCATCGTTGTTGTTGTAGAAGCCGGAGTAGATCCACATGCCGCAGGCGGTGGAGCCGTCGGCGCCCAGCTCGCTGTAGCCGGCGAGCAGGTCGATCTTGCCGGAGCCCAGGGTCTTGTCATCGGCAGAGGTGAAGCCGCTCTTCCAATCGGAAGTACCAGTGCGGTAGCCGTTGAGTGCCCAGGAGACAGGACGCGGGTCAATCTTGCCGTCGATGTAGTAATCCCACTTGAGCTTGAGGATCGGGTCCGGGTTGGCGCCGCCGTCTGCCTTGTAGAGCTCGCAGATCTTGGTCCATAGGAGGTCGCAGATCTCGTAGTCGGGCTTGGCCTCGTCCCAGGGCTCGAC
>CAVCDT010000091.1:662-8310 GCA_963600995.1 Akkermansia muciniphila | reverse complement strand
GTCCAAGACGCTGGATGTATCGGCAAAGGCCGCTGCCGGCATCACACCGGAAAACGATGCTGCCACAAGCGCCGCAAGGCCCACTTTGAAGCCGCGCACGGGCAGGCCGCAGGAAAAGCGCGATAGCCCTCCTTGAGTCGAGCGTCTGGGTTCTTGCATGGGTATCCCCTTTCCTATCCAGCTCTTCTTCGAGCCTGAAATCCCTAGGATGAAATCCTCAAGAGAATAGTCTAGCCCGGGACGGTACAAGGAGTGTTGCACGCTGAGAAACAAACGGGAAGCCAAAGCCCCGACGTGGCAAGGATTGAGAATCAACCTCCTTTTGCAACACACGGCACTCGTTGCGGCACAGAGTCGCAGGGAGGTTTCCAACAGCAAAAATCGCCTCAAAAAGATTGAATTTTCATGCAAGATGTGACTTAATCGAATTGCTCATGTTTACCCAAGAGGAAACGCAAATTTATTCTCTGAGCAGGATAAACGCGCACAAGGAAGAAGGGTAGGCAACAGCGAGCGATTTTGAAGAGAGAGATCGCCGTCTATCGAAAGGAGCCATATCATGGCAGAAGAGATCGCAGAGCAGAAGAAGATCGACCCGAACTGGGAGTGGGGCCTGGGTTATCGTCACGCAGAGGGTGCAGAGGAGCACGGCGAGTACAGCCTCTACATCGCTCGCTTCACCGTCAACCATCAGCACAACTAAGCTGATCGCCCGCAACGCGGGCTGATGGCACACCACATCGGGGAGCCAGCTCGAAAGAGCCGGCTCCCTTTCTGTTTTGCAGCGGCATTATTTGGGACAGACGTAAGCGCAGGCGCTTTGCCGCGCCGCTAAAATCAAGGGCAGAGGCACAACAGGCACATGCAAGGAGACGTTGTGGCGGCGATTATGACTCGGAGGGACTTCGTGAAGGCATCGGTTCTCACTACGGTATCCGCAGCTCTTGCGGCATCGGCTGCAGGCTGCGCACCCAAGCAGGCAAGCTACGACGTCGTGGTCGTGGGAGCAGGCGTCGTGGGTTGCTGCATCGCCCGCGAACTTGTGCGCTGGGATATGAGCGTCTTGGTCTTGGAGGCGGGCCTCGACATAGCCAACGGCGCAACACGCGCCAACTCCGGCATCGTGCACGTGGGCTTCGACCCGCAGCCGGGCACCCTCAAGGCCAAGTACAACGTGGCAGGCGCCGCGCTCTACAGCCAATGGCAGGAAGAGCTGGGATTTTCCTATTATCGAAACGGCGCACTGGTCATAGCCTTCGACGACGCCGAGCTCGCAAAGCTCGAAGAGCTCCAAGCGCGAGGAGTCCAAAACGGGGCGGAGGCAACGCGCATCATCGGCCAAAGAGAGCTGCGCGAGCTCGAGCCCAACGTGTCCCAAGAAGCCTTAGGCGCCCTCTATGCGCCCACGAGCGGCATCGTCGACCCCTACGGCATCACGTTCGCCGCCGCAGAGAACGCCGCGGCAAACGGCGTCGAGTTCCTCTTCGGGCGCGAGGTCACGCAAATCAGCAAGAAGGGAAGCCTCTTTAGCGTCACCACGGCAGACAAGACAGGGGTGGCCTGCCGCGCCGTAGTCAACGCAGCGGGCATCAACGCGGACAGCGTCAACAACATGGTCTGCTCCCAGAGGCTCAAGATCAGCTGCCGCCGCGGCGAGTACCAGCTCTACCACAACAAACTGCACCCGTACGAGCGCACGATGTTCCAAGTGCCAAGCTCCAAGGGCAAGGGCGTACTCATCACCCATGCGGCTTTCGGGAACCTCATCGTAGGGCCCAACAGCGTCGAGCAAGAGGACAAGACGAGCGTGGCCACCACGGCCGAGGGTCTGGCAGAGATCGTCGGCAAAGCCCGCAAAACCTGGCCCGAGCTTGGCAATGACGACGTCATCTCCAACTTCGCGGGGCTGCGCGCCACCAACGCAGACGGAGGCGACTTCGTCATCGGGGAAAGCAGCAGCATCGCAGGGTTCTTCAACGCGGCCTGTATCGACTCCCCCGGCCTGGCCAGCGCCCCCGCCATAGCGCAAGACATCGCAAACCAGGTGGCGCAAAGGCTCGATGCCGCAGAGAACAACGACTTCGACCCCATGCGCGTATCCAACCCGCCCTTCGCCTTCTCGAGCAAAGAGACCCAAGAGCAGCTGCTCGCGCAGGATGCCGATTACGGCGTGACCATATGCCGCTGCTGCAAGGTAACCAAAGCAGAGATCGCAAACGTGCTGGGCGGCCCTCTGGGCGTGCACTCGCTCGACGCCGTCAAGTGGCGCACGGGCGCGATGATGGGGCCGTGCCAAGGCGGGCGCTGCATGGCCAAGATCGCCATGCTCGTCCAAGAGCAGCTTGGCACATCGCTGGGCGCACAGCGCAAGCGCAACCAGGACTCCTATATCGCGGCGAGCAGCCCGGATGCCGGCTCGACATGCAAAGCCGGTTTTGCGGCAAACGCGCAGGCGGTGAGCTTTGACGAGGGCGTCGTCGAGCGCCCGCGCGCAGCCTACCGCATCCCTGGCAGCCGCCCGGCAGGCGTCTACTCCGCACGCAGCGCCATAGAGCTCATGGCCAAGGGCGCCGTGCCCGGCAGCATCGCCGTTGTCTGGGGCAGCACGAGCCTGGCAAAGACCGCAACCGAGCTCATGAGGCAAGCCGGCATGAGCGTGACTGCTGTCAGCGCAAACGCGCGCATCACCAAGATAAGCGGTGCTAACCGCGTCCAGATGGTGAGCATCCAAGAAGGCGATGCGCACGAAGAGCTGTTGTGCGACACCTTGGTGATATCGCACGACTTGGACAAAGCAGAAGCCTAGGCGGTTGGGAACCAGCGACCATATGCACGACATAGCGTCGCATGAATACGAGCGCGGGCCGGCAAGTTCCAAGGCCCCAGAGAAAGGACGGGAGCAAATATGACCAAGATGCTCATCGCATCGGATATACATGGCAGCGCTACGGCGGCGGCGTGCCTGCTCGAACGCATCGAGGAGCTCGACCCGGACAAGATCGCGCTCTTGGGAGATTTGCTCTACCACGGGCCGCGCAACGACCTGCCGCAAGGCTACGCCCCCAAGCAGGTCATACCCGTCCTCAACGGCCTCAAAGACCGCATCGTCGCCGTACGCGGCAACTGCGAGGCAGAAGTCGACCAGATGGTCTTGGAGTTCGAATGCATGGGCGACTACCAGACCCTCGAGGTCGACGGGCACGTCTTTGCCATGTCGCACGGCCATATCTACAACCCCGACCACCTGCCCCCCGCGCCCCGCATCGACGTCTTCATGAGCGGGCACACGCACGTCAAGGTGCTGGAGAGACGCGACGACGGCTTGGTCGTGCTCAACCCCGGCAGCACCACCATCCCCAAAGACGGCTCAGCGAGCTATGCCAGCTACCAAGACGGCGTCTTCAGCCTGCACACGATGGACGGCAAGGTGATAGAGAGCCTCGAGCTCTAGCTTGGGCGCCGTACAGCGGGAGCACGGCCGATCCGCTGGAGATGCTACTGCAGTTGGCTTTGCCAGCTCCGCTGCAGATGCGGATACTGACGCGCCCCTATCCCCGCGCGAGCTCCCTGCGGCTTCATACAAGCACCCCATACAAGATACGTTACGTTAAGTAAACAGCAAATAAATATCGCCGCGTCACTTAACTTGACGACTCGCCGATGCTACACTCTCTCTTGCAAGCCAAGAAGCTGCTGCCCTGGCAAGCTGCCCCCAATGCGTGCCAACACACGCTATCGCAAGCATTTCGCCCCAAGAGCGCAGCAGCTCGAAGACTGTTTTCACGAGAGATCCTAGGTTGGAGAGAGCATGATTATCCGTCAGTTCAAAGACCGCGACGTCAGCCTTTACGGCATGGGCTGCATGCGCCTGCCCAAACTGGACGCGCAAGACGACAAATCCATCGACGAGGCCGCTGCTTTCGAGATGGTCGACTACGCCTACCAAAACGGCGTCAACTACTTCGACACTGCATACGGCTACCACGGGGGCATGTCAGAGCCCGTAATGGGCAAAGCGCTTGCACGCTACCCGCGCGAGTCCTTCATCCTGGCAACCAAGTTCCCGGGATACGACCCGTCCAACTGGGGCAAGCACGAATCCATCTTTAGCACGCAGCTTGAGCGCCTACAGACAGACTATATCGACATGTACCTCATTCACAACGTGTGCGAGGTGAACATCGACGCCTACCTCGACAGCGACAAGTACGGCGACGTCGACTACTTCATCGGCCTGCGTGACGAGGGTGCCAAGATCAAGCATCTGGGGTTCTCCGTCCACGGCAGCGCCGAGGTGATGCAGCGCTTCTTGGACAAGTACGGCGATGTAATGGAGTTCGTGCAGATACAGCTCAACTTCGTGGACTACGAGTTCCAAGACGCCAAGGCCAAGCTCGAGCTTGCCAAGAGATACAACCTGCCCGTCATCGTGATGGAGCCTTTGCGCGGCGGGTCCCTCGCCAAGGCGAGCGAACCCGAGGCCGCACAGCTTGAGGCGGCTCGCCCCGGCAGCACTATGGTCGAGTGGGCAGAGCGCTACCTGCAGGGCTTCGGCGAGGTCTTCACCATCCTCAACGGCGCCTCCACACTCGAGCAGATGACCGAGAACATCGGCTACTTCGAAGACGAGAAGCCTCTCTCAGGTGCCGAGCTGGGCATCTTGCGCAAGATCGTCGCGCAGCGCCTGGACTGCGGCATCGCCCCGTGCACCGCATGCCGCTACTGCGTCGAGCATTGCCCGGTGGGCCTCGATATCCCGCGCCTGCTCGAGCTCTACAACGAGAACAAGTTCACCGGAGGCGGATGGATGGCGCCCATGGCCCTAGGCGCGATGGACCCGGACAAGCTCCCCAAGTGCTGTGTCGCCTGCGGGGCATGCGCAGAGGTCTGCCCGCAGTCGATCGACATCCCGCAGATGCTCGCCGACTTCTCGGCAAGCCTCGACGGCAAGTTCTAGGTGGTCGCCATGGGCGAGCACGAGCTTTCGGAGGACCTGGGCTACGCCACTGTCGACCTCGACCGCAAGCACCGCCAAGGCGTCGGCGAGGTGATCTACGGCGAGGGCAAGACGGCGGCTCAGATCGCGGGCATCATCGGCAGCCTGCGCAGCAGCGGGCAAGAGCTCGCGATCGCCACGCGCGTCGATGCCGCCAAGGCGCTCGAGGCCCAGACCCTCATGGACGAGCAGCTCGCCTCGCAATGCGTCTACCATGAGGACGCGTGCATGCTCCTGTGCGGCACCATGCCCGCAGCCGACGGCAACGGCGTTATCGCCGTGGTCTGCGCCGGGACGAGCGACATCCCCGTCGCGCAGGAGGCAGCGCTTACCGCGCAGGCCCTGGGCAACGAAGTGCGCCGCATCTTCGACGTGGGCGTAGCGGGCATACACCGCCTGCTCGCCCACGAAGACGAGCTGCAGCGCGCCAACTGCGTCATCGCCGTGGCCGGCATGGAGGGCGCCCTACCCAGCGTCTTGGGCGGGCTGGTAAGCTGCCCGGTCATAGCCGTACCCACCAGCGTGGGCTACGGGGCCTCCTTTGGGGGCGTCACCGCCCTGCTCGCCATGCTCAACAGCTGCGCGAGCGGTGTGAGCGTCGTCAACATCGACAACGGTTTCGGCGCGGGGTTCCAGGCAAGCCTCATCAACCATCTCTAGGGCGCAGCGACGGCTGCTCCCTGCGATTTAGCGTTTAGCGGCGCCCTCCAGATGGCTGCTGGCCAGGTCGACGACGCGCGCAGAGAAGCCCTCGACGCTCTCGGGCTCTCCCATGGCACCTGCCGCGTCCGGGTACTCCGCGGCCCATTTGGCATAGGCGCTCGTGCGCACGCAGGGCTCGAGGCACTCCACGCGCACCCCTGCATCGGCCCACTCCCCTGCCGCCACGCGGCTCATGCCGCGCAGACCCTCCTTGCTCGCTGCCAGAAGCGACATGCCCGCCTGGCCAGAGGCTGCGGCCTGCGAGACGAGGTTCACGACCATGCCCTTGGTCTGGGCGAGCTGCGGATAGAAGGCGCGCATGAGCAGATACGCTGCCGTAAGGCCGCTGTCGAGCGCCGCGTAGAGGTCTGCGGGCTTGGTATTATCGATCGCATCGCCCACCTTGGCCGCCTGCGAGGCGTTGACCAGCACGCACGCAGGGCCCAGAAGCTCCTCGACCTTTGCGGCGAGCCGGCAGGAGTCCCCATCGCCCGCATCGCGGGCAGCCTCGAAGACGAGCGACAGCACATGGGCGCCGGTCTGCGCTGCGATCTGCTTTGCCGCCTGCGACAGGCGCTTCATATGGCGCCCCGTGATGCAGACGTCCCAGCCTGCAGAGGCGAACGCCTGCGCGATGCCATAAGCCAGCGTCCCCGCAAGCGCCCCCGTCACAACAGCTACGCGTTTACCCTCCATCGGCTATGCCCTTCTCTGCCCTTGCTGCGCCAAAGCCGCCAAGCTGCTCTCTAAACCCTGAGCGCCCAGAACGCGACGGCGCTTGCCGCTGCCACGTTGAGCGAGTCGACATCGTGCGCCATGGGAATCTTGACGGCGAAGTCGCACGAGGCGATGGTCCTCTTTGCCAAGCCGTCGCCTTCTGTCCCCAGCACGATTGCGAGCTTGTCCTGCTCTTGCAAGACGTCGTCCTCGATGCTCACGGAGTCGTCGCTGAGCGCCATGGCCGCCGTCTTGAACCCCAAGGATGCAAGGCGCTCAAGGCCGGCTGCAGGCCAGTCCTCTGGTTTGTCGCCTATGCGCGTCCAGGGCACCTGGAAAACGGTCCCCATGCTCACGCGCACGGCACGGCGGTACAGCGGGTCGCAGCAGGTAGGCGTGACGAGCACGGCGTCGATGCTCAGCGCAGCGGCGCTCCTGAAGATCGCCCCGATGTTGGTATGGTCGACGATGCCCTCGAGCACCGCAACGCGACGCGCATCGGCGAGGAGCTCCTCGACGCTGGGAAGCTCCTTGCGATGGAAGGCGCAGAGCACGCCACGCGTGAGCTTGAAGCCCGTAAGCTCGCACAGGACGTCGATCGTGCCCGTATAGACGGGGATGCCCGGCACCAAGCCCTCGCAGCGCTCTATGATGCCCGCCGCCTGGCCTTCGACGTGCTTGCACTCCATCAAGAGGCTGATGGGCGCATAGCCGGCGTCGAGCGCGCGGCCGATGACCTTAGGGCTCTCTGCGATGAAGATGCCGCGGGAGGGCTCGATGCGGCTGCGCAGCTGCGCCTCCGTCAATCGGGCGAAGACGTCGAGTGCAGGGTCGCTAAAGTCTGTGACTTCGATGATGTTGGGCATCGAGCTCGGCTCCTTGATCTGGCGCGCAAGACGCGCGGGTTAACTGCTTGCAGCTTGAGAGATCATCCTAGCGCGCTTGGGCGGCATGCGCCAAACAACGCGCCAAAACGAAAGGCCGCAAAGCCCTTGGACCTGCGGCCTGTTGTAGCATCGTGTACGCGGCCGGATGCTTTGCAGTGCGGCCGCCGTGCGCTAGCCCTGCAACGGGGTGCGCCCGTCGGAGAACTGGGTGCCCCACTCGGCATCGAGCTCCTTCATGAGCTTCTTGGCCTTATGCGAGAGCTTGCGCGGTACCTCGACGGTGATGTGGACGATAAGGTCGCCTCGGGCGTCGCGGCGCAGGCGCGGCATGCCATAGCCCTTACAG
>CAVCDT010000091.1:0-550 GCA_963600995.1 Akkermansia muciniphila | reverse complement strand
GGGGATCTCGATGGTGACATGCTCGCGGTCTGGCACACGGCCCTGGCCGTTGCACTCGGGGCAAGGGTTCTCGATGACAGTGCCCGTACCGCCGCAATCCGGGCAAGACGACGAGGTCTGCATATCGCCCAGGAAGGTGCGCTGGACGCTGGTCACACGGCCGCTGCCGTGGCAGGTCTTACACTCGACCTCTTTGCCGTCGTCCGCGCTGCCGGTGCCGTTGCACTCGTCGCAAGGGGCCAAGCGGTCGTAGGCGATCTCCTTCTTGGCGCCGGTCGCGACCTCCTCGAGCGTGAGGCGCAAGCCGATGGCCATATCGCGCCCCTCGCGGCGCACGCGCGAGCCGCCGCCGCGGCCACCCATGCCGCCGAAGAACGAGCTGAACAGATCTCCCATGCCGCCGAAGATATCGTCCATGTTGACCTGCTGGTAACCGCCGAAGCCGCTGGCGGCATCTGCCGTGCCGAACTGGTCGTACATGCGCTTCTTATTGGGGTCGCTCAGGCAGTCGTAGGCCTCGTTGAGCTTTTTGAACTGCTCCTCAGCATCA
>CAVCDT010000090.1:0-8371 GCA_963600995.1 Akkermansia muciniphila | reverse complement strand
TGCGCACGTAGGTGATGTCGGCGAACCACGCCTCGTTGGGGCCGTCGGCCTCGAAGGCGCGCCCCACGAGGTCCTCGGCGCTGTCGCGCTTCGGGGTGCGCTTCTCGCCGGAGGGCCGCTTCGCGCACGCGCGCGTCACGCCGCGGATGCCCATCTCCCTCATCAGCCTGGCCACGCGCTTTTTGGACGCGGACTGCCCGCGCGCCCGCAGCCGCATGAGGATCTTGGGGGCGCCGTATATGCCGCGGCTGGCCTCGAACTCCTCGGCCACCAACCCCGCGAGCTCGGCGTCGCGCTCGTCGTGGGCGCTCTGCGGCCTGGACAGCCACTGGTAGTAGCCCTGCCGCGTGACCCCGAGCGCCCTGCACATGGCGCCGACGGAGTGCTCGCGGGCATGGTCCCTTATGAAGCCGAACTTCGCCTTCTTCACAGCTGCATGCTCGCGAAGAAGGCGCTGGCTTTTAAAAGTATCTCGCGCTCCTCCCTGAGGCGCTCGTTCTCGCGGCGCAGCCTGCGGTTCTCCTCCGCTATCTGGAAGGGGTTGGCCTCGGGGTCCTCGGGCCTCTCGTTGTTGGCCAGCCTGACCCACTTGGACAGGGTCCCGTCGTCGATTCCGAGCTCGCGGGCCACCTCCGCGTAGGTCGCGCCCCTCGAGTTGTACAGCTCGACGGCCCTCTGCTTGAACTCGGGCGTGTACTTTCCGTGGTATCCCATGATTGCTCTCCTAACTGCCTCCGCATGAATGGTGGCGGAGGCGAATGTCAAGTGTCAACGGATCTGGGGCAGATTCAGATTCAAAATGAGCAGTACGTCAAGCACTTCGTGGCGAAGTACGGCGATGAGCACGAGCTGCCGCCGTATTGGATGATGACGGAATGTCTTACCATGGGCACGATCGAGCTGCTGTTCTTGAGCGTGTCCCCTCAGACGAGGGTCGCCATAGCCTCGGAGCTCGACGTCAAGGTCCCCGTCCTGAAGAACTGGATATCGGTGCTCCGGGCGGCACGCAACGCATGCTGTCACCACTCGCGCGTGTGGAACAGGATATGGGGCGTGAAGCCTATGATCCCCAAAGCCTGGGAAGGGTTCACAGCTCCCACGACAAAACATTCGCGGTTCTTTCCGTCATCTACTATCTCCTGACGAAGATCAGCGGCACCGACCAATGGAAGCGCGAGCTCGATTCCCTGATCGCAGAGTTTGACGACGTTCCCCTGGGCAAGCTCGGCTTTCCCCTCCGCTGGCGCGAATGCGATCCGTGGATGACGCCTAGCCAAGGAGACGATGAGAGCATCGAATCCGAACAGGATGCGTAACGCATCGACCTTGACTTATTGATGAGTTGGATTTGTCGGACAAATCTCGACAAGGCGGTGACCTGCGGAAACGCGTTTTCGGGATTGCCCGAAACCCTCGGGGGCAAAAATACAGACTCAAAGGGGCTGAGTTTATCAGCTTGCGATTATGCCGTCTCAAGGGATGCCGCAGCTTTCAAAACAGCCCCTTCCCACGTATCACAACCGAACAAGCCCTGCAGATCGTCCTCGACCGGGGATAGGGGTAGGAGGAAAGCATGCTGAAGGAAACTGCCGTTAATTTGGCATCTGCTTGTTTGTCCATGGGGACCTGCGCCCTTGCTATCGCAGAGTTGCAAGGGCGCATGTTCTAGCGGGATTCGTTGAGAGGAAAGGAAGATTGAATCCGCGCGATGAGCTGCACCGTGTGTAAGGGAGATTGGTGCATAAGGAGGATTGGTGCAGCTCAGCTCGCGGAGCCTTGACTCGCGGGCGAACCTGTTGCAGCAGGTTCGCCCGCTCTGCGCAAAGCCGGTGAGCCAAGCTTGCACGGCTTAGCTGCTTTGGGCTCGGCTCGTCAAGGCTAGGCCTGCTTGGGTGGATGCGTGAAGACGACCTCATGCAGTGCGTTGGTCTTGAACTCCTTGGTCACACCGTCTTTTTCGATGACAAGCTTGTCGTTGCCGATGTAGCGGTATGCAGACTCACCGCCAGTAGGGAGCTCGGGGCTTTTCTGCTTCATGACAAAGTGGTCGACATCGACATCGAGGGTGAACTTGATCTCATCGGTTTTCACGTTGATGGTAAAGCCCTGCGCGAATTCAAGCCCAAGCTCAGGTTCGGTCTCGACGTTGCGCACCTCGAAGGTCACACCGCCGTTTTGGTGGAACTTGTCGCGCGGCTCGATGAAGAATTCAGTGGGGCTTTCCGCCAGGATGATGCACTGGGGCGGGACGCCGGGGAGGCGCGGATAGATGATGCTGTAATCCAACGTCAGCTCGGGGGTATGGACCTTGCCCCAATGCCAGTGGTCGATAGCTCCGCCGGAGTTTGCCGTGGCAAAGTTGTGGTCATGGTAGCCTTCGCCGCTGACGGCGACTTCGATGCCGTTTTTGGTAAGCGTTCCCTCGACGCGTGACATTGCCTGCGGAGCGACCCAGCCCTTGTAGTCGCCGGTCTCGGGATTGCGGCCGGAGACGCCATCCTCTTCTGCCATCCAAGGCGCAACCAGCCCGTAGAATTTGAGGTTGCAGCCGTAGTCGCCGATCTTTGCATAAGCCTCATAGTGGTCGCCGCAGTCTTTGCAGTACTGGCCATCTGCATAGCGCGCATCGCAGATCTCGCTGCTGAAGTCTGCCTCATCGTAGGAGAACTGCTTGATGAGCAGCTGGCTTGAGCCGCCGGGCTCATACAGGTCAAAGCGCACTGATGGGCAGCGCGGGTAGACGCGGGTGTCGTTGACGGAGTACATCAGGACCAGTCTGTCGCCTGTGTCTAGATCACAGTCGAAATACCACCAGTCGCTTTGGTCATCCTTCTTGGTCGGTGGATAGGGGATGCGAAGCGCATCGTATATCGGCTTGTAGTCTTTTGGTTTCATGGTGCTCCTCCTTCGTTTTGTGCATGTTCTTAGCGGCTTGATGCCGCATTGCCCGCCAGCGCTTGGTCAAGCTGGCTCAGTGCTGAGGAAAACTCCGTTTGGGAGTGTTTGCCTTTGCAACACGCAGGGGCGTCGTTTGCCAGCGCACGGGCCAACTGCGTTGCTGCCGGGTAGAATCCGTTCTGTGCTCGTTGCTCGGTCTCACGGCAGAATCGAGACACCCAGGCCAAGTGCCTGTCGACAAAGCCCGAGACCTCTGCGGCCTTCTTCTTTTCGATTAAGAAAGCGATGAATGCCAACTCGATTCCAAGGTGATCTTCTGGCTCGGTGGCGCAGACGCTTGCTGGATCGAATCCGGCTTCGCGGTAGAGCACGGCAACCTCGTCGTGGACAGGTCGCATGAGCAGGCGCTTGTCATCGGCGTAGATCGACTCGTAGGGATAGGGGGCGCCTTCGCTGCATGAGCAGTAAAGCTGGGTGAACTCGACGGCCAGCTCGTGGGCTGCACCCTCACCGCAGGACGGCAAGGCAGAAATCGTTTTCGCTACTTGCTCGGCGGCATTGCATGCTACGTGAGAGAGCAGCAGCTGGGGAGACGGAAGCTCCGGCACCGCTTCCAGAAGCGCGTCGCTCGGAATCTCGAGGAACGCGCGTGCTGTCCACTCGAGCCATGCTTGCTCAGCTTGTGTCCCATCGATGCTCATCGTTGTTTCCATCCCGTCATTCTCGCTGTGTTACTGGATATCGAACTCAGGTTCGTCGTTGTGCCATGCGGGGCTGTAGAGCCTGTTGCCGTTCTCCCACTTCCTCTTGCCGAGGACATAGCGTGTGGTCGGCTGCGTTTGCGCTTCTGGTTTGAGGTAGTGGACAGTGCCTGCCTCTTCGGCCATCTCGAGCAGCTGCACGGGGATGGCGGAGTCGTCTTCGAGGTCGGCAAAGGTTATGGCACCCTTCCAACAGTTGACGGTGCACGCGGGAGGCAGGCCGGCGTCTACGAGCTCCGGGCAGCCATCGCATTTTGCGATGCAGTTTGTCACGGGGTCGAGGAAGATGCGATCGTAGGGGCATGCGGCAACGCAGGGATGCTCGCAGGAAGCGCAGGTGTCCGTATCACCCAAGACTACGAGTCCGTCGTCGCGCTTGCTGATCACGTTGTGGCTGCAAACTGCCATACAAGCCGGGTTATCGCAATGCTGGCACATCACCGGCACGAAGTAGGTATTGTTGTGTTCGATGCAGTCGCTCATCGAGGTGTATGTTTCGATTAGATGCGCACCGAGGAAGGCGTTTCTCTGAACCTTGCACCCCACCATGCATCCGCGGTGGTCGGAGCACAGGTCGCAGTTGACGATGAAAGCGTGCTTAGTCATTTTCGAGCTCCTCTTCAGACAAGGGCATGAGCTTCTCGAGCTGCTCCCTGGTGATCATCGGCTGATACTCCTTGATGTCTTTCTCGCTCGCCTTGTAGATTTTGCAGAGCTGGGAGCGCAGGCCGGCTGTGCCGGTCTCAGGGGTGCGGTTCTCGCATTCGACGATTGCCTCGGCATTCCACTCGAAGGCACCGTGCTGGCCTTCGGTCACGGGCTTCTCTGGGCGCCACCAGGCATGCTGCGAGTACGTCACGATGCCTTCGGCCGAGAGCAGCCGGCATGAGGCTTTGCCCATGATCTTGTTGAGGGGCGCCAAACCGTAATGGTCGGGAGCCTCGACCCAGATCCAGTCGCCGTGCTTGATGCCGTACTTTGCCGCGGTCTTGGGGTTGACGAAGACCTCGGGCACGGGGTTGACCTCGCGCATCCAAGGCAGCTCGCGGAACTCGGAGTGGAAGTAACCCGCTTGGCGTTTGCCGGTTGACAGTACCAACGGGTACTCTTCGGCAAGGTCGGGACGGCTTACGGGAGAGACGGCCGGCTCCGTGTAGACGGGCAGGGCGGGGTAACCCGCCTTGTAGTGCAGCGTGGAGAACATGTTGCACTTGCCGGTGTCGGTGGGGAACTTACCGGCGATGGTGTAGCGTTGGTGGGACTGCGGGCAGGGCTCCAGCCCCGGAGGCATCACCTTGCCGATTTCGAGGCACTCCTCAAGCGGCTTGTCGAGAAACTCGCGGCACAGGATGTCGCGCTGTTCGTCGATGGTGTCGGCCTCCCATAGCGTGCCGTACTCTCCGCCGTAGAAGTGCGACGTCGAGGGGTTGAGCAGCCCATGATTGTACTTGGGGTCGAGCTTCTCGAGGCGTTTGGCGAGCATCGCCCCAAACTCGTAGTCGTGCTTTGTCTCGCAGATCGGGTCGATGACGCGCTTGAAGAACTTCTTGGAAGGGTCGTTGCCGGCAACGGACCAGTACAGGTAGTTGCGCTCCATCCAAGTCTGCGCAGGCAAGACGTAATCTGCCATCTCCGCTGTTGGCGTCATGACGAGGTCGGTCACCACATGCAGCTGGATCTTGTCCTCGTCTTCGAGCAGGCGCATCCAGCGGGCTGTGGAGGGATCGTGCAACAGCCAGTTAGAGCTGATTGCGATGATGCCGTGGACCTCGTAGGGCTCGCCCTGCTCGGCTGCCTTGAGAACGCAGCCGATGTCGGGGAAGCACAGCACACCATCTGCGTTTTCCGGGCGCAGCGGCTGCCACTTGATCCAGTCCTCCCAAGCGTATCCGCAGCCGATGCGGTGCTCGTAGTATCCCAGGCGCTTGCGCTTCTGCTCGATGGACAGGCCGTCGGCGTAGGAGATGTCGAACTCGCTCGGGAACGCCATCGGCGTCACAGGGTAGAACTGGTCCATCTCCGCAGAGGGGGTGTCGACGTTGCCGGTGAGCATCTTGAGGATGGACATGGCGTTGAGGAACTGCGAGGTGTTGGTTGCCATGTATTCGGAGCCCTCGAAGAAGTCGATCATCCTGGCGGCGGAGATCATGTTGCCCACGCGCTCGAGCTGGTCGGCGGGAACGCCTGTTATCTTGGATGCACGCTCGAAGGTCATCTCCTCGACATGTTCCCAGAGCTTGTTTATGACCGGCATACACTTGACCTTCGCGCGTCCGCCGGCAACGTCGATTGTATGCTCGCCCCACATTGCGGGGTGCATGCCCTCGGGCATGACGGCGGGCGACTGCTCGCCTGTTGACTTGTTGGCGTTGAAGAGCTCGACGAGGTGCTCGTAGTGCGCCTTGCCGGAAACGCCGCCTTCCCATTGGATCTCGGTGGTGTCCCACCATTTCAGGGAGTCGCTCCCCTCGTCCCAGAACATGTAGCGCTCGTGGCTGCCGCCTTCGAAGATGTCGCTTTCGCGCAGAAGATCGCCCGTGTCGTCGCGGACGAGGAAGGGCGCGTTGGTCCACTTGCTCACGAAGTCGTAGTTGTAGGTTCCCGTAGCCAGCAGATGGCGGATCATCGCCATGCACCAGGCAAGGTCCGTTCCGTTGCGCACGGGGCACCATTCATCTGCCTGCAGCGCAAACGGGCCGGCAACGGGGTCGAAGACAACCCACTTGCTTCCGACTTTCTCTTTCAGGGAGCTTGCAACGCCGTTGACGAGCTCGTGGCTGTAAGCACGCTCCATGCCGACGGCGACGGTCAGATCCGCAGGGCTGACGCTCGACGGCTGGGCAAGCTGGGCGCCAAACTGCACGCAACCGTGGAACTGCGGCATCAGGCACAGCTGGATGGCACCGTAGTAGTTGTTGGGAGTGCCGATGGTTCGGGCTACGCGGTGCGCGATCCAGCCCATGTCGTGACGTCCGGTGCGGCCTGGAAGGACAAAGGTCTCCGGACCATGCTTCTCGGACATGTCGTAGATCTTCTGGGCGATCTCGTCCATTGCCCGGTCCCAGCTGATGCGCTCCCATTTGCCCTCGCCGCGCTTGCCGGCGCGCTTGAGCGGATAGCGCAGGCGCGCCGGGTTGTAGGCGAACTGCGGGGCAGCCATTGCGCGCAGGCACACCTTGGGGTAGCCGTTGTGGCTGGGGTCGGTACCCTCGACTTTCTCGAGCCTGCCGTTGACGACGGTGCATTTGACACCGCAGTTGACGTGGCAGGAACGGCAGCCGCCGTATCTTACCTCGACTTTGTTTTCCATAGCCTCTCTCCTTGCTCGAAGGACCCTCTTGCGGTCATTGCTGTGGCAGCGGCCGCTTCTCGCTTTCGAGTTTGAGGGTGTAAGACGATGGAGCACAAGCATCGCAGCGTTGCACCGATGGAACCAATCGTTGCAAGCGCACGTGAGCATGTGATGGACTGCAGGGGTATGATTCCAGCAATGGGTAGGCAGGCTCGCCGTAACCGATCGGGGCGCTCTTATGAACATCGCCAACATGCAGTTTTTCATCAAGCTTGCAGAATGTGGTTCGCTTTCCCGTGCAGCCGAGGCGCTCTTCATCTCTCATCAGGGTTTAAGCAAGATCGTCACTGCAATGGAAGACGAGCTTGGCTGCAAGCTCGTGAACAGAGGACATACCGGTATCGAGCTCACCGGGGACGGTGAGGTGTTTCTCGAGTACGCACGCGATATCGTTCGCAGGTACGGAGATTTGACCGATGAGCTCGCGCGTCGACAGGGCGTGCTCTTGAACGTGGGAACCGAGCGGGTGAGGCTCGTTGCAACATACTATGTGTTGCAGGTTGATCTCATGGGAATAGTTCGCGCTAAGCCTCGTTTGTTTGATGAGGCAATCATCAAAGAGTCGATGCTTGCCGATATCCCCGCCGAGATAGACCGTGCAAGCAGGAACGACGTCTTCTTCGTACATCTCTTTGACAACAACTACACGTCCGTGGCAGGGGACCCGTCGTGTGTCTTCGAGGAGCTTGCCACAACGCGCATCGGCGTAATCTGGAAGGACAAGGCGTTGCTCGAAGGGTTGGAGGAAGTCTCTCCCGACCAGCTTGCCCAGCTTCCGCTTGCGTGTATGAGCGACAATGCCCTCAATGAACAGCTCGAGCGCATATTTCCTCAAGAGACGCTCGATAACATCTACCTCAAGTCGTCACGCGACATCATGCTCATCGACTGGGCATACAAGGGACGCGTTGTGAGTTTGTTCGACTCGTTTGCTTACGAGACGGCGCGGCGACGCGACGATTTCAGGCGGCTCGACCTGAGGTTCACGCCGATTTCCGGCCCTCAGGCGCTCGTGCACGTGGGTTTTCTCTATCGCAAAGCGAATGCCCCCGGCGAGATTGCCCGCAGGTTCATCGACGATGCCAAGCGTGCGTTTGCAGAGCAAGGCTGCTGACTGGCTTGGCGTCTGCTTCCTCCGCCGCTCCTCGTGCTTTGCCTTGGCGTCCATGATGAGCATCTGCAGGCGGTTCTCGATGTTGGCGTGCGAGGCGTCTGGGTCGTAGTCGAGCGGCAGGATCTGGGCATCTGGGTAGAGCTCCTTGAGCTTCTTGGTGATGCCGCGGCCCACGATATGGTTGGGCGGGTAGCCAAAGGGCTGCAGGATGATGAACGCGCGGCAACCCTGCTGCGCATGGTGCAG
>CAVCDT010000089.1:0-8456 GCA_963600995.1 Akkermansia muciniphila | reverse complement strand
GGCCTCCTGCGCCGCGGCTGCATCCGCTGCCGCATCCGCCTCGCGCTGGGCCATGTAGGCGCCGGGGTCGAAACCCCCAAAGTCGCCGGCAGGGGCCGGCTCTGCAGCAGGGGTAGGCGCGGGTGCGTCAGCTATAGGCAGATCCTGCGGGGCAAAGGCGGGCGGTTCATCGGCAGGCACGTAGTCGTCATATCCGCCGGAGTAGCTGCTGGCCAGGGCATCCAGATAGCCGTCGTCGTAATCAGGCGCAGGGGCAGCGGCCTCGGTAGCGCTCACCGCGCCAAAGCTCTCGGGCTGCTTGGCCGCAGGCTTCTTTGCCACAGCACCGCCGGCGACCTTGCAGTCGAAGCCCACGGGCTGGCCGATAACGCTCTCGAATGCGCGACGCAGCAGGTCATGCGCGCTGCCCTGCGACACGAGCATCATCGCAAAATCACCGCCCTGCGGAAACACCAGGTGGTAGCCGCTTGCATCCTGCTCGACAGAGACGCCGTTGAGCAGGGCGTCCGTTGCAACGTCCTCGCGCTTGACCTGCGTGCGGATGGCAGCCATGAGGCGCGCGGGCGACATGGCAGCCGCCGGAGCCGCTTGTGCCTGGGAAGGCTGCGGATCATCCGGCGCAGGAGCGGGTGCGGTGTCTCGAACTGCGGCAACCGAGGCCGCAGCCTCTTGGGCTGCAGCGCTAGAAGCAGATGCCGCAGCGGGTGCAGCGTCGCTGACCGCAGGGGAACTTTGGTCCAAAGGGACGGCAGCTCCATCGGCTTGCTCGCCCTGCGGTTCGTCCCACGGCAGGTCGACGGGTGCATCATCGGCAAAGGGCGCATCGCCCAATGCATCCACAGGGGCAAAGGACGCGATGCTCGGGTCGTCATCCCAAAGCGCGTCATCGTCGTCTTGACCGCCGGTCCACTCCTCGTCGTCCTCCGGCTCTGCATCCAGCGGCAGATTCTGGCCTGCCTCCTGCTGTGCTGCAGGTTGCACCGCCGGCTGTGCCGCAGGCTGCGCTGCAGGTTGCGAGGCCGCAGCTGCAGCACCGGCGGCAACAACAGCGGCGCCGGCGCCCATGCCGGCATTGGCAGCGGCGCTGGCAACGGCCTGCGACGCCATGGCAGAGAGCAGATCGCCAGAGAGCTTGGGGGCCGGGATACCCGCCTCGAGGCTCTCGATGCGCTCGGCCAGCGCCTCGAGCGTGAGCTCGCTTTCTGCGCGGCACAGGCGCGTGAGCGCGATCTCGAAGCTCAAGCGGATGTTGACACTGTTGCGCAGCTCGCTTATCAAGCCCGCGCAGGTGGTGAGCGCGTGGCCCAGGCGGTCGGGGCCGCCAAAGGCAGCAGCCTGGCTTTGGTAGCGGGGAATCTCGCTTACCGGGCAGGCGATGACGCCATTGACGCCGCCTGTGAGAGACGCCGCGTAGAGGTTGCGGATATGGTCGGTCACATCGCCAGCCACCTGGACTAGGTCCTGGCCGGCGACGACCATGCGGTTGAGCCACAGGAAGGCGTTGGCCGTATCGCGCGCGGCGATATAGCCGCAAAGCTCGAACAGCATGCCCGTATCCGTCTGCCCCAGCTGGCTTTGCGCTGCCGCCAAGGTGATAGCGCCGCCGTTGGCGACCGCCACCTGCTCGAGCGCCGTAGTCGCGTCCCGCATGCCGCCTGCAGCTTTGGCGGCGATGAACTCGAGGGCCTCCTGGTCTGCCGTGAAACCCTCTGCCTTGCAGATGCGCCCAAGGTAGCCGCAGATCTCCTCGATCGAGAAGCGCCTGAAGTCGAAGCGCTGACAGCGCGACTGGATGGTCTCGGGCACCTTATGCGGATCGGTGGTGCACATGACGAAGACGACGTGCGCGGGAGGCTCCTCCAAGGTCTTGAGCAGCGCGTTGAACGCCGCGTTGGAAAGCATGTGGACCTCGTCGATGATGTAGATCTTGTAGCGCCCGCGCGTGGGGGCGAACTGCACGCGCGAGATGATCTCCTCGCGGACGTTCTCCACGCCCGTGCGGCTCGCGGCGTCGAGCTCGTAGACGTCTGGGTGCGTGCCCTGGGCGATCGCCTCGCACTGCGAGCAGGTGCCGTCCGGCGCGGGCGTGGGGCCGCTCTCGCACAGAAGCGCCTTTGCCAGCAGGCGCGCGCTCGTGGTCTTGCCCGTGCCGCGCGGCCCGCAGAAGAGATACGCATGGGCGACATCCCCGCTGGCCACGGCATTGGTCAGGGTGTTTTCGACATGCTCTTGGCCCACGACGTCCGCAAACGTGTTGGGGCGGTATTTGCGATAGAGGGAAATCGACATCTTCACTCCTTGCTCGGGCAGGCGCGCGCAGGCGATGCGGCGGCGCAATCGTATCTAGCTATGATACCCGCAAGTAGCGACACACGAGAAAACCGCTGCGTTGCAGATAGGCCCAGAACGCACGACGGCCCCGGCGGCGCAGAACGAAGCCACCGGGGCCGTGCTGGTTTCAAGCTGCCAGGGCACTTAGGGGCGCTGGCCCATACCACCCTCGAGCGTGACGGTCTCACCGCTCATGAACTTGAAGTCCGGGCCGCACAGCTGCAAGACGACGCGGCCGATCTCCGTCTCGACGTTGCCGTAATGGCCCATCGGCGGCATATGGACGTTGGCCTCGTAGGCCTCGGGATACTGGTCCTTGAAGCCCTCGAGCGCAGCGGTCCATGCCAGCGGGCAGACGACGTTGACGTTGATGCCGTCGGGGCCCCACTCGGTGGCTGCCACGCGGCTCAGGCCGCGGATGCCTTCTTTGGCAGCCGCGTAGGCGCACTGGCCGTAGTTGCCAAAGAGCCCGGCGCCGCTCGCGAAGTTGACGACGGAGCCCTTGGTCTCCTTAAGGTACGGGTAGCACTTCTGCATATAGAGGAACGCGGAGTACAAACCGGAGTACAAGGCGAGGTTGAACTGGTCCATGGTGTGGTCTGCCAAGGTGACGCCGGAGGCAGAGGCCTGGGCGTTGTTCACCAGTGCGTCGATGCGCCCGAACTTGGCGATGGCCTGGTCGACCACGTTTTGCACGGTGGCCTCGTTGTCCGCGCCGGCAGAGATGTCTGCCTGGACAGCCAGGACCTCGATGCCGTACTCGCGCTCGAGCTCCTCCTTAGCCGCCTCGAGCTTGGCGACGTTGCGGCCGGTGATGACGAGGTTTGCTCCCTCCTTGGCAAAGGCGATGTCGATGCCGTAGCCGATGGAGCCAGGCTCGCCGCTCTTGAGCGTCGCGCGCCCTGCGCCCGTCACGATGATGGTCTTGCCGGTGTAGTAACCCATGTGAACTCCCATCTCAAGGGGCCTGTTTGGTCTCCTTGATAGTAGGGAGCGGCAAGGACGCGCAGGCGGCTCGATCTGCCCCTATGCCGCAAGTGGGCAGATGCTGCGGCAGACGTGACAAACGCCTGGTTGGCGGTGCTCTCGCGGCAAGCTTTGAGCCTTGCTCGGCTGCCTCTTTTCGGGGCGCAAGCAGCCCTGCCCGCGGCGCTAGCCTTGGGGACGGCCTGCGCTATAGGCCTTGGCCTGGGTCTTCGTGGGGCGCACTATCAGCAGCAAGACAGCCAAGAGGAGCGCCGTGGCCCCCAAGCTTACCGGGTAGACGTACATGATGGTCTCGAACGTGGGCGAAGCTTGGAACACGAAGGCCACCCATAGAAGGCGCGTGCCGCACACGCCCAACACGGTGAGCGCTGCGGGAGAGACGGATATCCCAAAGCCGCGCAGGTAGTCGGAGCTCATCTCGTAGACCATCGAGAAGAAGTACGCAGGCACGATGATGTAGAGACGCTCGAAGCCCAGCTGTATGACCTGCGGGTCGCTGTTGAAGAGCGCTATCATCTCGCGCCCAGCCAAGAGCACGGCTGCGACCAGCAGCGCCACCGCTATCTCGCTTTCCACAAAGCTTACGAGCAGCGTCTTCTTGCAGCGCGCGAGGTTGCCGGCGCCAAAGTTCTGCCCGGTAAAGGTCGTGCAGGCCTGCCCAAAGGAGCTGACGAAGGCCCAGAAGAGGAACTCGAGGGCGAGCGCCGCGCTCGAGGCGGCGATGACGTTAGTACCCAGGCTGTTCACCGCGCCTTGGATCACGATGTTGGCGACGGCGAAGATGGCCATCTGCACGCCAGCAGGCAGGCCCACCTTGAAGATCTGCGCCGCTTGGGCCGCATCGATCCTGATCTTGCGCAGGCTCACGCGCACGGGGGAGTCGATCGTGCACAGGCCGCGCATGAGTATGCCCGCGCTTACGCAGTAGCTGATGACGGTCGCCACCGCGATGCCCGCCACGCCCATCCCAAGGCCTCCCACGAAGGCCACACCCAAGACGATGTTGAGCGCAGTCGACACGACGAGCGCCCTCAGCGGCTTGGTGGTGACGCCTATGCTGCGATAGACAGCCGCCTCGAAGTTGTAGAGCATGACCGCCGCCACGCCCACCAAGTAGATGCGCCAGTAGACGAGCGTCGCCGCAAAGGTCTCCTGGGGCACGAGCAGCGCCTCGAGCAGCGGTACTGCTGTAAGCTCCCCTATCAACGTGAAGAGCAGGCCGATGGCGCTCAGCGCCATGGAGGTATGCACGGCTGCCTCGACCGCCTTGGCGTCCTTGCGCCCCAGCCCGATGGCGATCACGACGTTGGCGCCCAGCGATATGCCCAGCGACAGGTTGACGATGAGGCTCACAAGCGGCATGTTCGAGCCGAGGGCGGCCATCTCTACGGTGCTTTGCACGCCCGAGCAGCGCCCGACGATGAGCACGCCCACAAAGGTGGCGAGCTGCTCGAGGATGCTCGTCGCAGCGACGGGGAGGGCAAAGCGGGGGATAGAGGTCCAAAGCGAACCGGTGAGCATGTCGATCTGCTTGCTCATAGGGATTATCATCTTCTTTAAGTGACGTTGCGTATCTTAATGGCGTATTAGGATACACCATGAGGTTAATTTAGCTAACCGGGCCGTACTCCGGCGAGGCAATCTTAGGCAGCTTAGGGCAAGCGCACAGCAAGCAGCTCACGGCAAACGGCGAGCGGCGCGATGCGATGGGAGACCTTGCAGCAACGGGCGCGGCGGCAGGCATAGCGGCGGACGCGGTAACGGCCATCGCGGCGTCGAGAGCTGCAGGCAGAGGAGCTAGGCGGCGTTGCGGCTGGTCTTGCGGCTGCCGAGCCAGGCTTTGAGGGCACCTGCGATAGTGGGCACGAGGCTTATGACGACGATGCCCACGATGACCAGCTCGAAATGCTGCTCGACAAAGGGCACGCCTCCAAAGAAGTAACCCAGCAAGGTGAACAGGCAGACCCAACACGCGCCGCCCAGGACGTTGAAGAGCGTGAAGCGCGGGAAGTGCATGCCGCCCATACCCGCCAGAAACGGCGCGAAGGTGCGGATGATGGGGAAGAACCTCGTGAGGAACACGGCGAAGTTGCCGTATTTGTCGAGCATGGCCTGGGTCTTCTCGAGCCTCTCCGGCGTAAGGGCCTTGACCTTGCCGCTGCGGATAATGGCCTCGCCCATCTTGCGCCCGATCCAGTAGTTGGACGTGTTACCCAAGATGGCCGCAAGCGTCATGAGCGACAAGGCGACGGGCAGGCTCAGGCCACCGCCTTCCGCGCAGAAGATACCCATGCAAAAGAGCAGCGAGTCGCCCGGCAGAAACGGCGTCACCACCAACCCCGTCTCTATGAAGACGATGATAAAGAGCGGCGTGTAGACCCACACGGGCCCGAGCTCGACGATCCACTGCGCGATGAAGGTGCGCGGGTCTTGGATCAAGGCGATGATGAAGTGGATGAGTTCCAAAAACGGTCCTTATGCCTGGCGCTTAAACTTGGGACAGTGTATACAACCGAGGCCTGTGCCCCGCTCCAGCCGCCGAGCTTTGCACAAATTTGACACAGAGAAGGCGGCCGCGCAGGCGGACCTTACGCTCAGACTCGGCACCCGATCGCTCTCGAAGCGCCTGCAGCTGCGAAGAAAACGCCTTCGGCGTTTTTGAGTCCTCGCTCCCGCAGGCGCTTCTCGCGCGATCTGCCTCGCATTCGCTCGGCCCGCTTGCGCGGCCTTGGGTCAGGGGGTGCTAGTAACGACGTTGAGGCACCTTACGGATTCGAGGACGGGGACGGTGCGGAACCGCGTAGGGGCGAGCGGACGCGGGCGAAGCCCGCTAGCTTGCCCGCTAGGTTGCAAATGTTTGCGAGCCTGCGGGAACGCGCGCTGCTCAAGCACATAATGCCGCCCGCGCATCCTCCAAGACGAATGACACGGGGGGAGGCGGTCGCTAGAACTTCGCCCTGTGGATGCACTCCCTCATACGCCGCGCGGCGCGCTCATTGATCTTGGGGATGCGGTTATCGAGCAGCTTGGCCAGATTCTCCTGGTCCTTGGGCATAAGCCCCTCGAATCGGATGACGTCGCTATCGTGCGAGCAGTTGATGTAGCTCGTACACGTGGACGGCAGATTGGCGATGAACGTGCGGATCTCCCGCACCATCTCGACCTCAAGGGGCGCCTGCCATACGCCAGCGGCGATATCCTCAGCCAGCTTCCACGTCTTGCAGGGAGTTATCGTGACGATGAGGACGGTTTTGGGATTGCACTCGCCGAACACCCTGGCGGTAGCAAGGGCGTTCTCCTCGCATTTACCGGCCCCCGCCAAGCCGACGAGATAAAAGAACGTGAACTCGAGCCCTGCCGCACGCAGACGCGCGCTTTGCTCCAGGATATCGGCAGCCGTGCACCCCTTCTGCATCGCCTGCAGCGCGAAGTCATAGCCGCTTTCTGCGCCGATGCAGATATCGTTTACCCCGCGCGACGCGAGCAGCGCAAGCTCCTCGTCGCTTTTGCTGGCGATATCCATGATGCGGCAAAAGCCGCCGTAGCTGTTGATCTGCGGCATAGCGCGCTCAATTGCGTCGAAGACCTCGATGAGCTTTTGCGTAGGCAGGGCAAACGGGTTGCCGCCCGTGAGATAAATGCGATGTACGTGGTGCATAGTCGTTTTGGCCAGCGCATCGATATCGGCAAGGACCTCTTCCATGGGCAGCGCCGTGAAGGGCACGCCGTTGTAGATATCGCAGAACTTGCATTTGCCATGCGTGCAGCCGTCGGTAAGCTGCAACGACGGGCACAGCATGTCCTTAGGCGGCCTATGCTGCAGTGTGCTGGTAGCCATGATATCCCCCACAAATACGCTCGGCGAAGATTGCGCGCGAGGCAAGCCTCCCGCGCACCTCAAAGTATACGAGCGTACAGGCGCGGCGGGGATGCTCAATCTGTTTAGAGCAAACGGAGCGGTGTAGCTGCAGCAGGGCTTCTATCGCAGCAAAAGTAAACTCCCAGGTCAGAGCGATAAACAATGCTCAAATGCTTCGCTCTTTTGATTTCCTCGTGAATATCAAAATGTCAAGACTTAAAATGAACAAATGTTCTTGATATGATAGGTGCTGCCACGGCAGTCTGAGTTCAGGCGACGCCTTCCATAACGAGGGGAGGTGAAACCATGAACCTAGCAACAGCGATTTTGCAGCTCGTAGCAGCAGCTCTTGTGCTCGTAGCGGCGACCATCAGCTTTGCTCAGGCCTGCCTTAAAGGCGGTAGCCGCAAAAAGAAACGGCGCTAGAGCAATCTAGCGCCTCAACAAAAAAACGGCGTCGCCTGGTTGCGGCTCAGGCTGTCGTTGGCTACATTCTAACAGCTTAAAGCGAGTCTACGACACAGATTTCAATCAACTAGTCCCATCATCACTGTGCGCAGATACCGACGCATCATTGAGGCAAATAAGCTCTGACGAATCCCTCCGTCACACCTGCACATGTAGGCTGATACAACTTGCCAAAGGAAATCTTTCCAGACTCCAGCAGGCGCAGCCCTTTCTCGGTGATCATGTACCCCGTATTCCATTTCCCATCAGCAGGGACATCTGATTCATGAATATATTCTGCTCTACACAACTCATTAAGCATGTCGCGGTAATCCCCATCGGTGCAGCCCAAGATAGACGAATCGACGTATTGATCAAAGCGAGGGCCTTGAGGATATCTCTTCTGTGGTCATTGGCGGTTCTTTTCTTCTTCTTCTTGCGGGGACTATAGGATACCTTTGCGCAGCAAGGTATCTCCCAGATACCCCCATCGGCCTTATAAGCGCCATTTATGCGGCCTTTTTCAAGCCAGTCGTAAAGCGTCCTTATCTTTATCCGATATCTCTCCGCAAACTCTGATGCTCTCATTTAGAAACCCCGTTAAACTCAATCCTCATTCACGCAGGTAATGCATTCAACAGAAAAGAAGGCCCCGCCGGCGATAGCCAGCGGGGCCCCTATACCTCAGGCTATGCAGCCTCAGGCGATGTCATCGCGGGTAGCGAGGTCTGATTACTTCACGACCTTGACGACGACCTTGACGACCTTGGTGGCCGCGCCGCAGGAGGCGGTCACCTTGACGGTGTACTTCTTGCCCTTCTTGAGGCCCTTC
>CAVCDT010000088.1:0-9095 GCA_963600995.1 Akkermansia muciniphila | reverse complement strand
GTGCCCTCGCTCATCGTAGCCATCGGCGTCATGTACGCACCGCAGGTTGCGCGCGTGGTGCGCGCCAACATCATGTCCGAGTACGGGCGCGACTATGTCCGCGCGTGCATGGTGGCAGGCGACAGGGCCCCGTGGATCCTGTGGAAGCACGTCATGCGCAACTGCCTCGCCCCCATCTTGGTCTTCGCGATCACGGCGACGGCAGACGCCATCGTCTTCGAGGCCTCGCTGGCCTTCATCAGCGCCGGTATCCCCGAGCCCACCCCCACCTGGGGCAACATCCTGGCCGATGCGCGCGCAGGCGTCCTGGCCGGCCGTTGGTGGCAGGCGCTGTTCCCCGGCATCGCCATCATGGTCACCGTGCTCGCCCTCAACATTTTGGCCGAGGGCGTGACCGATGCCATGGCCGCTGCCCCCAGCGCGCCCATGGAGGCATCCGACTCCAACGTCGAAAGCGACCGCGAGGCAGACCGCCTCGTGGCCGATCCCAAGCTCGCCTACGCAGCGCAGGCGGAGTCCCTGGAAAAGCGCCTCGCCGCCCTGCGCGAGGTAGAGCTCAAGCGCACGGACCGCTTCGAGGCGCGTACGGACGTGCCGCCGGTGCTCGAGGTGCGCGACCTGTGCATACGCTTCCCGCGCCATGGCGAGGTCAACGTCGTCGACCATCTCAACTTCGTCGTGCGCCCGCGCCAGACCATGGGCCTCGTAGGCGAGTCCGGTTGCGGCAAGTCGATCTCCTCGATGGCCATCATGGGCCTGCTCGACCCCAAGGCGCAGATCACGGGCGAGATCATCTACAACGGGCAGAACCTACTCGACTTGGACTACAAGTCCATGAACGAGCTGCGCGGCAAGGAGATCGCGATGATCTACCAAGATGCCCTGTCCTCGCTCAACCCCTCCATGCTCATCAAGGCTCAATTCAAGCAGCTCACCAAGCGCGGCGGTACGCGCAGCGCCGAGGAGCTCCTGGAGCTCGTGGGCCTCGATCCCAAGCGCGTCTTGGACTCCTACCCGCATGAGCTTTCCGGTGGCCAGCGCCAGCGCGTGCTCATCGCCATGGCGCTCACGCGCGACCCCAAGGTCATCATCGCCGACGAGCCCACTACGGCCCTCGACGTCACCGTCCAAAAGCAGGTCGTCGACCTGCTCAACCGCCTGCAGCACGAGCTGGGCTTCGCGATGGTGTTCGTGAGCCACGACCTCGCCCTGGTGGCAGAGGTCGCCAACTCCATCACCGTCATGTACGCGGGCCAGGTCGTCGAGCAGGGCCCCGTGCGCGAGCTGATGACCAACCCTGTCCACGAGTACACGCGCGGCCTTCTGGGCAGCGTCCTGTCCATCGAGGCCGGAGGCGAGCGCCTGCATCAGGTGCCCGGCAGCGTGCCCAGCCCCAAGGACTTCCCCGAAGGCGACAGGTTCCGTCCGCGCAGCAGCCATCCGGACAAGGTCTCCAACGTCCGTCCCATGCTCAAGCGCCTCAAGGGTACGGACCACTACTATGCCGAGCTGCCCGATAGCGAGCTGACGCGCATCGGGCTCGAGCCGCTTGTGCCGGCAGAGGGGAGGATGTAATGGCCGATCAAAACGAGTTCAACGAGCTGAGCGACATCAACGAGCACGCAGCAGACCTCGTCGACGCAGCCCAGGCCTATGCCGAGGGTGAGAACGAGCACAACGAGCTGCAGGGCGATATCCCCAGCGCAGACCCGACGGCGCTTCCCGTGGACGAGGATGTCTATGCCGCGCCCATGGTCAACCGCCGCGACGTGCGCGAGCAGCTGCAGGCCATCCCCGTGCCGGAGACCTCTGTCCCGGACGACACGCCTGCCGATGCGGGCGAGCCCGTTGTCTTTCTGGACGACATCCACGTCACCTTCAAGACGCGCACCGGGTCGCTGTTCCATCCCAACAAGGTTAGGGCCGTTCGAGGCGTTTCGCTCAAGCTCCTACCGGGTGAGACGATCGGCATCGTGGGCGAGTCCGGTTGCGGCAAGTCGACCACGGCCAACGTGCTCTGCGGCTTGCAAGCTCCTACGAGCGGGCATGTCTACTTCAAGGGCCGCGACGTCACGCGACGCACGGCGGCGGACCGCAAGGAGATAGGCCGCGTCCTGAGCGTGGTCTTCCAGGACCCTGCGACGGCTCTCAACGCGCGCATGAGCGTCCATGACCAGCTGCTCGATCCCATGATCGTGCACAAGGTGGGCACCAGCGCGCAGCGCGAGGCACGCGTGAGGGAGCTCATCCATCTGGTTGGCCTGCCCGCGAGCTGTCTCGAGGCGCTTCCCGGCCAGATGTCCGGTGGCCAGCGCCAGCGCGTTGCCATCGCGCGTGCGCTCGCCCTCAACCCGGAGGTTATCATCGCCGACGAGCCCACGTCCGCTTTGGACGTCTCTGTCCGCGCGCAGATTCTCAATTTGCTCATGGACCTCAAGAAGGAGCTCAACCTGGCCATGGTCTTCATCAGCCACGATATCTCGACGGTTCGCTATATCAGCGACCGCATCGTGGTCATGAACAAGGGCGTCATCGTCGAGCGCGGCAAGGCAGCCGATGTCTTCGAGCATCCCAAGGACCCCTACACCAAGCTGCTCCTCGGTGCTGCGCCCTCGCTGCTCCATCCCGGCGAGGAGAGCTTCAGGTAGCCTTGAGCGCCGCATAGCGATAACGATTCGAGCCCGGGGCTTAGCTGCTCCGGGCTCGTTTTCATTGCTGCTGACCTCGATGGTTGTCGCGGCAAAGCAAAAACGAGACGCCGGCAAGCGTTGGCCTGCCGGCGTCTTTGCGCTTGGGTCATACGGCGTGTTGCTATTTGACCTTAATGGTGAAGATCTTGGACTCGGCGCTCTTGAACCCTGCGACCTCTGCGGCGCTCACGGTCACGGTATAGGTGCCCTTCTTGGTCCCCTTCTTGACGGTGACCTTGCCCTTCTTGCTCACCGTCACCTTCTTGGAGGAGGAGCTGTAGCTCAAAGCGCCCTTGCTGGTGACGCTGGCTTTGATCGCGGTGGTCTGCTTCGCCTTCTTGAGCTTCGCGGCCTTGAAGGTCACCTTCTTGGACTTGAGGGTGATGGTGTTATCGGCGATGCCCTCTGCGTAGGCAAGCGCCTTGACGGCGAGCTTGACATGGGTGACCTGCTCGAGCACTGCGGTCTCGGTCGAGTCTGCCTCGCCGAGCATGCCCGTAGCCTCCTCGAGCTCTTTTTGCAGGTTGTCCCAGGACTCCTGTGTGTAGTTGCTAATGATCAGTTTGCCGGCCGCGTCGACCTGCTCCTGCAGGGCCTTCTTGGTCGCCTTGGAGGCGGGGTTGTTGTTGGCGATGTTCTCCTTGGTCACGGCAAAGACGGGTGTGGTGTAGTCCTTGTAGCCCAATGCGTGGACGGTGAGCGTCCAAAAGCCCGTGCCGTCATAGCCCTTGGGCAGCTCGAAGCGCTTGGACTCCGTCAGGCCAAGCTGGATGTGCAGGGCCTTGTGCATCCAGTTGTCAGATGCGAACTTGGTGCCGTAGCTGCGCAGCGCCTTGGTGCCATTGGAGTCGTCTCCGTAGTAGGTCCAGGTCACGGACTGCATGTTGGCACCCAGGTCGCCGTAGTTGGCTGCCAAGTCGACGCGGATTTTCTCGCCGTAGGCGCCGACGGATATACCCTCCTCGATGGCCTCCTCGCTGCCTGCGACCAAGGTGTAGACGCCGTCGGTGGAGTCGATGGAGCTCGCAGTCGTCGCGGTCTTGAGCTCTTGGCCGGCGATGCCGCTGCCCGTCTGGGTTGCGCTCTCGTCTGCGGCGGAGAACGTGAAGCCGTCACCGGACTTGGTGACGGTCTTAAGGCCGTAGGTGGTGGCGTTGACGTCTGCCACGGCGCCGGAGTACGAGGTCAAGACACCCTCGCTGAAGCCGCCGGCGAGCGTGCTGCCGTTTTCTGTCACGGTGAAGCCCTTGGCCTCGCGGTCTGCCTTGAAGGCGGCGTAGTCGCTGGTCTTGACCTTGACGGGCACGTACTTGGTGCCGTAGACGTTGTAGTTGGTCATCGTGTAGCTCTTGCCGTCTGCGGTGGTGACGGTGCCCTTGCTAAACGTGACGCTCTCGCCGCTGGTGGTGATAAAGGTGCTCTTGTCCTTCCAGTAGCTGACGGCGAAGTCCTTGGCGCTGCCGTCGCTTGCGGTGGCGTGGATGGTGGCGTTGCACTGGTAGCTGCCGCGGTGTAAGCCGTGGTTCACGGTCGCGCGGGTGACGGCGTCGTAGCCGCCCAGGTCGCTTTCTCCCTTGCTGTCGAGCTCGTCGGAGCTGTCGGTGTTGCTGGCGTTGTAGACGCCCTCGCCTGCCCAGTATTCGCTCCAGCTCAGGCCGGCATAGCAGTAGGTGTAATCCTCGTCTGCCGCGAAGGCGTTCTGGATGCCGCCTGCGGTAAGCGTGGGTGCGAAGGCGACGGCCATGCTGCCTGCCAGCAAGGCGCAGGCGGCCTTCTTGGCCAGTGAGTTGACGGTGATGGTCAATGTTGCTCCTCTCGTTGCGCGCAGCGTCAAGCGGTTCCTCTAAGATCGGCGCGTGCTCGGCAGCTGCAGAGACAGTCTTTGTGTTAGCTTTAGCTAACATGTACGGGGTGGAATGTTAGCAGACGCAAACTCATGGTCAAGTCCCGGATAGCGCTAATGGCAGAAATCTATTATTCGATAGATGGGATAAAAGGGGCTGCACTGTGACGCTCTCCGCGCAGCGATGCGTTTCGCCCTTATGGGTCGCTTTGCTCCCTTGCCAAGGCGGGCAGAATAGTTAGAATGTTTGCCTTAGCTAACTATCCGAGCGCCTTTGTGCGCTTTCAAAGGCAAGGGTTTTCATGCACGCATATACACGCAGGCAGTTCGCATACGCTTTGGGCTTATCGGCCGCAGCAGGCGCCTTGGGCATCTTGGGGTGCTCGTCGTCATCAGATGAAGGCGGCGCTGCCTCTAACGGCCAAGACACAGCAGCATGGCTCGAGCAAGATCCCAAGACTGCGACGCTCTTCGTGTTCGACACCGTGGTCGAGCTCAAAGCCTATTGCTCGCAAGAGCTCATGGACAAGGCGGTCGAGCGCTGCAACTTCTTCGAGGAACACTTCTCGCGCACGGTAGAAGGCAGTGATATCTGGAACGTCAACCACGCTGGCGGCGCTGCCACGCAGGTAGAGCCCGAGACGGCCGATATCATCACGCGCTCGCTTGAGTACTGCGAGCAATCGGGCGGGTTGTTCGACATCACCATCGGCGCTGTGAGCAGCCTATGGGATTTCGTCGAGGGCGTCAAACCCGATGACGCGGATGTCGAGGAGGCCGTCAAGCACATCGACTACAGGGGTGTGGCGGTCGATGGCAACATGGTCACGCTCGCAGACCCGAAGGCGATGCTCGATTTGGGCGGAACTGCCAAGGGCTATATCGCCGACGACCTCAAAAGGCTCTTCACGGAGGCCGGCTGCGTGAGCGGCATCCTTAACCTAGGCGGGCACGTGTGCCTTATCGGCTCCAAGCCCGACGGCAGCGATTGGAACGTGGGTGTTCAAGACCCTAACGACGAGGCCCAGTCGACGGTGGCCTCCATCAAGTGCAGTGACGTCTCCGTCGTGACAAGCGGCCTGTATGAGCGCGAGTTCAAGGCCAGCGACGGTAAGACCTACTACCATATCCTCGACCCCAAGACGGGCTATCCCGTCAAGACGGACCTGGTGAGCAGCTCGGTGACGGGCGGGGACTCGCTGCAATGCGATGCCATCGCCACGCTCATGTTCCTCCTCGGTCACGACAAGGCGCTCGAGCTCCTTAATACGACAGACGGCCTCGAGGGCCTGGTAGTGAGCAAGAGGACCGACGAGCTGACCCAGACCAAGGGCAAGTCGTTCAAACTCGTCGAGGATTAGCGCATGGCAGCTAAGAGCAACAAGAAGGCCAGCCTCATCGCCACGGCGATAATCATCGTCGTTGTGCTTGCGGGTCTTGCCGCTTGGTCCGCCTTCGGAGCCGGTAGTGCATCGCAAGCGGCGAGCCTCAAAGCCGTGGTGCACGATGGCGACGGCAACACGCACGAGATGGACCTCTCGCAGGATGCGCAGCAGACGCTAACGACTTCGCTCGGCAGCAACACGGTGGTCGTGAGCGCCGGCAAGGTGCATGTGGAGGAGGCCGACTGCCCCAACCACGACTGCATGAGGCAGGGGGAGATCGATACTCCCGGCCAGCAGATCGTGTGCCTGCCGCATAAGCTCTGGATCGAGGTCGTGGCGCAGGGCGGTGCATCCGGCCAGGTGCCCAGCAGCATCGCTACAGCGCAAGACGACGACTCGTTCGACGTGGAGTCGCGCTAACCATGGACCGCGCTCGCGTGCAGCGTATGGCGCAATGCGCGCTTTTGGGCGCGTTGGCGCTGGTGCTCAGCTACCTCGAGACGATGATCCCCATTCCCTTGGGCGTCCCCGGCATCAAGCTGGGCTTGGCCAACGCCGCCGTTCTCGTGGCGCTCATGCTCGTCGATACGCGAGCTGCGGCAGGTGTGGCGGCGGTCAAGGTCCTAGCCAGCGGTTTTCTCTTCGGGTCTCCCACGATGCTCGCCTACAGCGCTGCCGGCACGCTGCTCGCGCTGGCTGCGATGGTGCTCCTCGCCAAACCCTGCGGGTTGGGAGCCGTGCCCGTGAGCATGGCGAGCGCCATCTGCCATAACATCGGACAGTTGGTTGTTGCGAGCATGATGCTCTCGAGCGCCGCCGTCTTCATGACGCTTCCCGTGCTCGCGGCCGCCGCCTGCGTCACGGGCATGCTCGTGGGCGTGGCGACGCAGGCCGTATGCGACGCCTTGCGGGCAGGGGAGGCTGTCCCCCGCCGCGAGGTCGATATCTCCCAGCTGCGCTTTGCGCCGGGCGAGCATGTAGCCTTCGTAGGTGCCAACGGCAGCGGTAAGTCGACGGCTGCGCTGCAGCTTGCGGGCCTTTTGGGCGATGCCTCCCACACGGCATGCCTCGTGATGCAGGGCCCTGCAAGCCAGCTGGTCAAGTCGCAGGTAGAAGACGACGTCGCCTTCGGGCCGGAGAACCTGGGGGTTGCTCTCGAGCAGATGCGCGAGCTCGTGGCCGGCGCTTTAGCTGATGCAGGGGCGGCATCTTTTGCGGGTAGCGATGTGAACGAGCTCTCCGGCGGGCAGATGCAGCAGGTCGCCATCGCGGGCGTGCTCGTCATGACCCCGCAGATGGTCGTCTTCGACGAGTCGACTTCGATGCTCGATGCTGCCGGTCGCGAGCGCTTCGCGGCCCTCGTGCGCGAGCTTTGCGCGCAAGGTACGACGGTGGTGACCGTCACGCAGATCCCGTCCGAGGTTCTTGCATCCGATAGAGCCATCCTCTTTGCCGATGGAGCCGTTGCCTTCGAGGGAGACCCCGCTGAGGCGCTCGAGCGTATGCGCCAGTTGTCTGAGGCTGGGGAAGCGCGGTTCGAAGATGATATGCAGACTACCTTGCCTTTTGCCGGTGATGCCGCTGATGGGAGGGGAGGGGCGCCTGCGGTGCTGAGCTGCGAGGATGTCTCCTTTGCCTATCCGGGCAGCAAGACGAGCGTGCTGCAGGGCGTGAGCTTGCGCGTGGCCGCTGGCGAGGTTGTGGGGCTCAAAGGACCCTGCGGTAGCGGCAAGAGCACCCTTGCTCAAGTGCTGAGCGGCACCCTCGCTCCCTGCAGCGGACAAGTGCGCTTGGGCGATGTCGTTGTTGAGGACGATCCCGCAACGCGCGCGTTCTTCCGACGTAATGTCGCTTATGTGGAGCAGCATCCCGAGCGTGCGCTCTTTGCCAAGACGGCCTTCGAGGACGTGCTCTTTGGTGCGCGAAACCTGGGCCTCGGCGATGACGATGCCCGTGCGAGGGCAGAGGCAGCGCTTGAGGCTGCGGGGCTCGACGTGCAGCAGGCCAAGGAGAAAAGTCCCTTTGCCTACTCCGGTGGAGAACAGCGACGCATCGCGCTTGCGGGCATACTCGTGCTCGATACCCCGTTCCTGCTGCTCGACGAGCCTGCCGCTGGGCTTGACCCGATCGAGGTTGCGCGCTTGCAGCAGCTTGTTGCAAGCCTTGCCGCCAGCGGTAAGGGCATCGTGCTCATCGCCCATGACGACGAGCTTTTGTCGCAGTGCTGCACAAGGGTGGTAGAGCTGTCGCCTGTGCAGGCAGGCGATTACGCCTATGGGGATGCGCCGTGTGTCGAGGCGCGTCCGCTCCCTGTGAGCTTTGGGCGCTACCGAGCAGGAGACACGCCCATGCATCGCTTGGACGCGCGCGTCAAGATAGTCTTGTGCCTGCTCTACATGCTCGCGGGCTTTGCGGCGCAGGACTGGCTCGCGCTGCTTGCCGCAGCCGTTTTTGGCGTAGGCTTTTTGGCTGCTGCAAAGACCACGGCGCGGCAAGCCTGGGCAAGTCTCAGACCTTTCGTGCCCCTTATGGTCTTCGTGGGGCTGTTCGATGCGTTCTTTACGGGCAACCAAGACATCTGGTGGCAGGCAGGGCCTCTGTCTTTTGGCGCGCAGAGCGTCGCTTTCGCTGCAGAGTCTGTCATCCGCTTTGCGATGGTGGCGGTAGCGACATCGACGCTCATGGCCACCACCAACGCCACCCAGCTATCCGATGGAAGCACCACGCTGCTTGCCCCGCTGCGACGCTTTGGCTTGCGTGTGGACGATATGGCGCTCTCTCTGTCGATGACGCTGCGCTTCCTGCCGCTGGTACAAGAGGAGCTTGCGTGTATAAAGCGCGCACAGGAGGCGCGATTCGCATCCTTTGAGAGCGGCAGCTTGCTGCAACGCGTCAAGAGCTTCGTGCCTGTGATCGTGCCCTTGTTCGCGGGCTGTCTGCGCAGGTCGCAAGACCTTGCGCTGGCGATCCAGAACCGTGCTTACGGCGCTGCTGCCAATCGCACTTGTTATCGTGAGCATGCAATCTCCCGCTGCGACATCGTGGCGATTGCCCTCGTAGCGGTGCTCTTTGTTGCCGTCATTGCCTTGCGTGTTGCTTTCTAACGTCTCCTTGCACGGCCACGCAGGCGGCCCTCCGCTCAGACTCGGCAGCGACACGCGCTCGAAGCGCCTGCAG
>CAVCDT010000087.1:0-9133 GCA_963600995.1 Akkermansia muciniphila | reverse complement strand
GCGCTGCTGGCCCTTGCTGCTCTCTTCGCCGCATTGGCCATCGCCTTCTGTGCGCCTTCGACAAATGCGTATGCAGGAAGCTACAAGTGGGATGGCAAATGGGGATTCATCGTTAAGGATGATTCAACGGCCGAGATTACGCGAAATACAGATTCAAGTCTTGTTGAAGTGGAAATTCCCACTCAGGTAACTGACGAAAATACTAAAATCACTTACTCTGTGACATCCTTGGCTGGCGAGGCGTTCTCTACTTGTTCAAAACTTGAATCTGTGACGATTAATGACGGCCTTGAGACTGTCGGCAGTAAGGCATTCAACTATTGCCCGAAACTTAAAAAGATTACGATTCCCTCGAGTGTCAAGACGATAGGCAAGAAGGCTTGTGAGGAGTGCTCCTCTCTTGAGACAGTTTATTTTGCCGATGGTGGGGAACTGTCAATTGACGACGATGCATTTTATGGCTGCAGTAAGCTTGTGAACCTGCATCTGCCAGAAGGCTTGTCCTACATGGGATATCGTGCCTTCTACGGCTGTACTTCATTAAAAACCCTTACTCTTCCCTCGACTATAAGTTCGTGGATCGGGACGGATTATGCCGAATATCTCTACGGGAGCGATGTGGCTGGTCTTTCTTTCGCTTACTGCACGTCGCTTGAGACCGTTGAGTTGAGCGATGGTCTAAAGTCGCTCGGGCCATGTGCGTTCATCGGCTGCACCTCCCTTAAGAACGTCACACTACCTAGCAGCTTGGAGACGATCTACTATGGCGCTTTCAAGGGTTGCACGAGTTTGACTAGTATTGATATTCCAGACAGTGTCGCAACCATGTATGGCAGTGTTTTCGAGAATTGCACTGCGCTTGCCTCCGTCAAGCTTCCTTCGAGTTTGAAGACGTTCGACGTGTCGGGAAATAGCGAGATGGTGGCGGGCCGCCAGTTCTCTGGTTGTACGTCTCTTGAGGAGATAAGTATTCCAGCTAGTGTCGAAAGCCTTGGGTATCAGACTTTCAATAATTGCTCCAAGCTCACAAGCGTGATTTTTAACGGAGAGCTCAAGAACGCAGATCGATGCGCCTTCCAGAATTGCACGTCCTTGTCTTCGATAACGTTCCCGGATAGTGTTACGAATATCGGATCGTATACCTTTTGCGGGTGCACTGCTTTGAGCAGTTTTGAGTTTCCCAAGGGTGTGACATCGGTAGGAACCAACGTATTCATGGGGTGCACGTCGCTGACCAGCATCGAGATACCGAGTGCGCTCACCTTGGTCCCCGACTGCTTCGTTGAGAACTGCACTTCTCTCACAAGCGTGGTTATTCCCGATGGTGTGACGAGCATTGGTGCCAGGGCTTTTAGCGGTTGCAACAAGCTGACGAGCCTTGTCGTCCCCGAAGGAGTTGTCTCGGTAGGCAACTATGCCTTTGCGGGCTGTCCTGCCCTGACAGCTCTCGTCCTGCCTTCGACTCTGGAGACCTTTGGGATTGACGTGTTCCAAAATCACGCCGATAACCTCGTGATATATGCTCCGAAAGACTCTGCGGCGGCAACTGCCGCTGCTGAAGCAGGCATCGCCTATGTCACCGCATGCCATGTGACCTTCGATTCGGACGGAGGCTCGTCGGTCACGGCACAGAACCTGGTTCCCGGCACGGCTGCAGCCAAGCCGCAAGATCCTGCTCGCTCTGACTACATCTTCAAGGGATGGCAGCTCGACGGCAAGGACTACGATTTCGCCTGCGAGGTTAATGGCGATATCGAGCTCAAGGCTGTTTGGGAGCAGGAAGCCACAGGTCCCTATTACATCTATGCAGCAGGTGCCGATGTGAAGTTGTCTGCGATCGCTGCAGGTGATGCGCTCCCTGCACAGGCTACGGCCGATTTGCTCGATGCTCGTGGCAACAAGCTCGCATCCGTCGTCGTCGAGCTATCCTGGGCCACCGCGGCAGGTGAGCCCGTCGAGGCTGGCTCTGCGGCTCAGGTCGCGACGAGCTACGTGGTAACCGCTACGATCAAGAACAACTGGGCAGCCGATGTGCTCGTCACTTCTGCTACGAAGGTCACCTTCGGCGGTGCCAGTGCATCTGCCCAGTCCGGCCCCGATAGCGCCGGCAAGCTGCAGGCTTCCTACGAGACTCGCATCGCCGGCACTATCGATGACGCCATCGTCAAATTCCTGCCCTCCGATAGCGGCACAGGTCCTTCTGTGAGCGTGTTCATCGGCGATAAAGAGCTCGTCTACGGTGTCGATTACGAGTTCAATTACGTCGTTGATCAAAAGACAGGCGAAGTGAGCATCACGGTGACGGGTATCGGCAGCATGAGCGGGCAGGTGGTTGCGAGCTATACGCTTACGCCCGCTGCTGTAGAAGGCGTCAAGGTCAAAGCATCCGGCAAGAAGAAGGCCAAGGTGAGCTGGTCTGCGTACGCAGGCGATGCAGACGGCTTTACGATCCACTACGCGACGACCAAGGCCAAGCTCGCGTCGGGCAAGGGCGTCAAGACCGTCAAGGTCGCCAATGCTGCTGCCAAGGCCAAGCTCATCAAGAAGCTCAAAAGCGGCAAGCGCTACTTCTTCCAGGTTCGCGCCTACAAGAAGGCGTTCGACGGCAATACCTATGCCAGCTCGTGGAGCAAGGTGGTCAGGGTTAAAGTCAAGTAGGGGGTGGCCTGCGTGCGCATCCGCTTGCCAGGTTGCAGAGGGCCGCTGCCTGAGAGTCCTGCGCAGCTTGCGCTGCGCCTGATTACGTCGCGCCTACCGGCGCGACCGGGCGAGCTAGCGCACTTCGTGCGCATCCGCTCGCCCCTACGCGCACCTGCGGGGCGGTCTTGCATTGAGACGCGCTTGCATCCGCAACCGCCCATCGCCACGCGCACCTGCGGCGTAGCCCTTCCCACAAGTCGCTGCAACCGCGCTCTCTTGGTCAGGGCGATTCTTGCAACGGCATAGAGGCGCCGGAGAGTTTCGAGGGCCGTGGCGGTGCAGAGCCGCGTAGGGGAGAGCGACGCGTGCGAGCGCAGCGCTGCACGCAGCTCTCCCGCCAGGTTGCAGAGGGTCGCTGCCGCAATGACGCTCGCTGCGCGCCGCCACCTACAGCGCTCATGCCCTATGGCGCATCGACCCTAAAGTGCATTATCCCCGTATTGGACAGCTGCCCATAGTTGCTATACACTTAGCTATCGCTAGCCGCAGAGGGTAAGGCTGGCTGACGCATTCAAAAAGGGGAAGATGAAGTTCAACGCGCTCACAGAGAAGTTCTTCAGCAAGTTCTCGCTGGCAAAGCCCAAAGAGATTGCTAAGATGCTCGTTCCGTTTGCGGTCATGATCGTCATGATGATCGTGGACGGTGCCTGCGGCGACGTCTACCCAGAGGGCTACAGCTCCTACTGGTATCCCGTCTTCATCCGCGTCTCGAGCGCAGTCTACCTGGCCTTCGTGGTCTGCTCGATCTGGTTCGAGTACTTCCGCCGACACTTCGTCAAATGGTGGGGCCTCATCACCTTCATCTACCTGGCAAGCGGCATCTACAACCTCTGCACGGTCAAGACCGGTTACTTGGATCTGCCGTACTTCCCGTCCTTCGACTCCATGCTGGCCTACGTGTTTGGCAACTGGGACCGCACGGTCGAGGACACCTATAACTCCGTCGTGCTCTACCTGCAGGGCATCTTTCTGGGCGGCGTGCTCGGGTTTCTGTGGGGCAGCGCGATGGGCTACTCCAAGCACTGCAACTACTGGCTCAACCCCATCATCAAGATCATCGGCCCCGTGCCGGGCGTTGCCTGGTGCACCGTGGCGCTGGTGCTCGCCCCCTCAAACCATATCGCCGCGCTGGTCATCATCGCATCGACCACATGGTTCCCGCTCTCCGTCAACCTGGCGGGCGGCATCCGCAGCGTGAGCCGCGCGAGCATCGAGCACGCGCAGACGCTGGGCGCCTCCAACTGGTACATCATCCGCCACGTGGTCTATCCCGCGGCCATGCCCTCGATATTCACCGGCCTCTTCATGGCTTGCTGCTTCTCGCTCACGTCCCTGGTCACGGCCGAGCGCCTGGGTGTCCAGGGCGGCCTAGGCTACCGCATCAGCTGGGGCCAGAGCTTCGTGTCCTACGACGTCGTCTACTCCGTCGCCATCCTCTTCATCATCATGGCGTTCGTTCTCATCACCATCTTGTTCATCGTTCAGCGCCACTTCATGGCCTGGTCTAAGGAGGTCGTCCAGTGGTAGAGCAGGATAAGAAGCTCGTGGCGCGCGATGTGCGCCGCGTGTTCGAGGATAGCGACCGCGGTGAGCTCTTGGCGCTGCATGACTTCAACCTCGAGGCCTCTCATGGAGAGGTCATCGCCCTCATCGGCCCATCCGGCTGCGGCAAGTCGACGTTCTTGCGCCTGGTGGCCGGCTTGGACGAGGCCCAGGGCGGCTCGATCACCTACGGCGGAGAGCCGGTCGAGGGCCCGTCGTACAACCGCGGCTTCGTGTTCCAGGAGACCAACCTCTACCCGTGGCTCACGGTCGAGAAAAACGTCGCCTTTGGCCTCAAGGCGCGTGGCGTCTACAAGCAGGAGAAGCATCGCGTCCAGGAGATGATCGACCTCATGGGACTTACGGGCTTCGAGAAATCCTACCCGCACCAGATATCCGGCGGCATGGCGGCCCGTGTTGCCATCGCGCAGACGTTGGTGCAGGACCCCGGCATCATCTTGCTGGACGAGCCGCTCTCCGCGCTCGACGCCTTCACGCGCGCCATCATCCAGGACGAGATCCTCGCCATGCGCGACCGCTTCAAGCCCATCATCCTCATGGTCACCCATGACATCGAGGAGGCCGTCTACATGGCAGACCGCGTCATCGTCCTAAGCCCGCGCCCGGGCACCAACGTGGGCGAGGTCGTCATCGACATGCCGCACCCGCGCGACCGCATATCCGCTCAGTTCATCGAGAAGCGCCATGCCATCATGGACATGCTCGAGTTCGACTAGGGGTGCGCTTTGAGCAGTGCGGATACAATCAGGGAAGAGCTCGCTAAGGAGGAGGCGGCCAAGTACACCCCCAAGGCCAAGAAGCCCTTCTTCAGCCTGGTCAAGCCCAAAGAGGCTTTGATGTTGCTGGCGCCGTTTCTGGGCATCGCCATCTCTGCGATCGAGCATGTCGCCTTGCCCAACGTGCACCCGGTGGCCTACTACCCCAAGACCTGGCTTCCCACGCTCGCCGTTTGCGCGGGCATCTACGCCGTCATCTACATACTCTGCGTTTTCATCCGCCCGCTGCGCGAGCGCTTCCTGCGCTTCCCGTGGCTGATATTCGCGATCTTCTGCTTCTTCACGCTGCAGGACTACCTCACGCTCAAGACGGGCACGCTCAAGATGCCCTTCATCCCGTCGCCTGACCTCATCATGCACGAGCTCATCGGCAACGCGGATACCATCGCATCGGATGCTGTGGCCTCTATGCGCATCCTCTTCGCGGGCCTGATCATCGGTATTACGATGGGCGTGTTCTCAGGCATCGCATGCGGTTGCGTCAGGGTCTTCGACTACTGGGTCAACCCGCTGCTCAAGATCATCGGCCCCGTGCCGGCGCTCATTTGGATGCCCATCTTCTTCATCATCTTCCATTCGAGTACGGCTGCGGCGCTTTCTGCCGTCGTGCTCGCGTCGTGGTTCCCGCTCACGCTCATGATCGGCAGCGCGATCAAGAACATCGACCACCGTCTGATCGAGCGCGCAGAGACCCTGGGCGCCTCCAAGATGCACATCGTCTTCCATGTGATGCTGCCCAACTCGATCCCGGCCATCGCCAACGCGCTCTTTATGGCCTTCAGCCACTCCTTTGGCGCGATGTCGGCCACAGAGCTCTGCGGCGCGACGGAGGGGCTGATGTTCCGCATCCAGTACATACGCGTCCTCGCCAACTACGGCGAGGTCTTCGCCATCATCGGCGTGATGATCGTTATCTTCTCCACCATGACAGCCGTTATGTTCGCTTTCCGCAACTGGCTGCTCAGGTGGCAGAAGGGCTTGGCCCGCTGGTAGGGCCTTGCGCTGTGCGGTCTGCTTACAGCAGCGCCGCGCGGGATGGCTCCCTAGGGGGCCGCATGGTTTCGGCATAGACAGCAACCGCTGTTTTGCATAGAGGTCTGCCCGGCACGAGCCTGGCAGGGAAAGAGAAAGAGAAAGGAAGGGATACGCATGAAAAACGTTTCACGCCGCTCCTTCATCAAGTCCGCCGCTGCTGCCGGCGGCGTCGTGGCAGCCGGCGCTGCTCTCACCGCTTGCGGTGGCAGCTCCAGCTCTGAGGAGAAGAAGGAGGAGTCCTCGACCACTACCGTCAACACGGACGAGAAGATCCCGATGACCATCGGCTACTGGGGCGGCAACTGCTGCGAGCTGGCCGTCTACGTGGCTATCGAGAACGACACCTTCGCCGAGGCCGGCATCGACGCCAACATCGTCACCATCTCGGCCGACACCTCCGAGCTTCTGGCCAACGACGAGATCGACTTCTTCCTGTCGACCCCGGGCTTCTTCATGTCCTACCTCAACGGCACGCCGCTCAAGATCATCGACACGATGCACACCGGCTGCTGGTCCGGCATCACGCTCGAGGGCAACGGCATCGACACCTGCAAGGACCTCGTGGGCAAGAAGGTCGGCTGCACAGGTATGTCCGGCCCCTCCTACGTCGAGTCCAACGCACTGTGCGCGCGCCAGGGCGGCGACCCCTCCAAGATCGACTGGGTCGTCTACGACGGCTCCCTGCTGCTGCAGGCCCTCAAGGACGGCGAGGTCGATGCCATCATCGGCATCGACTCGACCCTGTACCCGCAGGTCAAGGAGACCAAGGGCGCTAAATTCTTCTTCATCTCCGCGCAGGAGCTCTCCGATTACTTCTGCTGCTTCATCGGCATCAACGCCAACACGCTCACCAAGTACCCCGAGTCCGGCGACAAGCTGGCGCTGGCCATGGCAAAGGCCGTCGACATCCTCAACGAGGACGTCGATGCGGCAGTCGAGATGGCCATCGAGAAGGGCTACACGGTAGGCTCCTACCCCGACATCGAGAAGGGCCTGGCCAAGAACTACCTTTACAGCCACGGTAACGAGGACGACTTCTGGGCCTCCATCCGCGAGCGCTGGGACGAGCTCGAGGTCGCTGGCTTCCTGGACGACTTCAAGCCCTCCAAGGACGCCGACGAGGTCGAGAAGTGGATGGACGAGATCACCCACGGCTTCGGCGAGTGGCACGGCGGTGTTGCCGATGCTGCCACCCCGCTGCATGAGCAGGCCGAGGCCCGCGGCGATGCCTTCGGTGTCAACGCGGACGACATCCGCGACACCAAGAAGGGCAAGGACAACGGCGTCGCTACCCACTACTAGGATCTGCGCGCTCTAGCGCGGCCTATGCAGGCGATGAGGCCGGCAGCTGCCCGCAGGCGGTTGCCGGTCTTTTGCTAACTGCGGCGTGCCCTTAACGGTTAAAGCGCGCCAATTGCCGATAATGCCGCAGAACGCTTAAGGAACTTGTGACCGATGCGTGACGTAAGCAGGGCCAAGTGTTAAACTCACGCATATTCTGGGTGCGCAAGTGTCTGGAAGCTTTGTTTCGAGGAGGCGCTGCATAGCAGCGCAAGACATCCCCAAAGGGGGAGAAACGTTAGGAGTTGTTATGAAGGATATGATCAAGCGCATCCGCGAAGAGCGCGAGGGCTTCACCCTGGCAGAGCTGCTCATCGTCGTTGCCATCATCGCTGTTCTGGTCGCCATCGCGATCCCGGTGTTCTCTGCTCAGCTCGAGAAGAGCCGCGAGGCTACGGATCTTGCGAATGCTCGCGCTGCGTATGCTGAGGTTATGGCTGATGCTCTGACTGAGAACACCACAGATTTGACTAGCAATTCTAGTTACTCGATTACTTATGCCACTGGTGTATACACCGCGACGGTCACATGCAAGCAGAAGCAGGACGGCTGGCAGTCTGACAACGTTGACACTATTGGCGGTTTGAATGCTCCCGCTGGCGTGGGTAGTGGCAAGAAGATCACTATTACTTATACCGTTTCAACTGGCAAAGCTACTATTAGTGCTGGTGAATAGCCATAATTTCATTATTTATATGAATGATGAGGAAGAGCCCGGCTTATGCCGGGCTTTTTTCATGCCCGCCTACATGAATCTCGACCTCACTATATCGATTTTGCGCCTTGTCCCTACATTGCACCTGCGTCGTTGCCGCTAGCCGCGGTTCTCTTACTCTGCATCTGTTTACTCTTGTGCCTCGCCGCAGAAGTCCTGCGCAGCTTGCGCTGCGCTTTAATACGTCGCGGCTATCGCCGCGACCGGGCGAGCTAGCGCACTTCGTGCGCATCCGCTCGCCCCTACGCGCCCCTGCGACGTGGCCTTTGCCCCCAACGTTTCTTGTCCGGCGTTCCCCTGCAAGTCTTGCGCAGTTGGCGCTGCGCTCTAATACGTCGCGGCTATCGCCGCGACCGGGCGAGCTAGCGCATTTCGTGCGCATCCGCTCGCCCCTACACGCACCTGCGCCGAGTTGCCCCACGAAGCTCTGTAGTTCTGGCGTGCCCATCGTCAGGGGATTCTCGCAACGACCCCGAGGCACCGCATGGTTTCGAGGACAGGGACGGTGCGGAACCGCGTAGGGGAGAGCGACGCACGCGAAGCGTGCAGCTCTCCCGCTAGGTTGCAGCGCCTCGCTATCGCCAAACCCCTTGCGGTTAGCAGCGCCATGCCTGCCGCTTGTGTTGCCCTACTCCTCGCCGCATAAGCCCTGCATGCCTTACGGCATGCTCCATGGGCCTCGCCGCACAAGTTTTGCACAGCTTGCGCTGCGCTCCAATACGTCGCGGCTATCGCCGCGACCGGGCGAGCTAGCGCACTTCGTGCGCATCCGCGGATGCCCTGTCAATGCGCGCATGGGCGCTCATACGAGATTGACCAAAGAACATTTGTCGGCATAATGATGGTCAGTTAAAAACCCTTGGGTTTGCGGGGCGGGATCGCGAGAGCGGTTCCGCCCTATTTCCTGCCTATATCCCCAATACGCCTCCATGCGCGATTATAAAAAATGCCGGGGGAATTACCGAAAACGGGGCGGAAATCGAGTTTGATTTTGAGAAATGCC
>CAVCDT010000086.1:0-9159 GCA_963600995.1 Akkermansia muciniphila | reverse complement strand
CTTTCAGGCACGAAATAAAATGGAAATCAAGCAAGACTTTTGCCTTTTTTGGACGCATACTTGAACCATTGCAGATTCCAGACGGGTTAGGCCGCTAGGAACAGCGCAAACCTAGCCCTCTAAGGAAAGGTTAGGTGAGTGCGCTATGGCAGCCCCCAACACAGAGCAGGTCCGCAACATCGTACTTGTAGGCCAGGACGGGTCCGGCAAGACCTCGCTGGCAGAGGCGATGCTGTATGTCTCCGGCAAGACCAGCCGCATGGGCACGACGCATGACGGCAAGTCCTATCTGGACTACGACGCCGAGGAGATAAAGCGCCGCTTCACCATATCCGCCGCTGTCGCTCCCGTCCCGTACAAAGACTTCAAGATCAACGTCATCGACACCTCCGGTCACCCGGATTTCATCGGCGATACCAAATCCTGCATGCAGGCAGCCGAGATGGCGCTCTTCGTGGTGGATGCCGTAGACGGCCCGCAGCCCATGACGAGCCGCCTGTGGCGCGAGGCCGAGGATATGCGTCTGTCGCGTGCGATCTTCATCAACCACATCGACAAGGAGGGCGCCAACTTCACGCTCGCCATGGCCCAGCTGCATGCCCGCTTTGGCTCGCGCGTCATGGCGCTCACCACGCCCATGGGCAACGGCGAGGACTTCAAGGGCGTCATCGACGTCATTCGCATGAAGGCGCGCGTGCATGAGGGCGGCACTAAGAAGGACATCGAGATCCCCGCAGAGTACGCAGACGTCGCGGCCGAGAACCGAGAGAAGCTCTGCGACCTCATCGCCGAGGCGGACGACGAGCTCATGATGAAGTTCCTCGAAGGGGAGGAGCTCACCCAGGAGGAGGTCGAGAGCCTCCTCGACAAGGCCATCGCCCAAGAGCTCATCGTCCCCGTCTTCACCGGATCGACCATCATCGAGCAGGGCATCACGGCGCTGATGGAGGATATCGTCAGGTTCTTCCCCACGCCGCAGTCCCATGGCGCGTTCTACGTTGCCGACGGCGATGAGATCTACATCGACGAGACCCAGCGCCCGGCAGGGTTCGTCTTCAAGACCGTGGCAGACCCCTATGTGGGCCGCCTGAGCTACCTCAAGGTGATATCGGGCGTGGTCGAGCCCGGGCAGGAGCTCGCCAACTCGCGCACTGGCAAGAAGGAACGCCTGGGCAGTGTCAACATCATCATGGGCAAGGAGCTCACAGCCGTCAAAAGCGCCAAGGCGGGCGACATCGTCGTCATCCCCAAGCTGTCTGAGACAGAGACGGGCGACACTTTGAGCCTCACCGGCGAGCTGTCCATTATTCCCGTCGAGCTGCCCAAGCCCCAGTACCCCGTTGCCATCGAAGCCTCCGATCGCAAATCCGAGGATAAGCTCGCGGCGTTCCTCAACCGCTCTATCGAAAACGACCCCACTGTCCAGCTGGTCATGAACGAGGAGACCGGCCAAAGCGTCCTCTACACCATGGGCGAGACCCAGCTCGACCTCATCTTGTCGCGCGCCAAGGAGGCGGGCCTCGACGTCAAGCGCGCACCGGTGCGCATCCCGTACCGCGAGACCATCCGCAAGACCGCAAGCGCCCAAGGCCGCCACAAGAAGCAGACGGGCGGCGCAGGGCAGTTCGGCGACTGCTGGCTGAGGCTCGAACCCAACCCGGGTGCAGGCTACGAGTTCGTCGACGAGACCAAGGGCGGCGTCATCCCCAACGGCTTGATTCCCGCTGTGGACAAGGGCGTCCAAGAGACGATGAAGGACGGCGTCTTGGCCGGCTACCCCATGCAGGACATCAAGTGCGCTGTCTACGATGGCTCCTATCACTCCGTCGACTCCAACGAGATGGCGTTCAAGACCGCTGCGCGCATCGGCTTCAAGGCCGCTGTCGCACAGGCAGAGCCCGTCATCCTCGAGCCGATGGCCAAGATGCACATCACGGTGACCGAGGAGTTCGCAGGCGCGATCATGGGCGATATCACCACGCGTCGCGGGCGCATCTACGGCACGGATTCCGACGACTGGGGCGATACCATCATCAAGGCGCGCGTGCCCTACGCCAACGTGGTCGACTACACCAAGGACCTGCGCTCTATCACGCGCGGTACGGGTTCTTACGAGCTGGTGATGGACGGCTACGAGCAAGCCCCGCGCGATGTCCAGGACAAGCTCATCGCGGCCTACGAGGAGTCCAAGCAAGCATAGGAGCTTGAAGCTGCAAAACCCAAGATGGCGGAAAAGTGACGGTCGCTTTTCCGCCATTTCTCTTGTGCTTTAATCTGGACAAGTACCGGTTTCTCGAACACGGAGGCGACACATGGAGCGCAAGAACGCCTGGAAGGAATACACGGATGCGGACCTCGAGCAGATGAGGGACGTCTGCGCGGGCTACATCGACTTCATCAGCGACAACAAGACCGAGCGTGAGTGCGCGTCCGCGATGATCGAGCGCGCCAAGGCCGCGGGCTACGTCGCGCTCGAGGACTGCATCGAGCAGAACCGCCCGCTCAGGCCCGGCGACAAGATCTGGGCGCATACCCATGGCAAGGCGCTGCTTCTGGTGCATATCGGCAGCGAGCCCTTGGAGAAGGGCTTCAACATCTTGGGCGCGCATATCGACAGCCCGCGCCTCGACCTCAAGCAAAACCCCCTCTACGAGAGCCATGACCTGGCGCTTTTGGACACGCATTATTACGGCGGCATCAAGAAGTACCAGTGGGTCACCATCCCGCTGGCGTTGCACGGCGTGGTCGCCAAGACGGACGGCAGCGTGGTCGACATCTGCATTGGCGAGGATGCAAGTGACCCGGTCTTCTGCATCACGGATATTCTGCCTCACCTCGGGGCAGAGCAGATGAAGCGCGAGTCCGCAAAGATCGTCGCCGGCGAGGACCTCGATGTGCTCGTGGGCCATGCGCCGCTTGTCATCGACAAGGACGACGAAGATCTCACCGATGACGAGAAAGAGGCCAAGAAGTCGCCCGTCAAGGCTATGGTCTGCAAGCTCCTCGATGAGAAGTACGGTATCGACGAGGAGGACTTCCTCTCTGCAGAGATCGAAGTCGTTCCCGCTGGCCGTGCCCGCGAGCTGGGCTTCGACCGCAGCATGGTGCTCGGTTATGGCCAAGACGACCGCGTTTGCGCCTATACGAGTCTCATCGCGCAGCTCGCCGTCGAGTCCTGCGAGCGCACTGCCGTCACTATCTTGGTCGACAAGGAGGAGATCGGCTCTGTGGGCGCCACGGGCATGGAGTCTCTCTTCTTCGAGAACGCCATCGCAGAGATCATGGAGCTCGCTGGCGAGGGCGGGCAGCTCAAGCTACGCCGCGCGCTTGCGTCGAGCAAGATGCTCTCGAGCGACGTCTCTGCGGGCATCGACCCTTGCTACGCGAGCGTCTTCGAGCCCAAGAACGCCGCCTATCTGGGCCGCGGCCTGGTCTTCAACAAGTACACCGGTGCCCGCGGCAAAAGCGGTAGCAACGACACCAGCGCGGAGTTCGTTGCGCGCGTGCGCAAGGTGATGGACGATGCCGGCGTGCACTTCCAGACGGCAGAGCTCGGCAAGGTCGATGCCGGCGGCGGCGGGACCATCGCCTTCATTCCCGCCAAGTACGACATGGACGTCATCGACAGCGGCGTGGCCGTGCTCTCCATGCATGCGCCCTGGGAGGCGACCTCCAAGGCCGATATCTACGAGGCCTACCGCGGCTACCAGGCCTTCCTGCTCAACGCCTAGCGCTTGGCTGGGTTCTCGCTGCCGGTTGGCCCGCCCTCCAAGGCGGCCGCTGCATGTGCCGTCCTCGATGGGCATAGATGCCCTGCGATCTCCCGTCCCCGCCTTTGCGGCGAGGGCGGGAGTTTTCTATCGGGCAAGCTGTGAGAAGGGGATGACCTCGGGCATATCCTGGGCATGCTCGCCGATGTGCTTCTCGAGCCAGCACATGTCCCACCATCGGTCGAACTTGTAGGCGCACTGGTGGAAGACGCCCACCTGCTTGTAACCCATCTTCTCGTGGAAGGCGATCGAGCCGCGTGTGAGATAGGGAGAGTCTGCATCCGTGTAGGCGACGCATGCGTTGACGTTGGTGATGCCCATTGCCCTAAGCAGCTCTTCGAGCTTGGCATAGAGCGCGCGCCCTATGCCGCATGCGCGGATGTCGCGCGCGACGTATATCGAGGTCTCGACGGACCAGTCGTAGGCCTTGCGTCCCTTGAAGGCCCCTGCATAGCAGTACCCCGCGATCCTGCCCTCGCATATAGCGACGATATAGGGGTAGCGCTCAAGCGTGCTTTCAATGCGTTGGGCCATCTCCTGCACGCTGGGAGCATCGCACTCGAAGGTGATCGCGCTGTTTAGCACGTAATCGGCGTAGATGGCCTGGATCTGGCCTGCGTCGTCTACGGTCGCGTCTCTCAGCTCGATCTGCATGGGGCTCTCGCTGCCTTTCTTAGGGTCGTTTGCGTATGCTGCGGCGTCTGATTGTACTTGAGGGCGGCAGCGCCGGCATGTTTCGAGCTTCGATGTTTCCCGTAACAGGTGCGCTCTCTCGTTGCATAATGGTCGCCTAGGCAAACGAGCAGGAAGGGCAGTGTACGTGAGCACAGGCAAAGCGGTCCTCTTCGACTTGGACGGGACCTTGGTCGATACCTACAACCTCATCTTGGCAAGCCAGCGCTATGCGACGCGCGAGGTCTTGGGGCGCGTCATCAGCGACGAGCGCCTCATGTCCACGGTGGGAACGCCCCTCGAAGATCAGATGGCGGATTACACGGACGACCCAGCGGTGGTCGTGCGGCTTTGCGAGGTCTATCGCGAGCACAACTCGCGCGTCCATGATGAGCTCATCCGCTGTTTCGAGGGCATTGATGCGCAGCTCGACCTTTTGGATCGCGCCGGCGTGCGCATGGGCGTGGTCACCTCCAAACGTGCCGATATGGCGCGCAAGGCGCTCGACAAGTACGCGTTGACCAAGCGCTTCGCCTGCGTGGTGGGCGGCACGGACACCCCGCATCACAAGCCTCATCCGGAGCCGGTCCTTGCCGGCTGTAAGCTCTTGGGCATCAAGCCCGACTCTTGCGCCTACGTGGGCGACAGCCCCTTCGACATACGCGCGGGAAACGCCGCCGGCTGCAAGACCTTGGCTGTGGGATGGGGGATGTTCGACTTGAAGGTGCTCGAGGTAGAGGGCCCGGCAAGAAGCATCGACAGCATCGGCGAGCTTGCGGGCGCCTTGCTCGGGATGCTCGGCCTCTTAAACGATTTGTCTTAAACCGCCTGCTTCCTGCAATACCTGCAATCTTCTTGCAAACGCTATGACATCGCTTGCCCAATGCATATAATGCATGACAATACTCACAAGACCCAAGGAGGCGCACATGGCAGGTGTCAACATCACCGTCCGCATGGACGAGGATCTCAAGAAGCAGGCAGACGAGCTCTTCGACGACCTCGGCCTGTCGTTTTCCGGCGCGGTGAACGTCTTCGTGCGCCAGGCGCTGCGCGAGGATGGGCTGCCCTTCGCCATCACGCGCGCCAAGAAGCCTGCCGCTCCCGATGTTGCGACAGAGAACTAGGGAGGCTTCGATCCTATGACCTTGACGCAGCTTCGCTATCTCATCGCCATCGCCGAGTGCGGCTCCATCAGCGGTGCCGCCCACGACCTCTTCGTGTCGCAGTCGAGCCTTTCTGTCGCCCTCAAGGAGATCGAGACGGAGACGGGTGTGACGGTGTTCACGCGCTCTAACCGCGGCATCACCATCACCAGCGAGGGCATCGAGCTTTTGGGCTACGCCCGCCAGGTGGTCGAGCAGGCCGATCTCCTCGAGCAGCGCTACCAGCGCCGCGAGGGCAACCTGCCGCAGCGCCTCTCCGTCTCGACGCAGCACTACACCTTCACGGTGGAGGCGTTCGTCAAGCTGGTCGAGTCCATCGACAACGACGAGTACAAGTTCACCTTGCGCGAGACGCGCACGGCCGAGATCATCGACGACGTGAGCGAGTTTCGAAGCGACATCGGCGTGCTCTACTTGGACAACTTCAACAACCGCGTCATCTCCAAGGCACTCGATGCGGCCAACCTCACCTTCACGTCGCTGTTCCGCTGCAAGCCGCATGTCTTCGTGGGCGAGCATCATCCGCTTGCCAAATGCAGCGAGGTGACGGTCGACGATCTGGCCGATTACCCGCGCTATTCCTTCGAGCAGGGTACCAACAACTCCTTCTACTACAGTGAGGAACCCTTGTCCTCGCTGCCGCATAAGAAGCGCATCGTCATATCGGATAGGGGGACGCTCTCCAACCTGCTCACGCACCATAATGGCTATACGGTCTCAACCGGCGTGCTCTCGAGCGAGATGCACACGGGCATCGCGTCGATCCCCTTGGTCGCCGACGAGGAGATGAACATGGGCTATGTGATGCATGCGCAGCGCAAGCCCGGCGACCTGGTCTTGCGCTATATCGACGCGCTCAAAGAGCAGATCGCCAGCTACAGCATCGACAACGCGATGCGCCCGAGCTCTTTATAACCAGCCGTAGTAGGGGCGCTGCGCCACGCTTTGGTGCGCCCAGTTGACGAGCGTGATGAAGTCGTAGACGGGGCGGCCGCAGGCCTGCTGCACATCCGCGGCGTAAGGGGGCAGGTCGCTGCATTCCAAGAGGACGGCGCCGATCTCCGGGTGCTTCTCGCAGCAGCTAGCAGCCAGATGGCGCATGTCGTCGATGAGGGCGCCGTTGTCCAGCGGCTTGACGCCGTATCGGATGGGCTCGAAGGCCGGCCTGTCGCCGACGTTTTGGATGACGAGCCTGTCGCGCTTGGCACCCACGTGCGCGAGCATCTCGTCGGTGACAGAGGCCCCGTCCGCTGCGAACACCAAGACCTTCTGGTCTTTCTTGAGACCCAGCTCTATGAGCGGCAGCTGGGTGAGGCTCGAGAGATAGACGGGAACATCCACGGCGTCTGCAACGGCGTCTTGGAAGTGCGCGAAGAACCCGCAGGCGCCCACGATGACGCTCGCCCCTTGCGCCTCGAGCTCCTTTGCGGCGGCGACGACATCGTCGACCAACGTCACGTCACCGGCGAAGAGGCGCTCGATCTCGAACTCGACGCGCTTGTAGATGACGGGGAACCCATACGTTGCGGGGTTCACCACATTGCCGGGGAGCTTGGCGTAATCGAGCTGTATGGCGATGACGCCCACGGTGCCAGCAGCGACAAAGCAGCCGTTGGCTGCAAAGGTGCCGCGGCGCTCGTCCTCGTTTGCGATGCGTCCGTTCCAGATCATGTGCGTCCTCTCTTGGCGCGTCTGCTTTTTGCGCGCGATGTGATCATGTGCCTTGCGGTTCTCTAACTGGGAGCCCTGCAGGGCATGCCGATACAAGCAGCGGGCAAAGCCATTGCAAGCCTTGCCCGCTTTCCAGATGCCGTTTATACGATGCAGCCCTTAGGCCTCGACGTAGTTACCGTTATGCAGGTAGTCGAGTAGCTGCTCCTTGTCCATATGGGCGATGCCCAGGTCCTCGAGCTTGAGGCCCGTCTCAAAGAAGTTCGTCTTGTTCATGACGCCGCCCAAGACGATCATCGAGTCGATGATGGGGGTGGGCACGCCGAACTTCTTGCCCAGCTCATGGTAGACATGGCAGCCCACGGGCACGTCCTCGGTCACGTAGCGGTTCTTGATGGTGAAGGGGCCTGTCGCGTAGCCGACTTCCCACTCCTCGTTGAAGGGGACGTTGGTGCCCTCGCCCATGTACTCCTGGCCCAAAACGCTCGTGCGCTGGTAGAAGACCTCTTTATCAAAGGGCTGGATGCCGCAGCCGATGGCCTCGGCCAGGGTAATCTCCTCGTTGTAGAACTGGTACTGGACCTCGGAGATCGAGGGGCAGAAGGAGTGGCTGTAGATGGAGTAGTCGTGCTTGTTCATATGGAGCACGGTGTCGAAGTTCTCCATCGTGGAGACGCCCAAAAGGGTGCCGGGTACGTGGATGACGGGGTTGACGTTGGAGAAGCCGATGTCGAGCGCGTCCTCGCCGGCAACGGCGCCGTCGCCCATGGTGATGGCGTCGAAGCAACCCAGAAGCTTGGAGCTCTCGATGAAGGTCGGGGTGTCGCAGGAGGGAAGCGCGCTGCCTCGCAGCGTGATCGCGCGGTAGACCAAGCTGCAGGTGGGCTTGAAGACGCCGCCCTCGGTGTCGACGCGCGTGCCGTAAGGGGCGCTCGACCAGCCGCCGATGATGACCTTCTTGTCGCAACCCATCTCGCGCATCATCTTGCGCAGCTTGAGCGAGCCGTAGTTGTCCGGGATGATGTGGATGATCTGGCCATCCTCGAGCACGGGGATGAGCTTTCTGAAGAAGACCTCATGTGCGATGGAGGGGATGCCCACGATGATGAGCTTGGCGCCCTTGACGCACTCTGCGATGGAGTTGGTCGCCATGGCGAACTCGCCCTTGCCCATGCGCCTGAAACCGTACTTGGTTTGGGTGCCGGGGGCTTTATCCTGCAAGGTGATGCCGGTGCGCATGATCGTGCCGAGCGACTTCTCGAAGAAGGGGTCGACGTCGCAGATGCGGACCTCCTGTCCTGCAAGCGCGCAGTCTGCGCCGCAGGTCTTTCCAACAGCGCCGCCGCCCAAGATGGCGATGGGGGAGTCCTTGTACTCCTCGAGGTTGAACAAAGCCATGTTGCTGCTCCTAGGTTGATGTGTCTCAAACCCGTTCATTATACGCCCCGGCCATATATCGGGGTCCCCAAGCGGCAAAAGCGCGAGCTGCTCACGTTCTGCAGACCTGTGGTTTCTGTTCTTTGGACGTCTGGAATCTGCTTGCTTCCTGCGATTTCAGGTGCTATCGATTTTGTCTATGGCCACTGGCAAACAACGTCAATTACCAAACCTATTGCGTTGCCGCTTTGGTGCTTGTAGGATGCCATCTGTCAAGAGGACGGGCCAAACGGCCCACGTCACAGGTGCAAAGGAGCCTGCGACGAGGAGTAGCTTTAGAAAGGGAAGGCTATGAAATTCTTCAATACCAAGACGTTCAAGGCGCTGGGCGTGATCGCCGGCACCGCCGCACTCGTCTCCGCGCTGGCGCTCGTTGGCTGCGGCGGCAGCGGCAACAACTCCAGCTCGAGCGACAGCTCGAGCAGCGAGGACAAGACCATCAC
>CAVCDT010000085.1:0-9182 GCA_963600995.1 Akkermansia muciniphila | reverse complement strand
CGTGGCGGACTCCTACGAGCCCGGCTCGACCTTCAAGGTCTTCACTGCGTACTCCGTGCTCGAGAACTCCAAGGTCACCAATACGACGAGCTTCCAGGTGCCCGCCAAGCTCAAGGTCTACGACCACACGGTCACGGATTCGCACACGCGCAAAGGGACGGAGACGATGACGCTCGACACGATCATCGCGGACTCCTCCAACATCGGTACGGTGCTCGCCTCGCGCAAGACCACGCTCAACAAACTCTTCAAGACCTACAAGTCCTTCGGATTCGGGCAGGATACGGGCATCGACTTCCCGGGTGCGGCAAGCGGATTGCTCGAGAAGACGGTCGACTGGGACGGCGTCCAGGCCGCCAACATCACCTTTGGCCAAGGCGTTGCCGTCACGGGCATGCAGCTCGTGCGCGCCTATGCGGCGATCGAGCAAGACGGCGTCATGCATGTGCCGCACTTCTTGGTGGGAACGCCCAACGACACCGATAAGTCCAAGGAGCTCACGGCTAAGTTCTCCAAGACCAAGCGCGTCGCCAAGAAGAAGTATTGCGACCAGGTCACCAAGATGATGAGAAGCGTCGTCACCAAGGGCACGGGCACCGAGGCCGCTATCAAGGGCTTCGAGGTCGTGGGCAAGACGGGCACGGCAGAGATCCCCAGCTCGACGGGCGCGTACCTGCAGGGCACGTGGATCGTGAGCTTTTGCGGCTGGCTCGAGAACACGGACAGCGACCTCGTCTGCCTCGTGACCATCGAGCAGCCCGAGACCGAGGTGGGCGGCGGCGGCGTCGCGGGCCCGGTATTCGCAGATATCATGTCTTTTGCAGCAAATCGCTACCAAGTGAGCAGCAACTAGGCGCATTTGGGGGACAATGGATAGATGCGACTTTTGCGTCTTAAGGCATGCTTAACGCTGCCAGGGGATGCAGAGGACACGATGCTTGCGGCAGGCGTCGCGATGTGCATGGGCACAGGCGCGTGCGTGCAGGTTTGATTCGATTTCGAACGGACGAGGGGAGACCTTATGACCGTAGAGATGAGCGTTGGCGACATCTTGGCCGATGTCTATTTCGAGCCGTTGGAGGGTGCAGGCGCAGGGCTGAAGGTGACTTCGATCGAGTTCTCGTCGCGCGACGTGGGTCCCGGCTCGCTCTTCGTGTGCGTTCCCGGCACCGCAGCCGACGGCCATGACTACGCGCAGGACGCCGCCAACCGCCAAGCTGCGGCGCTGGTGGTCGAGCGCCCCCTCGATATCGATATCCCGCAGTTTCTGGTCTACGACGCACGCAAGGCGCTGGCCTTGGGCTCTGCGCGCTTCTACGGCAACCCCTCCCAAAAGCTCAAGCTAGTGGGCGTCACCGGCACCAACGGCAAGACCACCACGACGTTTCTGGTCGAGCACATGGCGCGCGTCGCCAACTGCAAGACCGGGCTCATGGGCACGGTCGAGTGCCATATAGGCGATGAGGTCCGCCCGTCGCTCCACACCACGCCGGAGAGCCGCGACCTGCAGATGCTTCTGGCCGATATGGCCAAGGCCGGCGTGGATGTCGCCGCGCTGGAGGTCTCGAGCCATGCCATCGACTTGGGGCGCATCCTGGGGACCAGGTTCGCCGTGGCGGCTTTCACCAACCTCACCCAGGACCATCTGGACTACCACAAGACCATGGAGGCCTACTTCGCGGCCAAGGCGGCGCTTTTCACCGATGCGCCCGTCGGCGCCTGCGTCGTCTGCACGGATGGCGATTACGGGCGCCGCTTGGCAGATCTCTGCCGCGCGGTGGGGCGCACGCCCATCACGGTTGGCAGCGCCCATGATGCCGATGTCCGCCTGGTCGAGGCTCGGTTCGCGCCGCACTCCACGTCGCTTGCGGTGGAGATCGAGGGCAAGAGGCTCGACATCGCCTTGCCGCTCGTGGGCAGGTTCAACGTAGAGAACGCACTGGTCTGCGCCGGCATCGGCTTGGGGCTGGGCTATGGCGCGGATATCATCTGCAAGGCGCTCGAGACGGCGCCCCAGGTGCCCGGCCGCCTGCAGCGCGTGGTGGGCAAGGTCAACACCGAACCCGGCTTTGGCGTGCTGGTGGATTACGCGCATACGCCGGACTCCGTGGCCAAGGCCATCAGCGCCTGCAAGGCCGTGACGCCGGGGCGCGTCATCTGCGTCTTCGGGTGCGGCGGGGACCGCGACAACACCAAGCGCCCCAAGATGGGCAAGGCCGCGCTTGATGCGGATATAGCCGTCGTCACAAGCGACAACCCGCGCACGGAGGACCCTGCCGCCATCATCGACATGATCTTGCCGGGCATGGAGTCCGGCCGCGACCGCACGCATGTCATCCCCGACCGCCGCGAGGCCATCGAGTACGCGCTGGGCTTGGCGCAGCCGGGTGACAGCGTGCTCATCGCGGGCAAGGGGCACGAGGACTATCAGATACTGGGAACAACCAAGCACCACTTCGACGACCGCGAGGTGGCGCAAGAGGGTCTTGATAAGCTATGCAGCTAAGCGTTAAGGAAATCTCAAGCGCCGTCAAAGGCGAGCTCTTCTGCGACGGGGAGTCCGATCGCAAGGTGGTCACGGGCATCACCTGGGACTCGCGCAAGATAGGCGCCGGCGATGCGTTCTTGGCCATGCCGGGCGAGCACGTCGACGGTAACGACTACATCGACGCCGCTATCGCCAAGGGCGCGGCCATGATCATCTGCACGGTCAAGCCCAGCGACAACACGCTGGCCTTCGCGGGTGAGTTCGCCTGCCCGGTCGCCGTTGTGCAAGACGGCGTTGAGGCGCTCACCAACTTGGCCAAGTTCTGGCGCGAGCGCCTGCGCTGCGTGGTCGTGGGCGTCACAGGCTCTACGGGCAAGACCTCTACCAAGGACATGCTTTTCTCCGTCTTGTCGCAGCGCTACAACACGGTGGCCACGCAGGGCAACAACAACAACGAGATCGGCATCCCCTACACGGTGCTGCGCGCCGACCCGGATACCGAGGTCCTCATCGTCGAGATGGGCATGCGCGGCCTGGGGCAGATCAAGGCCGGTTGCGACATCGCCGCCCCCAGCATCGGCGTGGTGACCAACGTGGGCGTATGCCATATGGAGCTTCTGGGCAGCCGTGAGGCCATCGCCCAGGCCAAGGGCGAGATGCTCGAGCAGCTGCCCGCTACGGGCCTTGCCGTGGTCAATGCAGACGACGATATGACGTCCTATATGCTCGACTGCGCCAACGTGGAGGAGCATTGCACGCGCGTCGTGCGCTTCGGGCGCAGCGACGCCGCCTGCACCAAGGTCGAAAACGTTCAGATCGGCGCCGACGGCTGCGCGAGCTTCGAGCTTTCCATCGACGGCGGCATGGTGGCGCCCGTGCATCTGGGCGTCGCAGGCGAGCACAACATCATGAACGCGCTAGCAGCGGCTGTTGTGGGCAACTACCTGGGCGTGAGCCTGGGGCATATCGCCGATGGACTGGCTGCGGCGGGAAGCTCTGCCATGCGCATGGAGATAAGCGAGGCGCCGGGCGGGTTCACCGTCGTCAACGACGCGTATAATGCCAACCCTGACTCTATGAAGGCGGCCATCGCGACGCTCAACTCCATGAGCTGCAACGGGCGCCGTATCGCCGTTTTGGGCGATATGGGAGAGCTGGGGCCGGACGAGGTCGAGCTCCACCGGCAGGTGGGGCAGGCTGTTGCGGCGAGCAAGATCGACCTGCTCGTCTGCGTGGGCGATCTGGCCGTGAACATCGGGCGCGGTGCCAAGGCGGCCCAGACGCGCAGCGCCATCGAGAACCTGCCGGATGCCCAAGCCGCGCTGGAGTTCTTGGAGCGCATCCTGATGCCGGGCGACCTGGTGCTCCTCAAGGCCTCGCGCTTCATGGGATTCGAGAAGATCGTCGAGGGGATTTCCAAGTAATGCTGAGCATGTTCAACCAATATCCCACCTTTCAGCTGTTCTTGGCGTTCGTCATTTCGATGGCGCTCACCATGGCGGTGATGCCGGGGTTCATCAAGCTGCTGCGCCACCGCGAGATCGGCCAGCAGGTGCGTGCCGACGGCCCCGAGGGCCATCTGGTCAAGCAGGGCACGCCCACCATGGGCGGCCTGGTGATCATCTTGGTGATGACGCTGTCTGTCTTCATCGTCCATGCGCCCGATGCGCGCCTGCTGCTCATTCTGGCGGCGACGCTACTCACGGGTCTTCTGGGCTTTGTGGACGATGCCTCCAAGGTCGCCAAGGAGCGCTCGCTGGGCCTTACGCCCTCGCAGAAGATGATCGGCCTGGCGGTGATCACTATCGTCTTCTGCCTGGTGGCGGTCAACGCGCTCGGTATCGAGCCTACCGTGACCATCCCCTTCGCGGGCGTGGTGCTCGATTTGGGCATCGCGTCTTTCAGCATCGGCGGCGTCTACGTCCCCTGGGTCTACGTGTTCTTCGTCTTCATCCTCATGGCGGGGCTCTCCAACGCCGTGAACCTCACCGACGGCCTGGACGGCCTGGCGGGCGGTACGGTGATGATCACCATGGGCGTGATGGCCGCTATCTGCTACGCCACCAACCTGCTTGACGTGGGCGTCTTTGCCATGGCGGCTGCGGGCGCGTGCGTGGGCTTTCTGTGGTTCAACTGCTATCCCGCGAGCATCTTCATGGGCGACACGGGCTCTCTGGCGCTGGGCACGGCCTTTGCGGCCATCGCCGTCGTGACCAAGACGGAGCTCTTCAGCATCATCATCGGCTTCGTCTTCGTGGCAGAGGCGCTCTCCGTCATCATCCAGGTCGCGTACTTCAAGAAGACGCGCAAGCGCATCTTCCTGATGGCGCCGCTGCACCATCACTTCGAGAAGAAGGGCTGGAGCGAGACCAAGGTCGTGATGAGGTTCTGGATCGTCACGGCGCTGCTGGCAGGCGTCGGGTTCGTCGCGTTCTTCGCGACCAAGATCTAGGCGTCGGGTGGCACTGCCCTCGCGGCGGTGCTTTTGGTTGTATGTAGATACGGCAAGGCGCGCGTACGTGGGCCTTGCCTTGTGTGTTAAGGAGCGTGCTCAACATGTCTCGAATCCTCGTCTTGGGCCTGGGCCGGGCCGGTACGGCTGCGGTGCGCCATGCGCTTGCCGCAGGCGATGAGGTCACGGTATATGCCGGCCTTGCGGCAGATGCGCAAAGCGACGCGGTACGCGCTCTGCAGGATGCGGGCGCGACGGTGCTCTGCGGTACCGAGGACGTCCAGGGAAGCTACGACTTGTGCGTGGCGAGCCCGGGTATCTCCGCCAACAGCGCCTTCTACGCTGCGGGGGCAAATCACGCAGCAGAGCTCTTGGGCGAGTGCGAGTACGCCTTCAGGCTGTCGCCGGACAACTGGATCGCCATCACGGGCACCAACGGCAAGACGACGACCACGGCGCTTACGGCGCACCTGCTCAATGCGGCGGGGCGCCTGGCGTTTCCCTGCGGCAACATCGGCGACACCTGCACGGCGTCGGTCGACCATCGCAAGGCGGGCGAGACCCTCGTGGCCGAGATGTCCTCTTACGGCCTTGCCTCTACCAGCCGCTTTGCACCCAAGGTGGCGGCTTTGCTCAACATCACGCCGGACCATCTCGCCTGGCATGGCTCGCACGAGGCCTACGCGGCAGCTAAGCTCAAGATATTCGCCAACATGGCGGCTGGCGATACGGCCGTGATCTGCGACGAGGTGCCGGGCGTCTCCCAGCTCGCCGCAAGCCTGCGTGAGCGCGGCGTGCGCGTCATCACTGTGGGCTCTCAGGCTGCAGACGGAGCAAACTGCGCCTTCGAGGATGCCGATCATATGATCTGCGTGGTCATCGACGGCGAGCTCGCCAAGCTCGTGCATGCCGACGAGCTCAAGATTCGCGGGCCGCACAATGTCATGAACGCCTTGGCTGCGGCTTCTTGCGCGCTCGCCTACGGCTGCGACGTTGCGGGCGTCGCCGCGGGCCTCAAGAGCTTCGCGGCGCTCGAGCATCGCATCGAGCCTGTCGCCAACGTGGGCGGCGTGGGCTATTACAACGACAGCAAGGGCACCAACGTCGATGCGACGCTCGTGGCCCTCAAGGCCTTTGCGGGGCACCCCATCGTGCTCTTGGCCGGCGGGCGCGACAAGGGGACGGATCTTGCCCCCTTGGTCGAGGCCTGCGACGGCCCCGTGCGCGCTGTGATCTGCTACGGCGAGGCGGGCGAGCGCTTCTTTGCGGCCTTCGAGCAGGGCCAGGTGCCGCATTACCGCGCCGCAGGTATGCGCGAGGCCTTCAGCCAGGCTGTCCAGATCGCGCAAGGCGGGGATGCGGTGCTGCTTTCGCCTGCATGCGCGTCCTTTGACGAGTTCAACTCCTTCGAGCACCGCGGCGAGGTCTTCAAAGAGCTCGTAGCCGGGTTGCAGGGTTAGCATGCAGCTGCCTTTCGGCAAAAAAGAGGCCGGCAGCGCAAGCGCCAAGGCTGATGATAGCAAGCGCGCTACCCGCGGCAGGGGTTCGGAACGCAAGTCCGGTGACGCCGTTAGCGGCAAGGATGCGCGCGGGGAGAAGGGCGCTCGCGGCGGCAAGGCCAAGGGCAGCATCAAGGGCGAGGCACACAAGGGCAAGCGCGGGCGCGCGGTAAAGGAGAAGCCCACAGAGCCAAGCGGCATCTTCGGGGCGCCGGCTGCCATCTTGCGCCCGCGCCTGGTCTTCATCCTGGCCATGGTATGCCTGTGCGTCGTCGGCTTGGTGATGATCTACTCGTCGTCTTCCATCGAGGCCTACACAGACGTCGACTTCGGTAACGACCCGCATCGCTTCTTCAGGATGCAGCTCATATGGCTGGCAGTGGGAATAGTCGGCTGCTGCATTGCATCTTTCAGCCCGACGCGGTTTTGGACGCATCCCTTTACGGCGCTCTTCCTCTGGGTTGTCACTGTCGCATTGCTCATAGGCGTGCTTCTTGTTGGGTCGGATCTCCTGGGTGCGACGCGCTCGATCAACCTAGGGCCCTTCAGCCTCCAGCCGTCCGAGTTCGCCAAGATATCGGTCGTCTTGCTTATGGTCTGCGTGCTCGAGCGTTGGAACAGCGGGGCTATCACCCCCTGGCTTGCAACGGGCGAGATCGCCGTCGTCGCGGTGATAACGCTCGCTCTCATCTACCGGCAGCCGGATCTTGGCACCTCGATCATCTTGATCGTGGGCATGGGCGTATCGCTCATAATCGCGGGCGTGCCGCGGCAGATCATCTTTGGGATAGTGGGCGTCTGCGTGGCCTTCGTTGCGATGGTGTGCGTTGCGCAGCCCTATCATCTCGACCGCATCGCTACGATGGTCAATCCGTGGGAGGATGCGCAGGGCGATTCTTACCAGACCATCCAGGGATTTCTGGCCTTTGGCAGCGGCGGCCTCTTCGGAACGGGCTTGGGCCTGTCCCGCCAGAAATACAGCTATATCCCCTACGCTTACAACGACTTCATCTACGCCGTGATCGGCGAGGAGCTCGGCCTTGTGGGTGCGCTGGTGGTGCTCTTGCTCTTCGCGGTGCTCATCGTGTCGGGCATCATGATCTCCAAGTACGCATGCGACAACCGCAGCGCTGTCCTGGCCTGTGCCTTCACATCGATGGTCGGCTTCCAGGCTTGCGTCAACATGGCGTGCGTCGTGGGTGTGGCGCCTGTCACAGGCAAGGCGCTGCCCTTCATCTCCTACGGTGGGTCGTCGCTGATAGCCACGATGATCATGTGCGGCTTCGTGCTGAGCGTGTCGCGCGAGAGCCGCCTCGAGGCCGATGTCGAGCGCCGCCGCGACGACCTGCTGGTGGTCGAGGGCGGCAAGTCGCGCCGTGCTGCCGGTAATGTTGCAGCGGCGGCAACGGTTGCAGGTGCTCGCGGGGCACATGCGGCACAACCCTTCGGGTTCAGGGACCTCTTTGGCGGCGTGGCCGGGGCTGTGTCGGGTGCGGCAGGGGCAGCGGGCTCTCGCATTGGCCGTAACCGCTCTCAGGGCGCATATGATGCAGCCGATTATGTGCGCGATGCTCAGGCTGACGATGCGTATGCCGATGGGTATTACGACGACGACAGCGCCGCCTACGGGCGCAAGGGCGCTTCGAGCGTGCGAGGCGCGCGGGCTTACGATGATGTGCGCGGACGCTCTTCCGGCAGGATGGCTTACGGCGTCTATGGCGGACGCAGTGCCGGCTCTAGTAGCGCTGGCAGCCGCGGGGCAAGAGGCAGTGCGGCAGGGCGCTACGAAAGCAGCGAGCGTGATGGCCGCGCCGAGCGCGGCGGTCGAGGCGGCAGCAGGAGCGCTTCTACACGCAGTAGGGTCAAGGCGGGCGATTTGGACGTCGAACTCATCGACATAGCGCCTAGGACCGGGCGCCCCAGCCGCGATCGCTCTGCGTCGAGCGGACGAGGTGCCAACGCCGACAGCCGTTCTTGCAGCAGCGCTCGCCATTCGGGTGCAGCAGGGCGTTCTGGAGGAAGCAGAGACATATCGGGTGGTGCGGGCCGCTCCGGTGGCAGCAATCGCCGCGGAGGCTATGACTCGCTTGGCGGCAGCCCCCGTAACGGTTCCTCCCGCAGACCCCGATAACGGCTCCGGGGTGCCGTGGGGGTTCGAGTACCGTAACGGTGCGGAATCGCGTAGGGGAGAGCATCGCGCATTGAAACTCTGTTATTTTGAGCGGAGGTCCCGGCAGGAGGCGCTTTCTACTCCGTCATTCTGAGCGGAGCGCCGAAAGCGCGTAGTCGAAGAATCTATGTGCAGCTCAATTAGGCTCGCAATTAGATCCTTCGACTACGTTCGCTACGCTCACTGCGCTCAGGATAAGTCGCGTCAAGGCCAAGCCGCTGTGCGGCGGCCTGCGGCCGGCCTTGACGCTCCATGTTGCGGTTGTGCGCGAGCTTACAACCGCAATGACGAAGGGATGCGCCCGCGTCCGCTCGCCCCTACGCGCACCTGCGGCTCAGCACCAATCGCTGTCGTCGCGCTTGCCCCTACGCGCACCTGCGGCGCTACATCAATCACTGCCCGCATTGGCTATGGTGATGTTTTACCGTCGGCTTAGACGTGCTTGTGCTTCCTCGAATACCGCACCGTCGCTTCTTGCTCCGATTGCGATTATCTGCACAACTTCGATCCTCGCGTCGCATACCCTGAATATGACGCGTATGCCATGCTTGCGGTATTTGAGCTCTTTACATC
>CAVCDT010000084.1:0-9355 GCA_963600995.1 Akkermansia muciniphila | reverse complement strand
CTGCCAAAATGCTTGAGCAGCAACTTTTTGCGCTTGGGACCCAAGCCCGGCACCTCGTCCAAGATGCTCGCGACCATGCCCTTGTCGCGTAACTCGCGATGGAAGGTGATGGCAAAGCGGTGGCTCTCGTCTCGCACGTGCTTGATCAGATAGAGGCTGGGGCTGCCGCTGGGCAAGACGATGGGGCCGGTCTCGTTCCAAGGGACGAATATCTCCTCGTCCTTCTTGGCAAGGCCGCACACGGGGATATCGGTGATGCCCAAGCTCGCCAGCTGCTCGATCGCAGCCGTGAGCTGCGGCTTGCCGCCGTCAACCACCAGCAAGTCGGGTTTGGAGCCAAAGCGCTCATCGGCCATGCGCTCTGCGCTGTAGCGGCGCCCCAAGACCTCCTTCATGCTCTCGAAGTCGTTGGCCTCGCCAAAGTCCTGGCGGATCTTGAAGCGGCGGTACTGCCCCTTGTCCGGACTGCCGGCCGTGAAGACCACCATGCTCGCCACACTGTAGTTGCCATGCAGCGTCGAGATGTCGAAGCACTCAATGCGCATAGGCGGCGCGGGCAGGGCGAGCGCGCTTTCAAGCTGCAGAAGCGCCGTATCGATGCGCTCCTCGTCGTAGCGCGTGCGCACCTTGTGGCGCATGAGCGCGTGCTTCGCGTTAAGCTGGGCCATCTGCAAAAGATCGTGCTTCTCGCCGCGCAAGGGCACCGTGACGACCACTTTGGCGCCGTGTTTGCTCGCAAGACGCCGCGTGAGCCACGCCTCGAGCTGCGATGCGTCCTCATCGTCGAGCCTGTCTGCCATGACGACCTCGTGGGGGATGCTCTCCGTGGTGTGGTAATAGCGGTTGCAGAACTGCATCGCGAGCTCCTCGTCCGCGACGTTGAGGCCCTTGTCCAGGATAAAGTCGCAGCTGTTGATGATGCGCCCCTCGCGCACCACGAACACGTGCGCCGCCGATATCGTCTCCTCCCTGAAGAAGCCTATGACGTCCATCGACAACGACCTCGACAGCACGGCCTTCTGCTTCTCCTGCAGGGCCTGTATAGCGCCCAGGCGGTCGCGCACGCGGGCGGCGCGCTCGAAGTCGAGGTTAGCCGCCGCCTCGCGCATCTCGGCTTCCAACTGGTTGACGAACTCCTCGCGATGCCCCGCCAAGAAGCGCTCGACGCGCTTGACGTAGACGGCGTAGTCATCCGGCGTGATGGCTGCGCAGCACGGGCCCGTCCCCTTGCCGATGTGGTACTCGAAGCAGGCTTTATCATCCGGGCTAGGCTCATGCCCGGCCTTGAGCTTGCGCACGAGCTTCTTGTATTCCGCACAGCTCGCCTGGCAGATGGGCACGACGCGTCGCAGGGCCTCGATGGTATCGCGCGCTGCGCGGCTGTCCGTGTAGGGGCCAAAATAGCGCGTGCCCGGGCGGTGCTTCTCGCGCGTGTACTTGATGGCGGGGTAGACCTCGCCTTTGGTGAGCGCGATGAAGGGATAGCTCTTATCGTCCCTGAAGTCGACGTTGAAGGGCGGGTGGTACTGCTGGATGAGGTTCTTCTCGAGCACGAGGCTCTCGGTCTCGTTGCTCACCACGATGTAGTCGAAGCTTTCCACCTGCTCCATCATCATGGGGATCTTGGCGCGCTCATCTTGACCGAGCACGTACTGGCTCATCCTCGAACGCAGGTTGATGGCTTTGCCCACATAGAGCACGGCCCCTGCGGCGTCCTTCCACAAGTAGCACCCGGGTTTCTCGGGGACGCTCTTGAGCTGCTCGCGGATGCTGGGGGCTTGCGTGTACGCAGTGTGCTGCTGCCCATCCTGGGGTTGCGAGGGCGCAGAGGGCTCCGCAAGCTGCTGGGGCACGTCAGACCCCGCAGGCAGCTGGCCCTTATCGCTCATCGTCTGCATCTGCAGCTTGAGCAGCAGGGCCTTTAGGCTTCTCCGGGGCCGCTACCGGCGGCATGGGGCCTGTGGCACCCGGCGCCGGGCGGCGGAAGGCATCGGGGAAGTAATGGTGCTCGAGCACAGGGCCCAAGAGCTTGAGCTTGAAGACGATGAAAGAACTGGCGATGAAGAGTACGATGAGCACGGAGTACTTGACCAAGCCGCCCAGGTTCCACACCAGGCAGCCGCCCACCGTGAGCAGCGCCGTCCACAGGTAGATGACGATGACGGCCTTGCGCTGCGAGAAGCCCTGGTCGAGCAGGCGGTGGTGAACATGCCCGCGGTCTGCCTGCTGGATAGGCTGGTGGTTGAGCGTGCGGCGCACGATGGCGCTCGCCGTGTCGATCACAGGCACGCCGGCGATCATGATGGGGACGGCCAGCGCCGTGATGCTCGAGAAGCGCGTAGCACCCATCAGGCTGATGACGCCCAGCGTCGTACCCAGGAGCAGGGATCCGGAATCCCCCATGAAGATGCTCGCCGGATGGAAGTTGTAGAAGAGGAAGGCGATGCAGATGGCGATGAGCACCACGGCCACGAGCGACGCGTCGTTGCGGACGAGGCTTATCGTGAGCGCGAACAAGCCGCACGCGCCGATGCCCGTGACGCCGGCAGCCAGGCCGTCGAGCCCGTCGATGAGGTTGATGATGTTGGCGAAGGCCACGATGTATATGACCGTGACCGGGTAGGATAGCCATCCCAAAACCACGCGTCCGTCGCTTAGGGGGATCTTGAAGCCGCTCATGAGAACGCCTGAGCTGGCGATGATGATAGCCGCGACGATCTGCCCCGCGAACTTGACGCCCGGGCGCAGGGACTGGATGTCGTCGATGACGCCCACCGCCACGATGACGGTGATGCCGACGATGACGCCCACCATGCTCACGCCGCTGCCCTGGGCAAGCGAGAACGGACCCGGCCAGACATGCGCGAGCTCCAAGATGTACTCGACCGCGAAGGCAGCGAGCAAGCCCGCGTACATCGCCACGCCACCCAGGCGCGGGATGGGCTCTTTGTTGACGCGGCGGGCGCCGGGCTGGTCGACGACGCCGTGGCGGATGGCAAACGAGCGCACCACAGGGACCGCAGCGACAGTCACTGCGAAGGCCACGACGAACAATATGAGATAGTGCCACCAAGTAAGCATAGTCAAGAGATTATAGACGAAGCGCATGAGCATGTTGTGAAGACGCAGGCCGCGAGCAAAGTGAGCAGGGCTGCAGGCAGGCTCGCAGGCGTGCAGGGCGTGCGCCGCGGCAGCCCTCTCGCAACGCAGCCACGCGGAGCCTGAGCCTTATGAGACTAAGCGCGCGGGTAGGAGCCGATGACCTTCACCTGGCGCAGCTTGAGGCGCAGGCAGTCGAGCGCCATGCGCACGTTGGGGTCGTCCGCGTAGCCCTCGATCTCTACGAAGAACATGTAGTCGCCCAGCTCGCGCTTGGTAGGGCGGCTCTGGATCATCGTCATGTTGACCTGCGCGTAGGTGAACTCGGACAGGATCATGTTGAGCTCGCCGGAGCGGTCTGCGCGCATAAACAGCGCGAGCGTGGTCTTGCCTGCGCCCGTGCGGGCGACCTCTCCGTTGCCGATAAGCACGAAGCGCGTCTGGCTCGTGAGGTGGTCCTCGATGGCCTCCTCATAGACGACGCCGCCGCAGAGCTCTGCGGCGAGTGGATTGGCGATGGCGGCGATGCTCTTATCGGCAGCGGCCATCTGGGCGGCAGCCGCAGTGCTCGTAGCCATGCGCGTCTGGCGGCCGGGAAGGTTCTGGTGCAGCCAGCGGCGACACTGTCCCACGCCCTGCGGATGGCTCGCCACAGTCTCGACGTCGTCGAGGGCGGCGCCGGGTGCCAAGATGAGTGCCTGATGGATGTCGAGCACGCACTCGCCCAGGATCTCTGCGCGCGAGGTGAAGGCGAAGGCGTCGAGCGTTGTCGTGACCGGGCCCTCGAGCGAGTTCTCGATGGGCACCACGCCGTAATCTGCAAGCCCGCGGTCGACCGCCTCGAAGACCTCGCCCATGTTCTCGCACATGAGCTCGCCAAAATCCTCCGCAAGCTGTCCGCGCTGCGCAAAGGTGCGCACCGCCTGATGCGTCCAGGTTCCGGCAGGCCCTAGGAAGGCGACGGTGGGTTTGCGGGTCATGGCGTTGCTCCTCAGACGATGGTCGTTTTGCAAGTGCAAGAGGGTATTGTAGTTGATTATCCGTACAGCCGATATACCCGCCTCTTACACGCCGGCAACCTGCCAGAGGCCCTCGGGTGAGCACTCGATCATCTGCTCGCGCTCGAGTTGGGCCAGGATAGCGGCAAGCTCGTCGCGGCTTGCGGGCTCGCGCCCGGCGGATTGCTCGAAGGCGTCCAAGTTCGCAGCCAAGCTCGAGGCGTCCTTGGGGCCGTCGAGCACACAGCGCAGGATGAAGGCACGCTTCTGGCGATGGCTCCCCTCGAAGGCACTCTGGCGCGTGTGCTGCTTGCTGCGGCGCGAGGGATTGGGGCAGGTCCTCTTGAGGTAGGCACCGTAATCGAGCAGCGCGTAGTACCAGCCGCGCACATCCTCGCCAGCTGCAGGGCAAGCCTCCCTCACCAGCGGGACGAGCTCCTTATCGTCCACCTTGTCGCGCCCGGCGAAGAGCTCGTGGATGAAAACAGTGCGGACGTTGGTCTCGAGATAGACGCCTGGCTCGTCAAAGGCGAAGGCCCTGATGCCCGCCGCCGTGGCAGGCCCTATGCCCGGCAAGGCCAAAAGAGCATCGTAATCGCGCGGCAGGCTGCCGCCGTAGAGCCCCATCACCTGCTGGGCGCACAGCTGCAGGCGCTTGGCGCGGCTGTTGTAGCCCATCCCCTGCCATTCGCCCAAGACGTCTGCTAGCGGGGCGCGCACAAGTGCCTCGACATCGCCAAAGCGCTCGAGCCAATGCTGCCAGCGTCCGTCAACGCGGCTCACCTGCGTCTGTTGCAGCATGACCTCGCTGATCCAGATGGCATAGGGGTCGCGCGTGTTGCGCCAGGGCAGGTCGCGGTACAAGGCACGGCCCTGCTCCCAAACAGTCGCTTTAAGCTTTTCGAGGTCTGCGTGCATAGAGGCGTAAGAGGCTAGCGCCGATGCAGGGCGCTAGTCCCAATCGGCGACTTCCCAGCGGCAGACGCGCGCAACCTTCTTGAGGATGCCGTCCGGGTCTGTGATGACGGCATGGCGCGCATGCTGGAGCATGGGCAGGTCGCTGTAATGGTCGCTGTAGGCGCGCTCGAGCACCCAGTTGCCCACGCCAAAGCGCCCGTCGCAATAGCCCTGCAGCTGGCGCAGCTTGACGATGCCCTGCACGGGCTCTCCCACGACCTTGGCGGTGTAGCGGCCGTCGACCTCCTCCATGACAGTGGAGACCTGGCCCTCGAACCCGAGCTCCTCAACAATGGCGTCCGTCATCGGCTTGAAGGATGCGCTGGCCAAAATGGGCACCATGCCCTGGGTCTTGACGGATGCGACCTCGCGGCGCGCGCCCGGGCGTATGCGCTTGGCGATGTGCTTGTCGTAGACCTCCATGATGCGGGCGTCCACATCGTCGACCTTCTCGCCCGCGAAGGCGGTGAAGAGCAGCTCGCGCGGGGTGGCCTCGCGCTGCGGCAGGCGCAGGCGGTACTTGAGACCCCAGATGCCCATCTTGAGGCCGTTGCGGAGCTTGAGGTCACGATGCAGCAGCAGGCGGCGCGTGAGGATGAAGGGCGACTCGCCGTCGAGCACGGTCCCATCCAGGTCAAAAGCGGCAACGCGGATCAAAGCTACGGTCCTCCAAAAGGGTCGTCATAGATTGGGCGGCAAGCCAAGCTAAGACAGCTGGCACATCAGAGCGAAGCGGCCCTCAGCTTGCCTAAGTGCCTGTCGATTATAACTACCGGGCGCACGCAGGCATGGACGCATCCCCAATCAACGCCAAATCGTAAGCAAGCGTTAAGGCACCGTGACAGGCGGGTGACAGGTCGCGCAAGAACAGGACAGATCGGGCGTCACAGCAAGACGGCTAGCCGCAGGTTCGTAACACGAGAACCAACGAGGGCAGTCCGACCCGCTGCAACGCGCACCCTCTTGCCCCTAACGCGCGTCGCGGTAGCCGTTGGGATTGGCCTGCTGCCAGCGCCAGCTGTCCGCGCACATGCGCTTAATGTCGTATTGGGCGCTCCACCCCAGCTCGCGCTGCGCTTTGGAGCAATCTGCCCAGCAGGCGGCGATGTCTCCCGCACGGCGCTCCTTTATGGCATAGGGTATAGAAACGCCCGTCGCCTCCTCGAAGGCATGCACCAGCTCGAGCACAGAGGTGCCCTTGCCCGTGCCCAGGTTGTAGATGCTCACGCCTCCCTGGGGCTTGATGGCCTTGAGCGCAGCGACATGGCCGCGCGCGAGGTCGACCACGTGGACGTAGTCGCGCACGCCGCTGCCGTCGGGCGTGTCGTAGTCGTCGCCAAAGACGCCCAGCTGCTCGAGCTTGCCGATGGCAACCTGGGTGATATAGGGCATGAGGTTGTTGGGGATGCCCGTGGGGTCCTCGCCCATCGTGCCGCTCTCGTGCGCGCCGATGGGGTTGAAGTAGCGCAGCAAGACGACGTTCCAATCGCCGGCGGCATGCTGAACATCGGCCAGGATGTCCTCGATCTGACCCTTGGTGCGCCCGTAGGGGTTGGTCGCCGGGTGCTTGGGCTGGGTCTCTGGAATAGGACACGCGTCAGGTGTGCCGTACACCGTGGCGCTGGAAGAGAAGACGATGTTCTTGCAGCCGGCCCTGCGCATCGCGCGCAGCAAGCACAAGGTGCCGTTAACGTTGTTATCGTAGTACTCGAGGGGCTTTTGGACGCTCTCGCCCACGGCCTTGAGGCCCGCGAAGTGGATGACGCAGTCGATGGGTGCAAAGCGCGTAAAGGCATCGTCGAGCGCCGCCTCGTCGCGGATGTCACCCTCGATGAACGCGGGACGCGTGCCTGTGATGGCCTCGATGCGGTCGATGACCACGGGGCTGGCGTTGCACAGGTTGTCGAACACCACTGCCTCATGGCCGGCCTGCTGCAGCTCGACCACGGTATGGCTGCCGATAAACCCGGCGCCGCCGGTAACGAGAATCCTCATAATCCCAATCCCTTCTCAAAGCCAAACAGAGCCCGCGCGCTAGTTGCCGCTTGGCGCCACATAGGGCGTGCGCATAACCGTCGCGCTCATACGCGCGATATGCGTCTCGAGCTCGTCATGGACGTTTATCTCGTAAAAGCACAGGCTGCGGCCCTGCTTGGAGCAAGTAGCAGTGGCGATGAGGCGCTCGCCCTTGACACGGCGCATGATGTCGCAGCTGTGGTTGACCGAGCAACCGGGAACCTGGTTGGCGTTGGCGACCACCGCCAGGGCGAAGTCGCAAAGCGCCATGACCACGCCGCCCATCACGAAGCCTTGGGCGTTGTGATGGCGGTCGTCGAGGTGCATGGAGACCACGGCGCGTCCCGGCTCGAAGCTGTCGAGGTGAGCGCCCAGGCACTTGGTCGCGAACTCGTCATGGGCAAAGTACGCGCGCAGCCCTTCGATATCCATCTGCGGCACAGCCTCTAGTGCGCCTTGGGCGCCTGCAGCCGGCTGCTCTGGCTGCTGATCCTGCGCTTGCATCTGATATGCCCCGCCTCTCGTAGCTATGCTCGGGTTTCTACACAAAACCCCATGATAGTTGTTCGCCGGCGCCAATAGGTGCGCGTTCACTGTGAAGCTTTTGTTTCGACGCGAAGGAGAGTCAAGTAGCGGCCGCTCTCATAAGAACCACAGAGCCTAAAAGCAGCATAAAATGCGCTCTTACGGAAACGAACGGGATTTCATTTCCGTAAGACTCGCTCTTAGGGAAACGAAACGATACGGGGAACTGATACGCTCTGCAGAATTTTTGCCCCGACGCAGCCAAAGTGCTATTTTTTAACAATTTGCGTCCGCACGATAAAGGAGCTTTGAGAGACCATGCAAGCGTCACCTAAAACCCAGCAGCAAGCCAAACCGCAGCACGCCACGTTTTGCGTCGTGCTCTTGGTGCTGATGGGGTTCTCTCTGGGCTGCAGCGAGTTCATCATCATCGGCATAGAGTCCGAGCTGTCCCAGAGCCTGCAGGTATCGCTTACCGCCGTGGGCCAGCTGGTGAGTCTCTTCGCCTTGCCCTATGCCATCATGACGCCTGTGCTCGCACTCACTACCGGGCGGTTCAAACGCTATACCCTGCTCAAGGTCTACAGCGCCGTCTTCATCTTGGGCAACCTGATATCGGCCCTATCTGCCACGTTTGGCTGCCTGCTTGCGGCGCGCATCGCCATGGGCGCGATCAGCGGCGCGTTTCTCGCCGTAGGGACAACCTATATCCCCGAGCTCGTCGGCCCCAAGCGCATGGGGTTCATCATCTCGCTCGTCTACGGGGCGTACTCCGTCGCGATGATCGTCTCGACGTCTCTGGGCAAGATCGTGGCCGATACGCTCAACTGGCACGTCGCTATGTGGGCCGTCTTCTTCTTGTCGCTGATAATCTGCGCATTGCTCATCTGCTTCATGCCGCGCAGCGGCAACACAGACGAGCCATCCACCTTTGGCGAGCAGATCGGCCTGCTGCGCGAACCCTGCATCGTCTTCGGAATGCTCATCTTCGTCTTTGGCGTGGGCGCCGTCTACGTTTTCTACAGCTTCATCACGCCCTATTTCGAGCAGATTTTGGGCATGGACACCATCGCAGCGTCGACGACGCTCATGTTCTACGGTGCGGTGTGCCTGGTGTCGAACCTCTTGGGCGGTTGGATCGACACACGCTTTGGGATGAAGGCGCTGCCGCTCATCTTCATCGCCATCGCACTTGTCCTAGCAGGAATCTCCGCATTGGGCGGCGCGATGCCGTTTTCGCTGGTCCTGGTCTTCATGGTGGCGCTGCTCATGTACTCGTTCAGCATCGCCTGCATCACGCTCTTCATGCGCATCGCACGCGACAAGCACCCCAAGGCGCTCACGCTGGCGACCTCTATCGAGCCGCTCTCCTTTAACGTGGGCATCGCCTTTGGCAGCGCGGTAGGCGGCGCGGTGATCGCCAACACAGGCATCATCACCTGCGGCTTTGTGGGGGCAGTGCTCGCCATCATCGCTGCCGCGGTCTCTGTGGCGACCATGTTCTTTGCGAAGAAGGCGCAATAGGGGGTTTGAAACAGCGAGCCGCGCTCACGACGTTTTGCAGGTAAGCAAACATCGCAGGAGCGCGTAGGGGCGAGCGGATGCGGGCGCAAGCCCGCTAGCTCGCCCGGTCGCGCCGGCAGGCGCGACGTATCTTGGCGCAGCGCAAGCTGCGCAAGACTTTCCTGACGTAAGGCCGCGCAGGCGGGCCGAGCGAATGCGAGGCAGATCGCGCGAGAAGCGCCTGCGGGAGCGAGGAC
>CAVCDT010000083.1:4647-9392 GCA_963600995.1 Akkermansia muciniphila | reverse complement strand
GGGCAGTTCCCGCAGAAGGCGCCGGACTACGATACGGCCTTCGTCTTCCTAGACGACGGCGACCGCGTGCTTCCGCCCGTGCCGCCCTGGGCCATCAAGGTGGTCATCGACGAGGAGAACATCCGCCAGCTCAAGGACAACGCTTAGGGGTTGCAGGCAACCTAGGGAGGAAGGCAGCGCATGAACATCGCATCTGCGAAAAAACAGATCAAGGACACCGTCGAGGCGTACCTCAAGAAGGACGACGCCGGGATGTACGTCATCGCCCCGGTGCACCAGCGCCCGATCTTCATGGTGGGCGCACCCGGCATAGGCAAGACGGCCATCATGGAGCAAGTGGCCCAGGAGCTGGGGATCGGCATCGTGTCCTACTCCATGACGCATCACACGAGGCAGTCCGCCTTGGGCCTGCCGCGTATCGAGCACCGCGAGTTCGACGGCATGGAGTACGAGGCCAGCGAGTACACCATGAGCGAGATCGTGGCGAGCGTCTACGACTACATCAAGCAAAGCGGCTGCAGGACGGGCATCCTGTTCCTTGATGAGATCAACTGCGTGAGCGAGACGCTGTACCCCTCGATGCTGCAGTTCCTGCAGTACAAGACCTTCGGCAAGCACAAGGTCCCCGATGACTGGGTCATCGTCTGCGCGGGCAATCCGCCGCAGTACAACAGGTCCGTGCACGAGTTCGACATCGTCACGCTCGACCGCATGCGCCAGATCGACGTCGAGCCCGATTACGCCGTCTGGAAGGCCTACGCCAGCGCCAAAGGCGTCCATCCCGCGGTGACGACCTTCCTCGACGCCAAGCGCGACTGCTTCTACAAGGTCGAGTCAAAGGCAGGCGGCGGCAAGGCCTTCGTCACGGCCCGCGGCTGGGAGGACCTGGCTCAGATCATCGCCTTGTACGAGGACATGGATAAGCCCGTCGACCGCGACCTCGTCGCCCAGTACCTGCGCGACGAGGATATCGCCGACCAGTTCTCCGTCTACTACGCGCTCTTCACCAAGTACCGCGCGGACTACCAGGTGGGCCGCATACTCGAGAGCAGCCCCAGCCCCGATGTCTACGCGCGTGCGCGCGCAGCCGCCTTCGACGAGCGCATCGCGCTGGTGGGGCTGCTGCTCGACGCGCTGGCAGGGGAGTGCTCCAAGGTGCTCGACCAGGAGAACATCGTGATCAGCGCGCGCGACGTCCTGCGCGAGATCAAGGGCGAGCTAGCGGGCGGCGCCTCTATCGACGACACGCTCATCGCGCGCTTGGGCGATAGGGAGGCGACGCTTGCGCGCGCCCTGCAGGCTAACACGATGTCTCCTGCGAACATACGCAAGGAGCGCCTGTCGATCGCCTTTCTGCGCGCCTTGGTGTCTGCCTGCACGCTGGCTAAGACCACATCCGGCCCTGAGGCCTTCGAGACGCTGCAGGACGTCTACACCCAAGAGGTCGCGAAGATCCAGCCGCTTGTAGACGATGCGGATGCCAAGATGTCCAACGCCTTCCAGTTCGTGGCCGATGTGTTCGAGAGTCGAGAGATGCTCGTCTTCCTGGCCGAGGTCACGACGCGCGCCGCGACGACGCAGTTCATCTCCCACTATGGCAACGAGGCCTTCTACAAGTACAACGACCAGCTCGAGGTCGATGCCTCGCGCACGAGCCTCGCCAACCGCATCGAGGAGCTCGAGCTTCTTGCCGACGACGGCGGTTTCGCTGCGACGCACTCTGTGACCGACGGCTCAGTCGCAGCTTTGAGCACGAGCGCCGGCAACGCCTACGGGGTGACCCCGAGCGGCAGCGTCGTTGCCAAGCCGCTCAACGAGGCCCTCGCCGCCGGGACAGAGGCGCCCGCATCTGGCGCGCAGCAAGGCACCGCGGCAGCCAAGCCCAGCGCGCAGGAGCTCGACCGCTACTACAACGACCGCGAGGTCGAGTGGGGTTTCGCGAGCATGTCCAAGATGATCATCGACAACGTTCCCATGGCGGGCAAGAAGGTGCTCGACGTCCAATGCCGCCGCGGTAAGGGCGTCTACAAGCTCTCTGCCAAGGTGGGTGCTGCGGGTACCGCGATAGGCGTCGACAGCTCGTCCGCGTATATCCAAGACGCCAAGGAGAGCGAGCCCAAGGCATTGCGTCGCAACGGCCTGACGACGAGCAACATGGAGTTCTACGTCGCCTATCCCGAGGACCTCATGAGCGGCGGCATCGGCAACTGCGCTGTCGACGTGGTCTACATCAACAACGTCATGACGCTCCTGTGCGACCAGCAGGCGGCCCTGGCGGAGTTCTTCCGCGTGCTCAAGCCGGGCGGCACGCTCATCTGCGAGACGATATTCGCGGATAAGGAGCGCGACGAGGCCGTTGTGGAGGCGGCACGCAAGATGGGCAACTCCGTCCAGGCGGGCAGGACCAAAGAGGAGCTCTACGGCATGCTCGCCGCTGCGGGCTTTGCGGATCCGCAGGTTATAGACTCCTACGAGGTCGCGCCCGATCGCGGCTACGTGGCAAGCGAGCATGTCGCCGTTGCGCAAAGCGACGAGGACGTGACCTTCTCCGCCGTGTGCATCAACGCGGTCAAGCCGCGCTAGGGGCGCTGTAGGGGGCAGCAGCAAAGGGGCGGCAGCTCTTGACTTGCCGCCCCTTCCCTTTGCTGGTAATGGGCTTGCGCGCCGCGCTTTGTGTCCAATGGGTGTTGATGAGCCAAACCTCGGGCGGCATCTCGCGTGCCTGCTATAGAATCAAACGCTATGGATACTCGAAAAGACACGCAGCAGGATGCCGCTGCAGACAATGCCCAAGAGAAACTCGAGACGCGCAAGGCGGTCGCCAAGTCGACGGCGGTGATGAGCCTATGCACGCTCGTGAGCCGGGCCACGGGCTTCGTGCGCACGTGGGCCATGGCTTTCGCCTTGGGCAACACGGTCATGGCCGCTGGCTTCTCGTTGGCGAACAACCTTCCCAACATGATCTACGAGCTCGTAGCCGGAGGCGTGCTCTCGACGGCGTTTCTGCCTATCTACCTGCAGCAGCGCAACCAGCGCGGCACCAAGGCCTCGAGCGACTACGCCTCTAATCTCCTTAGCATCGCCATGGTGTTTCTGGGGCTCATCGCCTTGCTCGCGAGCATCTTCGCGCCCCAGGTGATCGTGACGCAAAGCCTGTTCTCGTCGGCAAGCGACGAGACAGTATCTGCCGCTGTGTGGTTCTTCAGGTTCTTGGCCTTCGAGATCGTCTTCTACGGCGCGAGCGCCGTGTTCTCCGGCATCCTCAACGCAGAGCGCGAGTTCTTCTGGCCGGCTATCAGCTCCGTCTTCATGAACATCATCGCCATCATCGGCTTCTTTGCCTATCCCTTCATCTCTGATGTCGATCTCCAGGCGGGTACCACCTGGCTGGGCGTCACGATGCTTCTCTCCATCGCCGTTATGGCCTTCGTGCAGATCCCGGCCCTGCTCAAGACGGGTATCAGGTTCCGCTTCATCATCGACTTCAACGGCGAGGGCTTCAAGGATACGATCAAGCTCGCGCTGCCCGCCATCGCCTGCACGGCCATCAACCTTGTGAGCCTGTCGATCATGAACAGCTGCGCGCTCCATGTGGCTTCTAACGGGCCCTCCTCCATCAGCTATGCCTGGATGTGGTACCAGTTCCCCTACGGGGTCTTGGGTGTGGCGCTTTCTACGGCGATGTTCACCGAGATGAGCGATGCCGTGTCGCGCAAGGACCGAGCGCGCTTCAGGGAGCATATGCTCGCCGGGCTGTCCACGACGCTCATGCTCATCATCCCCATGGCGGCGATGCTCTTCTCGTGTGCCTACGAGCTCATCGGCCTGTACTCTGCTGGGCGCTTTGGTGCAGACGATATCGCGCCCATCGCCACCTTGCTCATGGGCTGGGCGGTAAATCTCCCCATCTATGCCGCGTACATGTTCGTCTACCGCGTCTTCAGCGCGCTCAAGGACATGAAGACGGTTGCCATCTGCAACGCCGTCCTCACCTGCTTCCAGGTGTGCTTCTACGTGGTGTTCACGGGCGTGGTGCCCCTGGGCGGCTTTACGGGTTTTGGGCTCATTGGCATCGCCTTGGGCGACATCTGCTTCTACACGCTGATGCTCTTGACGCTGCTCACCGTGCTGCAAAGGCGCATGAGCTCGCTATCGGTGCATGGGATCGTCCCCAGCGTGGCTAAGGTCTCGCTTGCGAGCTTGGTGGGCGGCGCTGCGGCTTTCGTGCTCTCGCGCGCTCTCGACGGCTTGCTGGCAACGGGGACGGCTGTGGGTAGCCTCGTCGCGCTGTGCATCACGGGTGTCGTCGGCCTCTCGATCATCTGGGTTGGGTGCCGTCTGCTCCATGTGGATGAGATCACGCGCATGGCCGAGGCCGTCAAGCGCAAGCTGACGCATTGTTAGCCTTGCTTGCGGGTGTTTGGCCCGCGGCATGTCCTGCCGATGATAACGGGAATGGGAAAGCGGGCCTGCCTCTGTGAGGCAGGCCCGCTTTGCTGTTGAGAAGTCTTGTGTTGTGTTTGGACCCTATGCGGCTTTGTTGAATGCCGCGATCAAGCTTGCGACCTTGGCGGCGAGCTCGTCCTCCGTGATGCCCTGCTGCTGCAGTCGAGCGTCGTGCATGTGGGACTCGTGGAAGTCGCGGGCGGTCTGGCCCACGGACATCGGGTCGTCGGCGGGAGCGGCTGCAGCGGTCGCTGCGGGCTCGGACTCCGCTGCCGCGGGCTCGGCCTTCGCGGGAAGCT
>CAVCDT010000083.1:0-4626 GCA_963600995.1 Akkermansia muciniphila | reverse complement strand
GGGCGGCCACTCGCTGCGCGAGCTCCTCCTCCGTGATGCCCTGCTGCTGCAGGCGGACGGTGTGCATGTGCTCCTCGTGGAAGTCGCGCGCCGTCTGGCCATCGCTCATGGAATCATCTTGGTAGCTTGCAACCGATGCTGCGGCAGCTTGCTGGGTGGCAGGCTCCTCTGCAACAGGCTGCTCGTAGACGGGCTCCTCGACTGCAGGCTCTGCGTAGACGGGTTCCTCTGCAGCGGGCTCCTCGTATGCGGCTTGCTCCTGGGCGGGTTGCGCGTAGGCGACGGGCTCAGGTGCTGGCGTCGGGTTTGCGATCTCCTCTTTCGCTGCCTCGAAGAGTGCGTCGTACTTTTGCGCATGCGTGAGGCCCTCGTCCTCGAGCGCTGCGACTTCGAGGTTTTTAACGCCCAAGGTCTCTTTCACGTAGTTCACGAAATACTTGGGCAGCTGTGCGGTTGCCATCTTTCCCCCTATACTCAAAGAACGGCTAGTTGTCCTCAACAACTAGTTCATTTTATGTGTATCTCGCGCATTAGAAAAGCGCAAATAACCTGCGATTTCGCATGATATTTCCCGAGTTCGGGCGTTGAGGGCGCAAAAAAGCGACCGCCCTTGGAGGGTAGCCGCTTTGATCTGCGATGTATCTGAGCGCGTGCTTCCTAGCGGTTGAAACGCCTGCCGCTCTCGTAGCAGGGCTCGCAGCTCACGTTGATCCCCAGCGTCTTGTAGAGGCGCTCGTCGGTCTCCGAGATGATGCTGCTGAAGAACGCGTCGCAGCCCTTGAGCTTGTCGAGCGATTTGATGACCTTATCGGCAAGATCGTTGTCTGCGCTCGAGATGGATAGGGCGATGAGCATCTCGTTGGGGTGCAGGCGCGGGTTGCGGCCGTGGAGCACGCCCGTCTTGAGCGCGCAGATGGGCTCGAGGGCTTCGTCGGCGATGATCCAGGTCTCGCGGTCGACCCCTGCGGCGGCCTTGCCTGCGTTGATGAGCAGGCTGCTCGCGGCCCCTAACAAGGCAGAGGTCTTGCCGGTGACCACGCTGCCGTCGGGCATGACGAGCGCTGCCGCCGGCTGGCCGGTCTCCTCCGCCTTGGCCAAGGCGGCCTTGCGTGCGGGCAGGTAGTCTGCGTCGATGCCCACCTTGCGCATGATGATCTCGAGGCGGTCGACTTCATCCTGCCCCAGGCCCGTGCGCTTGACCTTGACGGCGCTCGCGAAGTAGCGGCGCGCGATCTCTGCCTTGGATGCCTCGCGGCAGGCGTCGTCGTCTACGATCCCGAACCCTGCCATGTTGACGCCCATGTCCGTGGGGGACTGGTAGGGGCTTTGCCCCATGATCTTCTCCATCATGGCCTTGAGCACGGGGAATATCTCGACATCGCGGTTGTAGTTGACCGTGGTCTCGCCGTAGGCGGCTAGATGCCAGGGGTCGATGATGTTGGCGTCGTCCAAGTCGACCGTTGCGGCCTCGTAGGCGATGTTGACGGGGTGGTCGAGGGAAAGATTCCAGATGGGGAAGGTCTCGTACTTGCTGTAGCCGGCCTTCACGCCGCGCTGGTGCTCTTGGTAGAGCTGCGACAGGCACGTGGCCATCTTGCCGGAGCCGGGGCCGGGGGCCGTGACAACTACCAGAGGGCGGCTCGTCTCTATGTACTGGTTCTTGCCGTAGCCGTCGTCGGAGACGATGTGGGTGATGTCATGCGGGTACCCGGCGATGGGGTAGTGCAGGTACCAGGAGACTCCGAGCTGGTCGAGGCGCTGGCAGAAGGCGTCCGCGCCCGGCTGGCCGGCGTATTGGGTGATGACGACGCTTCCCACGTAGAAGCCCAGGTGCTCGAAGATATCCATCAGGCGCAAGACCTCGTCGTCGTAGGTGATGCCCAAATCGCCGCGTACCTTGCTCTGCTCGATATGGTTGGCGTTGACGGCGATGACGATCTCCACTTGGTCGGACATGCTCTTGAGCATGGAGATCTTTGCATCCGGCTTGAAGCCGGGGAGCACGCGGCTTGCGTGGTAGTCGTCGAAGAGCTTGCCGCCGAACTCGAGGTAGAGCTTTCCTCCAAACTGCTGGATGCGCTCTTTGATGCGATCCGCTTGCAGGGTGATGTACTTGTCGTTGTCGAAACCAACGCGCATGTGGCGGCTCCCTTCATGTGGATAAGTCGTATCTGGCCATGATAACAGCCGCAAGCGCGCTTGCTCTAAAAAGTGAGCGGCAGATAACCGCGCGTTCACATTGCTGCGCTAACCTATAGTCCAAACGGCCTACTTTCACGACAGGAGCAACCATGGACCCGCAGCGCGTGCTCGACACCTTCTTGGACCTCGTCCGCATCGACAGCCCTTCCAAACACGAGGCAGCGGTGGCTGCGTACTGCGCGGACGCTTTGCGCGCAGCCGGGTGCGAGGTGGCTTTCGACAACGGCGGCCTTAAAGCTGGAAGCGATACGGGCAACCTCGTGGCGACGCTTGCGGGCACGGCGGCCGGGTCGGTGATATTCACCGCGCATATGGATTGCGTGCCCCCCTGCTGCGGTGTTGAGCCCATCATCACAGACGGCCTCATCCATACGGACGGCACCACCGTCTTGGGAGGCGACGACAAGGTTGGCGTTGCGGCCGTCATCGAGGCAGTGCGCTGCCTGGCAGGCGGCAGCGAGCCTTATGCCACGGTCAAGATCATCCTCACCGTGCAAGAGGAGGTGGGCTGTCTGGGGGCCAAGGCGCTCGATGCCGGCAGCTACGAGCCGGGCGAGCCCTGCTTCGTCTTCGATATGGACGGCAACCCCGGCGGTGTGACGGTGGGCGCGCCCTACCACTATACCTTCGAGGCGGATTTCATCGGCAAGGCGAGCCATGCGGGCTGCGCTCCGCAAGACGGCATCCATGCCATCGCCGCTGCGTCCAAAGCCGTCGCCCTCATGCGCGAGCGCGGCTGCCTGGGTGCCGTGGCCCCCAACGCCGCAACAAATATCGGCACCATCGCCGGCGGCAGCGCCAACAACGTCATCCCCGACGCCTGTCATGTGACCGGCGAGTGCCGCGCTGTGGTGCGCGAGGTGTGCGAGTCCAACAAAGAGGCGATGATGCGCTGTTTGGAAGACGGCGCCGCAGCCGAGGGCGCACGCGTCGAGCAGCGATGGGAGCTCGAGTACGACGGCTTCCTTCTGGGCGAGGACGACATTGCCGTGCAGCTCGTCAAAGAGGCTGCGGATATGTGCGGCCTGCCTTTCTGGACGGAGGTATCCGCCGGCGGCAGCGACGCCAACATCTACACGGGCATGGGCGTGTCGCCGTGCGTGGTCGCCACGGGCATGACCAACTTCCATGCTGTAAGCGAGTGCCTCAAGGTCAAAGACCTCGAGGACAGCGCCCGCATGGCCTATGCCCTGGCTGTCGCCGCTGCCAAGTAGGCTTGCGGGAGAGCATATCCGTGGCGCGCGAGATCAAACGACATACTGTCGTCGACTTGGGCCCTTATGCGCAAGACCTGGACGACTATCTGGTCTATCTCTCTGCAGAGAGGGGGCTTTCTGCGGCGACGGTGTCGTCGTATGCGCTCGACCTCGAGGATTACCTGTCGTTTCTGCACGCGTGCGGGGTGGATGCTTACGATGACGTCCGCCGCGAGATGATCACGGATTACATCGAGGACCTGCGCAACCGCGCCTATGCGCCTTCGAGCGTCGAGCGCCATATCGCGGCCGCCAAGGGGTTCCATCGCTTCTGCGTGGCCGAGGACATAACCCAAGTCGATCCCATAAGCTCGGTGGCGCTGCCCAAGGCGGCGTCGACCTTGCCCGATGTCATCTCCATCGAGCAGATGCAGGATCTGCTCGACCAGGAGTTCCCCGATACGCCGTTGGGAGTGCGCGACCATGCGATGCTCGAGCTGCTCTACGGCTTGGGCTTGCGCGTGAGCGAGCTTACCGGCCTCGGTTTTTGCAACCTGCTCATGGAGGAGGGGCTCGTGCGCGTGCGCGGAAAGGGGAGCAAGGAGCGCGTCTTGCCTATCGCAGGGCAGGCGGCGCGGATGCTCGGCACCTATATCCGCGACGCGCGCCCGCTGCTTAAGACCTCGACCGTTGCCAGGCCGCAGGATAGCGAGGCCGTGTTCCTCAACAAGCGCGGCGGGCGCCTCACGCGCCGCAGCGTGATGAGCATCGTCGAGGCATATGGGCGCAAGGTGGGCATAGAGGGCCTACATCCCCATACCCTGCGGCATAGCTTCGCCACGCATATGCTGCAAGGCGGCGCCGACCTGCGCATGCTGCAGGAGATGCTGGGGCATGCGGATATATCCACCACGCAGATCTACACGCATGTGGACATCAGCCATATCCGCGAGGAGTACCTGCACGCGCATCCGCGCGCATAAAAGCGGCGTCTTGCCAGCGAGAGGCCTTTGCCGTGTCCTTATGCCGCACGGCCGCTAGAGCGCACAATTAACTGCTCCGAAACAATCGATAGGAGTACCATGTACCGATCTGAACGCGTGCGCGGATCTCGCGCGCTTAGCAAGGAGATGATTTTTGTGGCAAAAAAGGACATCGACTGGGGCAACCTTCCCTTCAGCTACATGAAGACCGATTATTCCTATGTCTGCAACTATAAGGACGGGGC
>CAVCDT010000082.1:1003-9448 GCA_963600995.1 Akkermansia muciniphila | reverse complement strand
CCCATGCCGTTGGGGCCCACGACGCCGATCTTGGCACCCGGGTAGAACGCCAGCGTCACGTCGTCCAAAATGACCTTGTCGCCGTGCGCCTTGCGCGCTTGCTGAATCTGATAGATGAACTCTGCCATGTGCTTTGCTCCATAAAGACTCGAGGGGCATACAGTTTCTCAAACCCGCTTATTCTGCCAGAAAACCGCGCGCCGGGCAGCGCTCGGGACATGCTGCGAGGTGCGGCTACTCGTCAAAGGCGAAAAGACTGCTCACATGGATGGTGGCAAAGCTGCTCGCCCGCGCGATCACATCGAGGGTCTTGACGGTGTCCTCGACGATGGCGACTTGGGCTTCCTCCACCCCGCGCTCTGCCGCGATCTGTCGCAGGGCGCAAAGCTTTTGGTCCTTGCTTGGCACGAAACGGATATGGCTTGGGTCGACGGCGTAGTTGGCAGTCACGAAGCGCTGCTTGCCCAAATACTCCTCCGGGCTCGAGACACTCACCACGTAGACATCATCGGCGCCCTTCTGGGCGATCATGCGCTGGATGAGCTGGACGGGCGGCAGCTTGCCGTAGGGGTCGCCCGTACGTACCAGCTCGAACCACTCGTCGTCGTCGATGACGCTGTGGCAGCGCGGCGTGAACTCGTATGGTGCCAAGACGCCGTCGATGTCGAAGGCGACGATGGTGTCTTCTTGCATGAGGAACTCGACGGCACGTGCCATGGCCTTCCTTTCGATTGATGCATTTCGCGATGACGGCAGCCCCCGTCCCCTAACGGAGGCGCAGGCGCCCCATATCTAATCTTCGAGCTCGAAGGTGAGCTTGACGGGGTTGTGGTCGGAGAACTCGAAGCCGTTGTCGATGTTTTGGGCCGTCGCCTTGACGTTGTCGCTCACGATGAAGCCGTCGACGGTGACAGTGTAGTCCACACCCGGCTCGTAGACGATATCAGCGCCGCGGCACGTGGCGACCTCTTCCAGGTTGTCTGCGCGCACGACGCTGAAACCCTGGGGCAGGTCGCTGTCGTCGAAGGTCGCCACCCAATCGGGTTGCTGCTGTTTGGAGGGGTAGAGCTCTGCAGAATCGCACAGAGCGTGGTTGAAGTCCCCACCCATGATCACGTAGTTGCCCTTGTTTGCCTCGTCCTCAAGAAAGCTGCAGATGGTCTCGAGCTGCTCTCTGCGGATGGTCCCGCCCTCGTCGTAAGCTGACATATGGCTGTTGATGAGGACGAGCTCCTTATCCGAGCCCTTGACGGGGATGCGGCTCACGCTGAAGCAGCGGTCGAGGTCGGTGAACTTAGAGAAGTCGTCTGCGACCGGGTAGCTCTTGCGCACGGCATCGCTTACCTGAGCGTCGGAGAGTGTGAGAAGCGACGAGTTCGCAAAGCCATGGGGTTGCGTGACCGGGTAGAACAGGAAAGAGCTGTGGTAGTCGACGGCTTGGACGCTCGCCTTATCGGCAAAGGCGCCCTCGATCATCTGCACCTGGTTCACATGATAAGAGCGCGTCGAATCCGTATCGACCTCCTGCAGCAAGGCGAAGTCGGGGTCTATATCGCGGATGAGCTCTATGTCGCCACGGATGCAGGTCTCGACGCTCTCCTTGCTCGCCGCCCAGGAACTCGACCCCTGCGTGGGCGTGCCGTCGTCCATCGTGCCCGTATCCATGAAGAAGGTGTAGTCGGGCGTATAGGCCCCGAATCCGATGTTGTAGGTGAGCGCCGTGTACTCCCTGCCGCACTCGAGCTGCGCGCTTTGGTTGTTCGACACCTCGAGGGCCTGGTTGTCGGGGATGCGGCTGTAGGTGAGCATCATGTAGGCCAGGTAGGCGCCCACGACGAGGGCAACCGCCAACACGGCGACCAAGATGATCTTGAGGGCTTTCTTCATCGGCTCCAGCTTGCTCCTTTGCAGGGGTAGGGACGCTTAAGTACTCCATATAAGCACAAGAAGCGCGCTTGCGGGCCTTGCGTTTTAGCGAGTGCAGGCACGACACAGCTTTGCAAGCGGTTTGACGCAAGCGGCTTCGCGCTACCTGTCGCGTACGATCTTGCAGGCGAAGAAGCCCTCGTAGAGGCCGGTGGGACACACGGTGAGGGCCCCGTCGATCTTCGAGGGCAGCGTGGGGATATCCTCCCCTCCCTCAAGCTCGATCGGCTCGATGCGGTAGTTGGCTGCACGACGGCCGAGCCGCTCGAGCGCAGCGGTCACCTGGCCCTCGTTCTCGCATTTGAGAACCGAGCAGGTGGAGTAGACGAGGCTGCCACCGGGCTTTACCACCTGCAGGGCCTTGGCCAGAAGCCTTGCCTGCTGCTTGCGGCACTTGGCGAGCAGACCGGGGTTGAAGCGCTTGTCGAGCTTGGGGTCGCCGGAAAAGACCGTGCCGCTTCCAGAGCAAGGGGCATCGAGGAGCACCTTGCCAAACATCAGGAAGCTGTCGAGGTTTCGCGCATCGCAGCGCATAACGTTGACTCCGCGCGAGCCCTGCTTGGAGAGGTTGTACTCGAGCTTCTCTGCGCGCGGGGCGTTCATCTCGCATGCCGTGATATAGCAGCCCTTGCCGCCCAGCGCTGACATCTGGGTTGTCTTGCCTCCGGGAGCGGCGCACATGTCGCAGATCTCATCGCCGGGATGCGGGTCGACGATAAGCGCGGGGATCATCGACGAGAGGCTTTGCAAGTACAGCTTGCCGCTTGTATAGACAGGCAGCTCCCAAAGGTCTTTGGGGCTGGCGGCGTCGAGGATGAAGGCGTCGCCATACCAGGGCACGGGCATATGCGCTATGCCCGCCTCGTCCAAAGCGGCAGCGACCTCGTCGCGCGAGGACAGCGAAGCGTTGGCGCGCAGGGTGGTCTTGCGCTGCGAGGCGATGCCTGCGACGATGCGCTCGACATCGGCAGCGCAGTAATCCAAGGCGATCTGGTCGGTGAAGAACTGCGGCAGCAGGGCTTTGGCCTGGTCGGTATCCATAGGGCTCCTTATAGCGAGAAAGGCGGCTGTCAGATGACAGCCGCCTTAAGTCACGTGTATCTGAGTTGCTACAGTTTAGCCAAAGTAGCGCTTGAGCAGCGAGAGAAACGCCTTGCCGTGGCGTGCCTCGTCGCGAGCCATCTCGTGGATGGAGTCATGCAGCGCGTCGAGGTTGAGCGCCTTGCACTGCTTGGCGGCATCCGTCTTGGCAACGCAGGCGCCGCTTTCTGCCGCAACGCGACGACGGAGGTTCTCCTCGGTGGAGTCAGACACGATGTCGCCGCCGACGAACTCCGCATAACGGGCAGCGTGGCCTGCCTCCTCCCAAGCAGCGGTCTCGAAGTACGCACCCACCTCCGGGTAGCCCTCGCGGTAGGCGACGCGCGCCATGGCCAGGTACATGCCGGCCTCGGAGCACTCGCCGTTGTACTGGCTCATGCAGAAGTCGTAGATCTCTGCGGGGACGCCTTCCAAAGTAGCGATGCCGATGACGTGCTCGCTGGGCCACTGCAGCTCTGCGTCGCCCTCCTCCTCGACCTTCTTGAACTTAGAGCCGGGAACCTTGCACATGGGGCAGACGTAATCTGCGGGCAGGGTATCGCCGTCGTACTCCTCGACATAACCGCAAACGGGGCAAATGAACTTCATGGGTTTCTCCTCACATGCGCATAGGTGATCTCTCGTAACGCAAGGTTGCTCCAACAACCTCACGAGACGATTATGCGCAGCAGATTGCGCTTTGTAAATACTTATTAGGAATCTTTCTCAATAATTATTTCAAGCAGCAAAGGGCCTCACTGCGGTACTAGTGGATGTCGAGCTTACCCAGAAGCTGAGCGCAACGTCGTGTGAGGGCGATGAGCTCGTCTCTGTCTTGGGCGCAAAGGCCTGCAAGCGAGAGTTGCAAAGCCTCCAGCGCTGCCAAGCGGATCGCAGTCGAGAGCTTCGAGCCGCCATCGGTGAGTTGGGCCACCACCACGCGGAAGTTCTCCTCGCTGCGATGCTTCGAGACGTAGCCCTTATCGCAAAGCCCCGAAACCGCACGGCTGATGTGCTCCTTGGAGACCGCGAGCCGCTGTGAGAGCTCCGTCATACTCGACGCCCCGAAGAGCGCCAAGCTCATCACGATATCCGTCTGTACCTTGGATAGTCCTTCGCGCTCGCGCATGACCGTCTTGCGCACCAGAGCGTCAAGAGCGATAGCCGCATCCAGAACGGCCTCCTCCGGGACGAGCTTCTCACGCTCGGCCGTATAGGCGAACAAGGCTTTTTGGTCATCTGCCATAAGGACTCCTTACAGACCGCCGTTCACGGCAGCGGCTCGTCGCGTTCTTCAACGATTTTGTGACTTTTGTTGATATTTGTCAATTGATTCATCTACCCTATCAAATGACAATTATCAATCGAATATACGGTCATCAGCCGCCGCCACAGTCGCGCGCGTGCTACCGGGCGTTGGCGGATCTTTGACCGTCTAACAGAGAAGGAGGATCTATGGATATAGGGATCGAGAAAGAGAAACGGCACATGATCGGCGTGCTATTGGTGGGCACCTTCATCGCCGTGCTCAACGCGATGCTTTTGACCTCGGCGCTGCCGGCGATCATGTCCGACATGGGTGTCTCGGCCACCACCGTTCAATGGCTGAGCTCCGGTTACTCGCTCACCGAGGCCGTGGTCATCCCGTTGGCGGCGTTTCTCATGGGGCGCTTCAACACACGCAAGCTGTTCATCGGCGGCATGACGATCTTCGCCGTGGGCAGCATCGTCTCGGCCGTGTCGCCCGTCTTCGGGCTACTGCTTCTGGGCCGTGTGCTGCAGGCCTGTGCCACGGGCTTCGTGATGCCCATGGTGTTCAGCGTCATTCTGCTCATCATCCCGCGTGAGAAGCGCGGCGGAGCGATGGGTGCCATCGGCCTCATCATCGGCTTCGCGCCCACCATCGGCCCGTCCCTTTCCGGCGTGCTGGTGGACACCGTGGGCTGGCGCGCGATCTTCGCCATCGTGGCCGCGTGCGCCGTGCTCGTCGTGCTCTACGCGCTCAAGGCCGTGAAACCCTACGGCGATTTCAAGCGCTCGTGCTTCGACGTGGCGTCGTTTCTGCTGTCCACCATCGGCCTCATCTGCCTGCTCTACGGCCTTTCCAGCCTGAGCTCGAGCATCAACCTCGCGCTCAACATCGGCCTCATCATTGCGGGCGTGGTACTGCTGGGCATCTACGCGGTGCGCCAGCTGCGCCTTGAGCAGCCGATGCTGCGCGTTGACATCCTCAAGACGCGCAACTACCGCACGGCCGTCATCTGCGTGGCCGTGTTCCAAGCCACGGTCATGGGCGTGGGTACCGTCATGCCGCTCTACATCCAGGGCGCCCTGGGCGAGAGCGCGACCATCAGCGGCCTGACGCTGCTGCCCGGCGCCGCCATCAGCGCGTTCGCGGGCCTGGTCTCCGGGCGCATCTTCGACAAGCGCGGCGTGCGCCTGCCGGTCATCATCGGCACCGTCATCGTCGTTTTGGGCGCGGCCGGCTTCAACCTGCTGGCCATCGACTCCCCCATCGCCGCTGTAGCCGTCGTCTACGGCCTGCTGGTGATCGGCATGCAGTTCACGATGACGCCGCTCAACACCTGGAGCGTCAACTCCCTACCTAACGAGGCGATCCAGCATGCGCAATCCACGTCCAACACCATCAACCAGGTGGCAGCGAGCTTTGGCATCGCGCTGCTCGTAACCGTGTCGAGCGCAGTATCCGGCGGCAGCGTGAGCGCCGACCAAGCGCAGCAGCTCTTCGGGGGCTACCACGCAGCGTTCATCGTTGTCATCATCCTGGCCGTCATCGCAGCCATCCTCATCGTGACGATGGCACGCGATAAGAAGCAGGCTGCTGGTAGCGTTGCGGCTGCGGCGACGGGCGCGGGCGCGGCTGGCACCCCGCAAGAGCGCATGGACGCTGCCGTGAAGAACGACGCCCTGCTCGACCCGCAGGCCGGCCCGGCGTTTGCTCAGGCTGCCAAGGGCGCTCTGGCCGGCTTCGAGCTCGCCGACGTCATGAACCACAACGCGGCGACCGTGCCAGACACGGCGACCATGCGCGACGTGATCGACACCATCGCGGCTACCAACACGAGCGGCGTCTCCGTCATCGACGAGCACGGCAAGCTGGTGGGCTACGTCACCGACGGCGACGCGATCCGCTATCTCGCACGCGCCGACTTCAACGTCTCGATGGCGACGAGCGGCTTCAGCCTCTCTATGGCAGACGAGGAAGACATCGCCTCGCGCTTGGAGAACCTGGCAAAGCTCAACGTCATGGAGCTTGCGACCAAGCGCGTCATCTCCGTCGAGGCCGACACGCCCATCGACGTCGCCTGCGGCGTCTTGGCCGGCAAGCACATCAAGAAGGTGCCGGTCACGCTCAACGGCAAGCTCGTGGGGGCCTTGAGCCGCCGCAACATCCTACGCGCTATGGTCAACGCCATCGGCTAGAGAGTTGCGCATCTGCCGAATGCCGACGTAGGCGGCACCCTGCCCGCGCAAGCTCTCGCAAACAGCAAAACGGCGAGGAGGCCACTGAGCTTCCTCGCCGCTATTTGCGCCCGTGCCTCAGTGGTGCCCCTTCGACAGGGCCTAGCCCAAAGCCCCTTTTGCTCGTTTTAAGCGCCCAACGCACGCAAGCGCAGAGAAATCATGCAAGCGCGCTATGATCAGCACCGTCAAAAACCTCAAAGATGCACGGTAAGACACGCTACTCCCAAAACCGCGAATACAGTGGGCAGAACAATGCCATCACAATCCTCTAACCTGCGGCTTTACCAAAATACGAATGTTGAAGCTACCAAAATCCGAATGTATCGGATACCAGAATCCGAATCGCCGAGCTATCAAAATCCGAGTCTGAGCAAAGAAAACGCCGCATGTTCCGCCGCTTAATCCTCCGCCTTGGCGGCCCTGACGATGGCGGGAAAGACCTCCGGATAGAAGACCTCCACCAGCTCCTCAAAGCCGATGGCGCTGCCTGCGTTGCCGCGATAGGCCAACAGGCGCATGACGCCGCCCGCCGTGAACGAGGCGAGCATCTCCTGTCGCGGCGTCGGCGGCTGTTCCCCCACGCCCAAAAACGCCGCAGCGTGACGACGAACCACAGCTTCCACATGCTCCTGTATGGGGCCTTGCGGATTCTTCGCTACCAGCGTGCAGAGCTCGTCGTATTTGCCGGACAAACTCGCCAATTCCACGCTTGCCGCCGCACGTTCCCCGCTCCCCAGCAGAGCACTAAGCGCGCATTCCAACACGGCATCGGCATCGAGTTCTTCCAAATAGCGCGCCACTAGATCGGCGAAGGTCGCGTAATGGTAGTAGAAGGTCGTCTTGTTGCAGCACGCCTTGCTGCACAGAGCAGCGACTGTAAGCTCTGCCAGCGGTTTCTCCAAAAGCAGCTGGGAGAACTCGTTCAAAATCCGTCTGTCCATGGGGACGGCGCCCGCATCTTTCCTCGGCCGTGCCACGCGCGCTCCTTAATACAACCAAGCTGAGCAAACTGACGCATTAACACGCGGCGCAGGACCGCGCATACTCGGTTTATGCAACCGTGGGTTGTATTTTAACGAAAGGGGCGGTCATGAACACAGAGTATGAAATCAGCTTCACAGTCGATGGCAAGGCAGTGAGCCAGGACGAGATTCGCGCGATGGAGCTTGAACGGTACGGCGTGGCGCTCATGAAAATATCCAGCGCCGGAGCGACGCTGCTGCGCGGCGAGCAAGCAATCACCTGCGACGAAGCGTGCGGTTTGCCTCTTGACCAGGCGAAAGACGTGCTCGCCCAAAGCAAAACCGCCATCGGGCGAGACGGCATGGTCGAGCTTTTGCACGACAGCATCGCACAAAGCGACGCCATGTGGAAAGACATCGCGCAAAGCTCGCCGGGCCGGCAAAACCTGCAGGTCGGCATCGTCGAGGTGCACGCGAAAAGCATCACACTACCCATGTTCATGCTGGTCAACCAAAGAATCGCAAAGAAAAACAACCTCGACGGGCCGTCGCGCATTCACCCGGAACATTACAGTTTCCTCGCGGGCGCGGGCGGCACGCAAACCATCATCGAGACTTTCGGCATGCACGGCGAGCCCAGCTACTTGCGCCTTGAGCCGATGAGCGATGGCTGGACGCCCATCGCGCCCGATGCGGATACCGTCATGAGCATGCTCGGCAGCACGTATTTGGCAAACGGGAGAACGGACACAAAGGTAATTGGGTATCACCAATTCAAGCAATGCAACGACGGGCTCAAGGTGAAGCTCGGTGTGTTCCTGCCCCAGGCCGCACCCAAGGCGATGCTCGAAGGGCACAAGTGGCACCTGCTCGTCGAGTTCAACAACGCCCTGCACGCCGCCGCACAAGAACGCCCGAATCTCGTCCAAAGCATCGTGCTCAATGCGGCCATCAAACGCATGAAGCGTAAGGGCTAGCGGGAGCAGGCAAC
>CAVCDT010000082.1:0-993 GCA_963600995.1 Akkermansia muciniphila | reverse complement strand
GCATAGGGGGGCACAAAGCGAACCGCGCTCCTATTTGCCCGAACGCGCCTCACATGCCACAATTCAGACCCACCCCCGGAAGGAACCCGCCGTATGAAGATCATCGAGCATATTGAACGTCCGCAAAAGTTAATCGACGTCTGCCACGACCTATGGGAGCGTTCTGTCCGTGCGACGCACGATTTCTTGACCGAAGAGGATATCCGTCGCATCAAGGACTATGTGCCCGATGCGTTCCGCGGCGTTGAAATCTTCGCGACGATCGAAGTCGACGCCAAGATCAAGACTGAATCCGAGAGCAAAGTCGGCGCCAGCCGCATCCTAGGCTTTATGGGCATCCAGGGCCACACGCTCGAAATGCTCTTTCTGGCTCCCGAAGCATGCAGTCGCGGCTTGGGGCGACGCCTGCTCGAATACGGCATCGAACACCACGAGATGAACGAACTCAGCGTCAATGAGCAAAACCCACAAGCCATCGGCTTTTACGAGCACATGGGTTTCAGAACCTACAAGCGCACCGAAACCGACGCCGCCGGAGACCCGTACCCGATTCTCTACATGAAGCGCAGCTAAGCCGACGCTCAACGCGAGTCGCATTTGCCAGACATGCGCAGGCGAAGGTGATATGGCCCGCCAAAACTGGACACGGATTTGACCTCCGAGAGTGAACCCGCACAATGTGCTAGTAAGAGCACGGAAAGCGAGGTTTCACATGCCGAGAGGAAAGCCGTACCCGCCGGAGTTCAAGGCGAAGGTCTCGTTGGAGGCCATGGCGGGCCATATCATCGGAGCTGCCTATCCAAACAAAAAGCGCGTCTCGATCGTCATTTGGGACGAAGACATCGACGGCAACAGGCAACTGCTTGACGACGTGTTTGGGAGATCAAACTGCTGGATCAGCGTTACGGGTTACCTAAGCAAATACAACGGCAACATGCAGATGAAAAGCAGCAATGGCCTAAGTTACACCTGGTGGACCGGAGTGAACTAGCC
>CAVCDT010000081.1:0-9485 GCA_963600995.1 Akkermansia muciniphila | reverse complement strand
TAACGCCGCGACCGGGCGAGCTAGCGGGCTTCGCCCGCATCCGCTCGCCCCTACATGCACCTGCAGCGCCCCTTTCCCTTCAAGACGTCGTGAATATTGCTCCCTGCTTGAAACTCGCTACGACGTCGAGGCACCAGGCGGTTTCGAGGGCGGAAACGGTGCGGAACCGCGTAGGGGCGAGCGGCGCGTGCAAGCGCAGCGCCGCACGCAGCTCGCCCGAGCAGGTTGCAGTGATTCGCAGCCTTGCGCAGACGCAGCTACTTCTTGACCGTCACCTTGATCTTGACGCTGCCGGCTTGGTGGTTGGCGTCGCCTGCGGCCTTGACGGTAATGGTGGCCTTACCCTTCTTGAGACCCTTGATGACCACCTTGCCACCCTTGCAGCTCGCCTTTGCGACCTTCTTGGCAGACGTAGCCACGCTCAAAGCGCCCTGCGCACCCTTGATCTTGACCGTCGTCTTCTTGCCGACCTTGATAGCGACCTTGGCTTTAGCAGCTTTGACGGTGTTGAAGTCCTTGCCCGTGCCTGCTTTGGGCTCGACCTCCAACGCCTCGACTGCCGCGGTGACCTCGTCAGACGTAGGCGTGACATTGGTGAGCGTCGTCTTGTAATCCTTGCCGGCCTGCTTCATAAGCGCTGTCGCCGTCTTGACTGCCTCGGAGAGCTTCTTGTACTCCGCCTTGGTGAGCCAGTACATCGACGTAGGCACCTTGTCTGCCGTGTCGCTGCCCACAGCGTTGTCGAGCACGGCCTTCGAGCTTTCGAGCGTAGCTTCCAAATCGCTCAGCTGCTCGACGCTCGCCCAGCTCACAAGCTCGCCGATGCCCTTGATGGGCAAATTGTCGATTGCCACTCCCCTGCTGTTCCTGAGTGTGGAGCTGTTGGAGATCAGCGACCAGTCGAACCACTTGGAAGTGTTGCCGCTCAGGCAAGAGGCGCTGTTGCTGTAGCTCTCCCCTGCGTTGACCTTGGCATCGAAGTAGCTGTTCTTGTAGACATCCACGTAATCGTCTGTCTCGGCCTGCATCTCGGCCTTGACCTCGCTTGTGGCGATCCAGGCATCCGTATCATCCTGGGCCTTCTTCTTAGCCTCTTTATCATCAAGCCCTTGGGCCTTGTAGCTTTCGAGGCAGTCGCTGTAGTGGTCGTTGTAGTAGTCGTTGTAGACGACCTGGGTCTGCTGCTTGGTATAGGCTGCGATCATCTTGGCGGTGGGCTTGTAGCTGTTCATGCCCGCGCAGGTGTAGTACTTGCCGTCGTCCTTGCACAGCTGCGTGGTGACGATGGCATAGCGCTGGCCCTCGCGCAGGGCAACCCAATCAGCCGCATCCAAGGTCACGCGGTGGTATCCGCCGTACTCGTAGGTCTTGGTGCTCTTGTAGACCAAGGTGCTGTGATCTGCATCATCCGGCGTTGTGGCCTCGTCGTCGAGCAGGTAGATCTGATAGGTGACCTTCGTGTTGGGCTTGGCGACCTCGCTCGAAATCGTGCGCAGCACCATGTCGAAGTCTGCCGCGAACACGTTTGCGGAGCTCGTGGGCACGGTATCGGCGATAGAGACCACCTGGGCCTGCGGCATGAAGTCGTACTGGTCGATCACGTAGTTCTCGTTGTCGCTGTACTCGGCCAGATCGAAGTCGAAGGTCTCGAAGTTCGTGATCGAGCGGTCGTAGTAAGAGATCCAGAAGTACCCCGTATGCTGGCCCTTGCTGTTCTCGATGCCGAACTGGCGCTTGGATTGGTTGTTGGGGAACTCCTCCTCCTCCGAGCCCCAGCTGTTCTTGACCAGCCAGGCGCCGTTGCCCTCGGGCAGTTTGCCCAGCTTGTTGGTGAAGTTCTTCTTGGAGTAGTTGTCGTCCCAGCCGATGATGGTCACGCCGTGGTTGACGCCCGGGTTGTCGTAGGTGAAATGCGCCCAGGTCTTGGTGTTGATGTACTTTGCGACACCTGTCTCATCATCCGGATGCGAGGTATCGGCGTAAAAGGTGCACGATACGGCGCGCCCGTAGTTTTGGATCTCGCTCTTGATGGCGTTGACGGCGTCCATATCGAGGGATTTGAAGTTGCCGTTAGCATACTTGACAGAGGTGTTGGGCAAAACGTTGGCGTTCTCGAACTCGTAGCTGGTGGTGGCCCAGTCCTCATCCGACACAGACCAATCCGGATAGACCATCTCGCCCTTGCTGTTGAGGAAGTTGCCGGCGTACCACCACTTGACCACCGTGGCGCCCTTGGCCTCGAGCGCCGTTATCTCATCCTGCGTGAGATACTCGCTCGTCGGCGTCGTGCTGCCCGCGCGCGTAACCTGGCAGTAGATGATGCCCTCTTTGTTGCGGTAGTGCGCCAAACCCTCGTCGAGCGGCCCTACGCCGCCTGCGAAGAGGTTGCCCGCGTACTCCATCATGCCGCCTATGTCGAGCCCCTTGTTGGGGTCGGAGGACGTGGTGTGATAGCCCTCACCGGCCTGCGCCTCGCCGGCGGCATAGGCGGGGGCACCGCCGTTCTTGTAGACGAACTGCGCAAGCTCGAGCTCCGACAAATCCAGGTCGGCGTACTTCTTGCTCTGGCCCAGCGTGGCGGCCTCCGATTTAATGGACGTCTCGCATGCCGCAATGGCCGAGAATCCCCAGCAGGTACCCCAGGGCGCCTGGCTTTTGACAGAGGTCACGACGCTATCTTTGGTATTGCCGTCGCCGTTGGGATCGCGCAGGTCGTACTTGGTCTTAAGCTTAGTGCTGCTCTTACCCGTGCTTGTGGCAGAGCTCTTGGTAGAGAAGGTACCCTTGCTAGCCTTGCTCGCATAGGAGAAGGTGTCGACTTGCTGACCCTGCAGGGCATCGTCGATCTGCTCGAGCACGTCGCTGCCCAACGTGGGCATATCGGCAAAAGCGAGGGCCGGCAGCGCTGCAGACATCGACGCCGCCAAAGCCGCGCTCACAGCCAAGCTCAATCCGCATTTGACTGCCGCTGAGCAGCGTTTGCGTCTTGCCAGGCGCTGCGCGGCTCTGCGCGCGCTCGCATAAGCGGAGTAAGGGGCGTTGCTTGCATGCTTGCTATGGGTCATGGGGTTCTCCTGCCTTTGTCTGCGGCGCAGCGCGCACATACGCTGTGAGTCTCCATTATAGGTTTCCCCTGTGGCATAGATGTTGCATACGCCTATGTTTATCGGGAGCTTGAAGCTCGTCATAAGGCAAAGGAGAGGCTCCCCTGCCGCATCGCAGCAAGGGAGCCTTGGGAAAGGGAAGACCCTCGGGGTCCTCGAAGGCAAGGGCTGCATGGCCCTTGGTAGCTAGCAGCTACTTCTTGAGCTTGATCACCACGTTGTCGTAGCGGGACAAGGTCTGGGATGCGTAGTCGCTCACAGCGGTGCCCTCGTCGTCATGGGTGGTCTGGGTGCCGGCCTTCTGGGACTCGGCGTTCCAGACCGTGACCTCGTAGTTGCCCTTGGAGACCTGGTCGGCGATGGACTCGAAGTCGTAGTTGTGGATCGCCTTGAGGCCGTTTTGGCTGTTGGAGGAGACGACCATCTCGCTGATGGCGTCCTCGACGGTGCCGTCGCTGGGCACGTAGACCAACTTGGTGTAAACGCCGCCGTTGTTGGCGCTGTCGTCGAGGGTGACGTGTACCTCCATAGCACCCAAAGCGGTACTGTTCTCAGACGCGGTGCCTGCGACGTACCACTGGCCGTAGGCTGCAGGGACGGCCACAGCGGCAACTGCTGCAACGGCGACAGCGCCACATGCGAGCTTCTGCTTGAGGCTGAGCTTCTTCATTGGCAGTGCTCCTTTCTGTTTCTAACTCTCACCGGGCTCAAAGCGCCGGCTTCCTTCTTATCTCTCGTACATATCGCCATCGATGTACTGGCGCATGGTGTTGTAGATCTGCTGGGCGTCGTTGAGCTTGACGGCCCGCTCCTTCATGACGTAGTGATGGACGTCCCCGCTCATGAGGAAGTCCGCCTTGACATCGTCGACGAGCATGATGGCGCCCTCGGGGCAGATGTCACGGCAAGAGCCGCACTTGACGCAGTCGATGGGCGAATGGTCGACACCAAAGGTGCCGGTCTCGGGGTCGTCGAACTTGCGTATAGCCGCTGTCGGGCAAAACGTCGCGCACATCCTGCAAGACGTGCACTTCATGCCGTTGATCACCACATAGCCCCAAAGCCTGGTGTTGACCGTGGCGCTGCCGGGATCGCCCAAGCACGCGAGGTTGTCAAGCAGCCTCTCGCGCCTGTCGGGGACGAAATGCGGAAGCGTGCCGTCGCGCATGACGCGCAAGACGGGCGTGCCCTCCTGCTCATCGTCGCCGTTGTCATCAGCATCCCGGTCTACTGCATCGACAAAGATCAAGGGGGCCTCGACCCCGTTGGCAAACGCCGCCTTGAGGCGCTTGTGCAATACCCCACCGTCCTCGCGGGCGATGTATGCAGGGACCTCGTCGGTCAAAGCGACCTTCGCGTCACTGCCCCATGCCTCAAAGAGCGCATTAGAGGTATCGGCCACGAGCTCGGCGGTCTTGCGACCATGCTCTTGCTTGCACTTGGAGCAGTCTCCGCATAGAAGCTCGATGGTCTTGGCACCGGCTGCGGCAAGGCCGCTGGCCAGCGATTCCTCCACACGCCCCAGGCACACGACGCGGCCCAAAGCGGACTGGTCGACAGAATCGCCCAAGGCGTCTGCCACGGCATTGCAGGCGATGGTGACCTCCCCGTCGACGATATGCTTCTTGCAATCGGCCAGAAGCTGCAGGTCGCTGGGGTTGTGGGTCTCAAGCGCGCAGGTGGGGCACACGGTTGCGCATGTCCCGCAGCCCACGCATTTGCTGGCGTCGACGGCGATGATGCCGTCTTCGAAGTGGATGCAGTTGGAAGTGCATGCATCCGCGCATTTCGCGCATTCGACGTTGCGGTTGCGAACCACGGCGCAGCGCGCAGGCCGCACCGTGATCGCGTTAGACGACACTTTGTCAAGCACGCCTAGGATGTTTCTCTTGCCGGCCATGAACCCTTAAGCCTCCTCAGCTGCCTTAGCTTGCTTGAAGTCATTATCGGCTTTCTTTGCAAGCAGGGGCAAAGAGATGGCATCGGCAGGGCAAGCCGCAGCGCATTGACGGCAGCGTGTGCAATCCGCCAACGTGCGCTCACCGTACTCGAGATGGCGCAGGTTGATATCGGCATCGCAGGCCATCGCGCAGGCAGAGCAGGGCTTGCCGGTGGTGGCCTCGATGCACTTGGACTCGTCGATCACGGGCAGCGTGGTCTTGCTAAAGCGCGAGACGAGGTTCATCAACGCGCTCAGGGGGCAGAAACGCGTGCACCACTTGCGCAGGAACACGAGCTCGATCACCAGGACCAGCGGCACGATCACGACAGACCAGGTGGTGTCGCCAAAGGCGAACAGACGCCACACCAAAAGCACCGTGGCAAAGGTCAAGCCCACGGGGCAGATCATGCAGAAGACCGGGAAGCCGAAGATAAGCGAGCTTCCCAAGGCGCCGGCCAGAATCGCGTGGCGCGAATCGACCTTGCCGTGCTTCTGCTTAGAGGGACAACCTTGGCAGTTATGGCCGCAGCCCGTCTTGACGCCGATATCGTACTTAGCCACGTCCAGGATGTCGTCGCGCTTCTTCTTGGCCTGGGCCTTGCGGGCCTTGGAGCTCTTGAAGAAGTTGCCGATCTTCTGCAAGACGGGGATCGGGCAGATCCAACCGCAGAAGGTGCGGCCCAAGAGCAGCACCAGAAGCGCCATGACGACGATGCTGATCACGGCGCGCGGCACCATGGTCTTGGTGGCGATCATCGTGGTGAACGCACCCAAGGGGCACAGAGCGGATATCGCATCGAAGCCAAAGCCGGAAAGCGTGCCGGTGGAAACGCCGGCGATAAGGCCCACCGCCAAGATGCAGAAGAGCACGGTGGCGACGATGAGGTGAAGGTTCTTGTTCTTCTTCATATCTGTGCCTCCCTACACTTCGCTCAGCGGACGGACTTTGATGGCTCGCTCGGTTGCGCCCTCGACGATGGAGCCGGCGGTAAGCGAGATGCAGACCGACTCGCATGCGCCGCAGCCGTTGCACTTGTCGGTGTCGACCACGGGCAGCGGGTTGGACAGCTCCGAGCTTGCGGTGTTGAGCGAGATCGCGCCGTAAGGGCACTTGTCGTAGCACTTGCGGCAACCCGTCTGGCGGTAGGCCATGCAGGTGTTGGTGTCGATCACGGCCTTGCCCAGGGTGACGAGCGTCTTCTTCTGAACTGATCCGTCTGCTGCCGGGGATGCGTCCTCGCTGCTGATGACGCTGCCGTCCGGGTTGACTTCGCCGTCACCCAGTTTGAGCGCATGCGTAGGGCAGACCATGACGCAACGGGGGACTCCCCCGTTTTCCTCGGCACAGAAATCACAGTAATTGGAATCGAAGTTGAGCTTGGGGGCACGCATGCCCAGCAAGCCGTCTTCGATATGAGCAGGCTGGATGACCTTGCGCGGGCACGCCTCGTAGCACTTCTCGCAACGGATGCATGCAGAGACCAGATGAGCCTCGCTCGAGCCTCCCGGCGGATGGACCAACGGGTTGTGCCCTATATAGCGCAGCGACCCGAAGATACCCAAGGCGGCGATGCCGCCTACTCCGATGCACAGACCGCGGCGAGAGATGCCCTTGGAGCTCTCCTGCCCAGCTTGGGCCTGGGCCCCGGTTTCTCCAGAAACCGGGGCTTCACCCTGCTCAAGGACTCCTTTATCGTCCTTTTGCATATTTGCAGTCATTGACTCTCTCCACTACTCGAGTTGAAAGCCTCTAGAAGATGGCGAACACGTGCAGCGCCGTCGCATAGAGGATGACACGCCAGCAAGCGCCGCCGATGAGCAGGCAGATGAGAGCTGCGAGGTAGACAACCTTCTCGTTGGAGAGGATGCCGGCCTTGGCAGCGTCACCGGCTGCAGCGGGCTTGCCTGCACCCTTGGTGGCGACGAAAGCCAAAGCCAGGGGAGCGATGAGGCCGATGACCACGACGCCCAGCCAGAACAGCGGTGCGTAGGAGCCGGTGAAGATGCCGGCCATGGTCTTGTCCGCCTCGGTCACATGGACGTCGGGCAGGGTCGGGTCGAAGTAGAAGCCGACCTCGGAGAACGAGGTGTTGCCCAAGACGACCAGGTAGATCGCGTAGACGACCACGATGACGGCGTAGATGACAACCAACCAGAAGGCGTACTTCTTAAGGAACTCGGCGCCGTCTTCGCACTTGGTGAAGCGAGCGATGACGCTGGAGCTCAGGATGCCTGCCGCCAGCATGTTGGCGAGGAAGAACAGGATGTAGACGATGTTGTTCCAAACAGGGACAGACGCCATCCAGTAGGAGTGGGCCATGACGACGATCATGAGGATCGAGGTCACGATGGCCATCCAGCCGCACCACACCGGGGCAGTGCGGTCCTCGCTGCGGAACCACATCAGGAAGAAGACCACGATCGCCAAGCAGACGATGACCATCGCGATAACCTCCTGGGTGATGCCGGAGGTGATATGGCCGAAGCCGTTGAAGATACGCAGGGGGCTGGCCAAGTGGAACAAAACGCCCAGACCGCCGATGCCGAAGCAGACAAGCGACACGATCATGGAGACGAGCTGCATCTGCTTGCCCTTACCCTTGATGGTCAAGACACCCTGCCACAGGAAGGTGCCGCTGGCCAGGCAGAGGAAGAAGGTGAAGATGATAAGGGGCCACATAATTTCCATGGTTTACTCCCTCCACTTTCGGCCCTCGCGCAGGAGGTACATGATCTTGGGGTCGTTGCCCACGTTGGTCAGGTGATGGATGTCGTTCTCCGTGAAGGCCTCGACGTAGTCCTTGAGCTTCACGCGGGTCATGACCATCTCGTCGTACTGGCAGCCAGGATCGTCGGGATGGACGGGTGCCTCGAAGTTCTCGACGCCGTTGTCAAGATCGCCGAAGAAGCGCGCACGGGCGCCGCACTGGCTGACGCACTGGGGCAGCAGGCCCTCGGTGATGCGCTGCTCGCACAGCGTGCACTTCTCGACGACGCCCTCGGTCTCGTTGAGGTAGCGGACGCCGTAGGGGCAGGCCATGGCGCAGAACTGGCAGCCGATGCACTTCTCCTTGTTGATCTGGATGGTGCCGGTCTCGGGGTCGATATGGGATGCTTCGGTGGGGCACACCTTGACGCACTCGGGGTTCTCGCAGTGCTGGCACTGGACGGGAAGGAAGTACATCTCGACATCGGGGTAGGTGTCGCCCTCGTTGATGGGGTTAGGACCAATACGAAGCGTCTTGATCCAATAGGAGCCGACTTCGACGCCGTTGATCGCCTTGCAGGCAACAGTGCATGCGAGGCAACCAGTGCAGCGGTTGAGGTCGGTAACGATCGCATAATGTGCCACGATTATTCACCTGTCTTCCATGCAAGGTCATCTGCAGTAAGTGCGCTGTTGGCCCAGTCGTCGGCGTTGACGGCAAGGGACTTGACGGTCTGCAGACCGCGGGCCTTCGCATCGCGGAAGGTCAAGTCGATAGTCGTGTCGTCGAGGCGCGGGTCGTTTGCCAACCATTCCTTCAGACGCTCGTCGTTTGCATTGGAGATGGCGGGGTTGCCATCGGGATCGCAGGGGACGACGCTGGAGAAGCCGGTGGCTTCCTTGCAGTTCTCGGGCGTAGCCTTGTAGATGAGCATGGGGTTGCCACGCAGCTGGGATGCGCCGCAGACCCAGCACTGTGCGTACTTGTCCATGGTGCAGTTGATGTTGACCAGCTCGAAGCCGTGGGATGCGGTATCGAACTCGGGGTACCACCAGCCGTGGTTCATGTTGACGGTGCCCTCTTTGATGCCGTAGTAGAGGTCCAAGACCTCGCGGATGGCACCCCAGGGAGTGCGGCACCAGACCCAGTCGCCCTGCTCGAGGCCCAACCTGGCGGCGTCGTTGGGGTTCATCTCCACACGGGGAGACGGCCACAGCTCGCGGCACCAGGGGAGCTGGCGATGCTCGGAGTGGAAGTAAACAGGCTGGCGAGCGCCAGACGTGGAGATGAAGGCCGCGTCCGGGTTCTCCTTGAGGAAGCGCTTGTACTGCTCGAGATGGTCCTCGCCGTTGAAGTGGTCGTTTTGGTACGTACCCTCCTGGCCGACGCTGTCGATGAGGTTGGCGTCATACCACTCGGGCTTTTGGACCTTGGAGTTCTTGGGCTCGAACCAGTGCGGGAACTTGTCGATATCGGGGATATCGCCGTCGTAGGCCGCACGTGCAGGCGAGCAGGTGGCAGCGAAGGTCTCGGTGTCGTCGCCGATATAGGACTCGGCGATGGTGGACCAGATCTCGACCTTGGCGGTCGGGGTCATGAAGCCGCACTTCTCATCGATGGCAGCATAGAGGTTGTAGCCGCCCTGCTGACGACGGTAGCCCATCTCCCAGCGGCGGTAGGTGCCCCAGCGCTCGGGATGCCACTTGCGGCAGTCGAACCAGCCCTCTTCCT
>CAVCDT010000080.1:0-9934 GCA_963600995.1 Akkermansia muciniphila | reverse complement strand
CGAGCGCATCTCCTTGGGTCTCAAGCAGACCACCGAGGATCCCTGGCGCACGCTGGTCAAGAACTACCCTGTCGGTGCCATCATCGAGGGCAAGGTCACCAAGCTGGTTCCCTTCGGCGCCTTTGTCGAGCTGGGCGATTCCATCGAGGGCCTGGTCCATATCTCCGAGATGGCCGCAAAGCACGTCGAGGTCCCCTCTCAGGTCTGCTCCGTGGGCGACACCGTTCAGGTCAAGGTCATGGACGTCGACCTCGACCGTCGTCGTATCTCCCTGTCCATGAAGTCTGCAGCAGAGACCCTGGGCATCGAGATCGCTGTGGCAGACACCGAGTCCAAGGACGAGGCTCCCGCAGCTGAGGCCGAGGCAGAGGCTACCCAGGAGTAGCTTCCAACCGTGGCACTCGTTCTCATAGGAATGAGCGGAGGCGTCGGCTCCAGTGTCGCCGCCTCCATCCTTAAGCGTGACGCTCACCAAGTCGTGGGCGTCACCTTTCTTTTTGACGGCAGCCCCGCTTCGCATGACGCGGCTGCCCAGGCGGCTAGAATCGCCGATAAGCTCGGCATCGAGCATCACGTCGTCGATGCTTGCAACCGCTACGAGCAAGACTTCGCCGCTCCTATGGCGCGTCTTATGGCCAGCGGCGCCCAACCCTCCTTTGCGGCGGAGTTCACTAATCGTTTGCTGTTGCCCCTACTCTTCGAGCAAGCGCAAGAGCGCAAAGCTATGCAGGTCGCGACCGGCCATTACGCCGGCACGGTGATGGAGAGCAACGGCATCGGCACGTACCCATGGCGCCTCATGCGCGCGCATGATACCTACAACGACCAGAGCTTTTTGCTCTACCGCCTCAGCCAAGACCAGCTCAACTGCCTGCGGTTCCCCCTGGCAGAGATGCAGGAGATGCGCGTGCGCGTGGACGCCATGCGCGCCGGCCTCATGGTGCCCCAGGTGCCTGCGGGCGAGGGCCTGCATCTGTATGGCGCGGGTTCCCAGGATCTGGAGAGCTGGCTTGCCGCACGAGGAGTCGCGGAGTGCCCGGGCACCTGCGTCGATCTTGCGAGCGGCACCGCTTTGGGCAGCTGTGACAACGTTGTGACCTGCGGTGCTGGCGATAAGCTCTGCTTTGCCAACCCGCGTGCCGGGCTTCCTGTCGAGGGGTTTGCGGCGTTGGGCCCCCAAGGTGTTGCGCCTGAGGCAGGGGAGGGGCAGGATGCACCGGAGCCTGTGCAGGTTCCGGTCGAGCCAGACTTCATCGAGCGCTACGTGGTGGCGCGCGACCTCGGCTCGCAGACTGTTTACGTTGGAAGCGATGCCCAGGCTTCTAAGGAATCCTGCGTCGTGCGCGAGGTCAATTGGACGAGCATCCATGCAATCGACTCCAAGCGCAGCTGTCGCGTAAGGTTCGCCGCTCAAGACAACCCGCGCCCCTGCACGCTTGCCCCCATGCCAGACGGTCAGGTGATGATGAGCTTCACCTTGCCCGTCGCAGGCTTGGCTGCGGGTAAGACGGCCGTCTTCTACTCCGACAACATGGTCTTGGGCGGCGGCATCATCGCTTAGCTCATCATCGTCTAACGCCTCGTCGGCATGTAAACCGTCGCTTCTTGTTGCGAGTGCTCACAACGCTTGCGCCCGTGCAAGGTGTTCTCGCAAAAATTTACTTACGAAGATTTCGATTTTTGTGTAGCATCCTTAATCACGCAGTCGCGCAGATAGTGCGAGCAAGCCTCTCGAGTGACTGATCGGACAAATCAATCGCTTATATCTGAGAGGAGCCCAACCTTGGGTAAGGACAATACTGCTGTCTTCTTGTTCGTGCTGTACGCCGGTGCTTTTCTTGCCGGTTTCAGCGAGAATCTGATGAACATGGCGCTCATGTCGATCATGAGCGACTTTGGCGTCGACTCCGTCACCGCGCAGTGGACGGTTGCCGGCTATATGATCGTCGCCGGTGTCTTCGTTATCTGCACGGCGTTCTTCTTCCGCCGCGTCAAGCTGCGCGTTCTGTTCGCGGTGGTATCCCTTTGCGCGATCGTCGGCTCACTTATCGGCCTGTTCTCCACGAGCTTTGCGATGCTCATGGCAGGTCGCCTGATCCAGGCCGTGGGCTTTGGGCCGCTCATCCCCATGATGATGAACAGCCTGTTGGTCGTGGTCGACAAGCGCAAGCTCGGTACCTACATGGCCATCGGCGGCTGCACCATCAGCTTCGGGCCCGCTGTAGCGCCGGCTGTGTGCGGCGCGTTGGTCACCATGCTCGGCTGGCATGCGGTCTTCTTGGCCCCGCTAATTGGGATGATCGTCGTAGCCATCATCGGCATCTTCTTCGTCCGCAACTTCGACACCATGCCCGTCAAGCTCGACGTTCTCTCCGTCGTGCTCTGCTCCCTGTTCTTGGTGGCGCTGTGCTACGGTCTGTCCCAGATCGCGATAAACGTGCTGGTCGGCATCGGCAGCTTGCTCGTTGCCGTTGTCGTGGGCGCGCTCTTCGTGGTGCGCCAGAACAAAGCAACTCATCCGCTCGTTGCGATGGCGCCGCTCAAGCGCAAGTCCTTTTGGCCTGCGGTCCTTTTGGTCATGGTTGCCATGCTCACGAGCTTTGCGATGTCGGTCCTGCTGCCGCTGTACTACGAGGGCGCTTTGGGGATGACGGCGATGACCGCGGGCCTGCTCATCTTGATCCCCGTTGCCATCAACTGCGTCGTGGCGCTCGTCGCGGGGCGCATCATGGACCGCGCCGGCGAGTGGCCCTTGCTGCCGATCGGCTACGCTTTGTCCGCTGTGGGCGTTATCGTCCTTGCGCTGTGCGCCTTCACCATGGTGGCCGCTCTCGCGGTTGTGGGCTCCGTCCTCGTCTTCACGGGTATCGGCTTGGTGTTCTCTCCCTCCCAGACGGCCGGTTTGCGCACGCTGCCGCGTGAGGAGAACCCCTTCGGCGTCGCAATCATGACCACGATAACCCAGCTCGCCGCCTGCGTTGCGCCTTCGCTGTACGTGGGCGTCATGTCCGGGTACCAGGCTGGCGCGCTTGCCTCCGGCGTACAGGCAGAGGCCGCCGTGGCCGCTGGTTTTGCCGTCGCCTTGGCTGTGGCTGCCGTTATCGCCGTCATCGCCGCCATCATCGCCTTCGTGTACGCGCGTGCGCAGGTGCACCGCGACGAGGAGCGCGCTGGCGACCCCATCCGCGTCGCTTAGGGCTTATCGCCGCCCTTTGTTGCCATGCCATAGCTTGAGCTGCATCTTTGGCGGGGTAGTATGAGTGCTATCCGCAAACGCAAGGAGGTGCAGATGATCCGCAAGGCGACGCTTGGGGATGTCGATGCGATCGAGTCGATCTACAACGCGATTCTCGACCAGGAGGAGGCCGGTGCTGTCTCGACGGGCTGGAAGCGCGGCGTTTACCCCACAAGGCAGACGGCCGTAGACGCGATCCAGGATGCCGGTGACATGTATGTCATAGAGGCGGACGACGGCAGCGGCGTTGTTGCCGCAGCGCGCATCAACCAGGAGCAAGTGCCGGAGTACGCCGATGCGCACTGGGGCTTCGACGTCCCGGCCGGTCAGATCATGTCCCTGCATACGCTGGTAGTGCGACCTCAAGCCAGCGGGCGCGGCTACGGCAAGCGCTTCATGGCCTTTTACGAACAGCTCGCTTTTAAGAGCGGCTGCACCTGCCTGCGCATGGACACCAACGCAAAGAACAACAGGGCGCGCGCCCTCTACAAGAAGCTCGGCTTTACAGAGGCCGATATCGTGCCCTGTGTTTTCAACGGCATCGACGGCGTGAGCCTCGTGTGCCTGGAAAAGAAGCTCGGGTAGCGATGGATGCGATCGACGCTGCGATAGAAGCGGCTCTGCGTCGCCAGCGCGAGGGCGGTGCTGCTGCATCGGTATGCAAGGCGCGGCAAGATGCTGCAAGCCAAGGGCAAGTTGCTGCGGGAAACGTTGTGGCAGGGCATCAGGCCGCCTTGCGAGATGCGGCTGCCAAGCAGGCAATCGACCCCTTCTCGCCCGAGGCCATCTTGCGCGCGGCCAACGAGGACGACGACCTCTACGATCCGTACAGCGACTATATGGACGCCCTCGCGCGCAGCACGTACGAGGAGCCCGAGGAAGACCCATGGAGATGAGCGTATGTACGTTGTGATGATCACCGGCGGCATAGGGTCCGGCAAGTCGACGCTGCGCAGGCTGCTCTGCGAGCACGGGGCGGTGAGCATCGACCTCGACCAGATCGCGCGAACGCTCATGGACAACGAGCAGCAGATGGTCAACGAGCTGGTGGATGAGTTCGGCGAGCAGATATTGGGAGACGATGGGGCCGTCGATAGGGCGGCGCTCGCAAGCGTTGCCTTTGCCAGCGACGCCGCTACCCAGGCGATGAACGGCATTACCTTCCCCTATATCATGCGCGAGGCAAACGAGTACATCCTCAACGTGCATTGCACGCCGCGCACCAACGCAAAGGTGCTGGTAGTCGAGGTGCCGTTGCTTACGGAGATGTCGCAGTTTGTCGAGCTGGCCGATGAGATTATCGCTGTGGAGGTCCCCCAGCTGCAGCGCCTCGCGCGCTGCGTGGAGCGCGGTATGGACGCGCAGGACGCCTTGAGCCGCATGAACCGCCAGCCTACCGATGCCCAGCGCGCGGCGATCGCCACTACTATCTGCGACAACAGCGGCAGCGAGGAAGACCTTGCTGCTTGGGTCGATGCCTGGTGGGCCAAGCGCGAGGAACAGCTCGCGGCACACGATTAGGCTGCACAGCTGGCGCACGGCCCGGCGGCGATGCCGGATGCGCACCTTGCCTAGGCGCCCGATGCCGTTGCCGCAGCCTGCCCGTGTCGCACCCGCGCGCTATAGTGGTTGCCTGCTCACATACCAAGAAGAAGGCACGTTATGCTCCCAGACCCAAGCAACCCCAAAGCGCAGGCAAGCATCATCGGCGGCCACCGCGAGGCCGGCCGCAAGTTTCGCGTCGTGGCCCCCTATAGCATGAGCGGCGACCAGCCCCAAGCCGTCGACAAGCTGGTCAAGGGCGTGCAGGACGGGCTTCGCTACCAGACGCTTCTGGGCGTGACGGGAAGCGGTAAGACCTTCACGATGGCCAACGTCATCGAGCGCTGCCAGATGCCCACCTTGGTCATGGCGCCCAACAAGACGCTTGCCGCCCAGCTGTGCACGGAGCTCAAGGAGTTCTTCCCGGACAACCCCGTGGTCTACTTCGTCTCCTACTACGACTACTACCAGCCGGAGGCCTACGTCCCGCAGACGGACACCTTCATCGAGAAGGACTCCTCCATCAACGAGGAGGTCGAGAAGCTCCGCCATGCGGCCACAGCCGCGCTGCTCACGCGCAAGGACGTCATCGTCGTCGCATCCGTGAGCTGCATCTACGGCATCGGCAGCCCGGAGAACTACATGGAGATGTCCGTTTTCCTGGACCGCGACGTGCCCATGGACCGCGACGACTTCATCCACCGGTTGATCGACATCCAATACGACCGCAACGACTACGAGCCAACGCGCGGCACCTTCAGGGTGCGCGGGGACATCGTCGACGTGTTCCCGCCTTACAGCGACAATCTCCTGCGCGTTGAGTTCTTCGGCGACGAGGTCGACTCCATCACAGAGATAGACAAGCTCACCGGCGAGGAACTGATCGAGTACCAGTCGACGCCCATCTGGCCGGCAAGCCACTACGTCACGAGCCGCCCCAGTGTCGAGCATGCGCTCAAGGGCATCGACGAGGAGCTGCGCCGCCGCCTCACCGAGCTTCGCGACGATGGCAAGCTACTCGAGGCCCAGCGCCTTGAGCAGCGCACGGGGTTCGACGTCGAGATGCTCGAGACCATGGGTTTCTGCACAGGCATCGAGAACTACTCCATGCATCTCGACGGGCGCAAGCCCGGCGAGCCCCCCTATACCCTGCTCGACTACTTTGGCGGCAAGGACTTCCTCACCATCATCGACGAGAGCCATGTCACCGTCCCGCAGATCCGCGGCATGCACGAGGGCGACCGCAGCCGCAAGGTCACCCTGGTCGAGCATGGGTTCAGGCTCCCTAGCGCGCTCGACAACCGCCCCCTGCGCTTCGATGAGTTCGAGGAGCGCGTCCCGCAGTTCATCTACGTGAGCGCCACGCCGGGCGACTACGAGGAGCGCGCAAGCGAGCAGGTGGTCGAGCAGATCATCCGCCCCACGGGTCTTCTGGACCCGATGATCGACGTGCGCCCCACCAAGGGCCAGATCGACGATATCCTGGGCGAGGCCAAAGACGCGGTCGATGCCGGCGAGCGCGTGCTCATCACCACGCTCACCAAGAAGATGGCCGAGGAGCTCACGGATTACCTGCTCGACCAAGGCGTCAAGGCCAACTACCTGCACAGCGACATAGGCACGCTCGAGCGCGTGGAGATACTGCGCGACCTGCGCGCGGGCAAGTTCGACGTGCTGGTGGGCATCAACCTGCTGCGCGAGGGCCTCGACTTGCCGGAGGTCTCGCTGGTGTGCATCCTCGACGCAGACAAAGAGGGCTTCCTGCGCAACAAGCGCAGCCTCATCCAGACTATCGGCCGCGCCGCGCGTAACGCATCCGGGCGCGTCATCATGTACGCCGATACCATTACGGATTCCATGCGCATCGCGCTCGACGAGACGGCTCGCCGCCGCTCGATTCAGGAGGCCTACAACAAGGAGCACGGCATCACGCCCAAGACCATCCATAAGGCGATCGTCACCATCGCAGACTCCCTGGAAGGCGATGAGGTCGCAGCATCCGATGCAGAGGCGGATAGCAGCGTGGCCCAAGACATCGCGAGCTTGGGTGCCGATGAGGCTAACCGCATGCTCGCCTCGCTCGAGGAGCAGATGGCCGCTGCCAGCGAGAAGCTCGACTTCGAACTCGCTGCGCGTCTGCGCGACCAGATCGTGAGCCTGCGCGCCGCGCTCGAGAGCACGGACGAGGCCCAAGCCCTCAAGCGCCTCAAGGCCACGGCGCGCAAGGGGAGCACTATGGGCACGCGCAAGAACCTGGGCAAGCGCCGCTAGGAGAGCTGGGCTGTCCTGCGCGCGATGCATCGGCCCTGCTGGCGAGCTATCCTTCTCTTACAGAAAATATACGAGGTAACGACTTAGATTACTTGCTGACAGCATGGTTACAGCTGGCACTAATTCGCATCGCAGCGCATAGAATCCTTTGCATGCCAAAACCAGTGCGATAAGGCTCGCACCCGGATTAGGACACTACGTTTAAGGAGGACACTCATGAACCTCAAGCCTTTGAGCGACCGTGTCATCATCAAGCAGGACGAGGCAGAGGAGACCACCGCCTCCGGCCTCATTCTCACCAGCAGCTCCAAAGAGAAGCCCCAGCGCGGCACCGTCATCGCCGTGGGCGAGGGCAAGCGCGCCGACGACGGCTCTTTGATCCCCATGCCCGTGGCCGAGGGCGACACCATCGTCTACGGCAAGTACGCCGGCCAGGAGATCACCGTCGAGGGCACGGACTACATCATCTTGCGTGCAGACGACATCATCGCCGTCGTCGTCAAATAGGGAAGGACTGATTATTCATGGCTGCTAAGATCATCAACTTCGACGACGAGGCCCGCTCCGGCCTCGCTAAGGGCGCATCCAAGCTCGCCGCCGCCGTCAAGGTCACCTTGGGGCCCAAGGGCCGCTACGTTGCCTGCCAGCGCAGCTACGGCTCCCCGCTCGTCACTAACGACGGCGTGACCGTCGCCAAGGAGATCGAGCTCGAGGACGCCGTGGAGAACATGGGCGCCATGCTCATCCGCGAGGCCGCCGTCAAGACCAACGACGCAGCTGGTGACGGCACCACCACTGCGACCCTGCTGGCCGACGTCATGGTCAACGAGGGCCTCAAGAACGTCACCGCCGGCGCATCCCCGCTGGGTGTCCGCCGCGGCATGGAGAAGGCCGTCGATGCCGTCGTCGCTCAGGTCCAAAAGGACGCGCACGCTGTCGAGACCTCCGATCAGATCGCCAACGTCGCCGCCATCTCCGCGGGCGATCCCACCATTGGCCAGGAGATCGCAACGGCTATGGACAAGGTCGGCAAGGACGGCGTCATCACCGTCGAGGAGTCCAACACCTTCGGCGTGACCATCGACGTCGTCGAGGGCATGGAGTTCGACAAGGGCTACCTGTCCCCCTATCTGTCCACCGATATGGAGAAGATGGTGGCAGAGCTCCAGAACCCCTACATCCTCATCACGGATAGCAAGATCAACTCCCTGCAGGATATCCTGCCGCTGCTCGAGCAGGTCATGCAGTCCAACAAGCCGCTGCTCATCATCGCTGAGGACGTCGAGGGCGAGGCTCTGGCCACGCTGATCCTCAACAAGGTCCGCGGCATCCTCAACGTCTGCGCCGTCAAGGCCCCTGGCTTCGGCGACCGCCGCAAGCGCATGCTTGAGGACATCGCCATCGTCACCGGCGGCCAGCCCATCATGGAGGAGCTGGGTGTCGGCCTGGGCGACGTCACCATCGACATGCTGGGCCGCGCCAAGTCCGTCAAGGTCACCAAGGACTCCACCACCATCGTCGACGGCGCCGGCTCCAAGGAGGCCATCGACGAGCGCGTTGCCCAGATCAAGGCCCAGATCGAGGAGACCACTTCTGACTTCGACCGCGAGAAGCTGCAGGAGCGCCAGGCCAAGCTCGCCGGCGGTGTGGCCGTGGTCAAGGTCGGCGCTGCCACAGAGGCAGAGCTCAAGGAGAAGAAGTCCCGCATCGACGACGCGCTGCAGGCAACCCACGCCGCAGTGGCCGAGGGCATCGTCGCCGGTGGCGGCTGCGCCCTGGTCAACGCCATCCACTGCTTGGACGACGTCGAGGCAGCCGATGAGGACGAGAAGGTCGGTATCGCGATCATCCGCAAGGCCTGCGAGGCCCCGCTGCGCGCCATTGCCGAGAACTCCGGCTTCGAGGGCTCCGTTGTTGCCGAGAAGGTCAAGAACGCCGAGGCGGGCTACGGCCTCAACGCCGCAAACGGCCAGTACGGCAACATGATTGAGATGGGCGTCATCGACCCGGCCAAGGTCACGCGCTGCGCACTGCAGAACGCCGCATCCGTCGCCGCGATGATCCTCATCACGGACGCCACTGTCACTGATGCTCCCAAGGAAGGCATCGACGCTTCCGAGCTCGCCGGTATGATGGGCGGTGCTGGCGGCGGCATGATGTAAGCTGCCCGCTTGAGCAAATAACGCCGCAAGCATCAGCGCTTTCGGTTTTGAAGGCCTCGTTGGCATGTGCCGGCGGGGCCTTTCCGCATCTTAAAAGACCCTTGAACAGTGTGCTTGCCGGCTTGTTTCGCCCTCTCCGCGCGGTTGTAGCCATCGCCAAAGACCCTGTGGCCTACGATGCCGTCTTTATGGACATCATGATGTCCGTCATGGACGGGCTCGAGGCTGCCGGCATCATATGCGGCAAGATAGGCTGCAAGGTCTCCATCTTCGCGATAACAGCCAATGTGCTTAGCGAGGATGCCGAGCGCAGCCGCATGGCTGGCATGGAGGAGCATCTCACCAAGCCCTTGCAGGAGCGCGATATCGTCTGCGCCCTCAAGCGCCGTATCGTGCGCTAGGAGCATTGCGGGGGTGCCAGGGATGGCATGTTGCGGTGTGCGGAAAATTCCTGAAAATAGTTCTTGCACACGCTCCGATTCTCCCGTAATATATCCGCTGTTGTCACGCAACAAGGGGTTGTAGCTCAGCTGGTTAGAGCGCCGGCCTGTCACGCCGGAGGTCGCGGGTTCGAGCCCCGTCAATCCCGCCAACGATTATCAAAGGCCCGCTGATGCGGGCCTTTTCTGTTGCTTCGGCCCGTCGAGCAAATCGTAGCGCTGCCTGTTCCTATTTGGGCCAGGTGTCCTTGTACTGCTTGGCGACCTCGATGAACTCCTCTACG
>CAVCDT010000079.1:0-10272 GCA_963600995.1 Akkermansia muciniphila | reverse complement strand
AGTTTGGTAGCGCACTTGACTGGGGGTCAAGGGGTCGCAGGTTCGAATCCTGTCCACCCGACCAGCTTTTAGCTCTCGAGGGCCGTGGCAGTCGCCGCGGCTTTACTTATAGTTGGCGCATTAAGCGCTCTGGTTGACTACGTATGGCGGGTGCCTTGAGCTTGAATCCCTATCTGATGTCCGATAAAGACCTCGCCGCAGGTGCATATCTGGGCATTCCGTCTTTTCTGGCGGAGTCCGCCCTGTTGCTCGAGGCAGCGGGCAAGGCGGGTCTCGAGGTGCTCTCGATGCTCACCACACCGCGCTTCGAGCTCTTGGATATTCTCGCGCGCGAGAAGCTCGTGGTGAGTGATAGGGAGTTCGAGCTCATGTGCGGCTACCCGCAGACGCGCAGCGTGGTGGGCGTCGTGGCCCGCCCTGCTCCGCCTTGCCTTGACGAGCTCCTCGATAAGGCGAGGCGCATCATCATCGTCGAGGACTCGACCAACGGTTCGAACCTGGCGATGATCTTCAGGATCGCGCGAAGCTTCGCCATCGATGCGGTCCTGGTGACGTACTCGTGCGCAGACCCTTTGTTCAGGCGCTGCGCTCGCATGTCCAAAGGCGCTGTCTTGAATGTCCCCTGGATCAGGGTCGGAAGCCAGAGGGATTGGATGTGCGAGTTTCGCTCCAAACTCGCACAGCACGGCTTCGTCACTGCCGCGCTCGCTTTGAGCGACGATGCCGTGCCCCTCGACAGACTCCCACAGGCTGTCAAGCTGGCGCTCGTCATGGGAACGGAGGGCGACGGCCTCATGCCGCAGACGGTTGCCGCATGCGATCTCGTCGTCAAGATTCCCATGCGCGCAGGCGTTGACAGCCTCAACGTGGCTGCGGCGACTGCGGTCGCATGTTGGCAGGCCACACGCAGCTCGAGCTGATACCGAGGTGCTACTATAGTCGCTACTGTTTTTGGCAAACGCTACACGGAGGTCTTGTGGAAGGCGCGTTTCTCCTCGCTGTCCAAGCTGTTCGCATCGATGGTCTGACGCAGGTCATGGCCCTTATATCCTCGCTCGGCGCCTCGGCGCTCGTCTGGGTCGTCTTGGCTTTGGCACTGCTCTTGTTCGAAGAGCGCCGCGAGTGCGGCGCCATCATGATCGTCGCCTTGATCGTCGCCTCGATACTCACGGCGCTTGCGGCCAACTTCGTCGGGAGAGCCTATCCTACAGAGAGCGTGACCGGCCTCGTGGCCGTTGTGGGTGTGAGCCATGCCGGCTTCTGCTTCCCGTCCCTGCATGCGGCCACCTGCGCCGCTGCGGTGACGGTCTTGCTCAGGTCGGGTAGCCGCGCAATCGGCTCTGCCGGTTTGGTGCTCGCTGTGCTCATCTGCATCTCGCGCCTTTACCTGGGCGTCAACTACCCCAGCGACATCGTCGTCGGTGTCATCCTGGGGTGCGCAGTCGCCCTTCTATGCCATGCCGTGCTATCAAGGGTGCTCGCTTTTCTCAGCCTCAATGCGCAGCCGCGCCAACCAGCCCGCAAGCAGGTCAACTCGAAGCGGGGTCGTCACTCGCTGTAATCGCACGAAGCTCTGGGCGCTTCGCTAATTGGATCTACAACCGTCTCTTGCGCATATGCCGCTGTCATCGCTTCGATGCAAGACGGCTTGCGGCGCTTGCTTTTGAGTCATACCCCTTGGATACCATGAGGGCCTTAGATGAGAGGAATGCTCGATGATCGATTTGTCTGTGCTCAATACCGGCCAGTACGAGGCCGTAACCACGACCGAAGGCCCCCTCCTGGTACTTGCCGGCGCCGGGAGCGGCAAGACGCGCGTCCTCACATATAGGATCGCGCACCTCGTCTTGGACCTTGCCGTCATGCCGTGGGAGATCCTGGCTGTCACCTTTACCAACAAGGCCGCCAAGGAGATGCGCGAGCGTCTCTCCAAACTCTTGCCGCAGGGTATACGCGGAATGTGGATCAACACCTTCCATAGTATGTGCGTGCGCATACTCCGCGCGGATGCCTCTTTGCTGGGCTATACCAAGGACTTCACCATCTACGATGCCGATGACACGAAGCGCCTTGTCAAAGACATCATGGCCGAGCATGGCTTCGATACCAAGCGCTATCCGGATGCCGCTGTGCGCAGCCGCATCTCTGCTGCCAAAAACGACCTTAAGCTCCCGGGCGACATGTCCCAAAACGATCCTTTCGCCAAGGTGGTCGCCACCGTCTACAAGAGCATGCAGGCAAGGCTCAAGCGCGCAAACGCCATGGACTTCGACGACCTTCTGCTCAACACCTACCTGCTCTTCAAGGACAATCCCGCAGTCGTCAACGCCTACGGGCAGAGGTTTCGCTATATCTTGGTAGACGAGTACCAAGACACCAACGGCGCTCAGTACGCTATCACCAAGATGCTCGCCAAAGTTCAGGGCAATCTCATGGTCGTGGGCGACGATGACCAGAGCATCTACAGCTGGCGCGGCGCCGATATACGCAACATCCTCGATTTCGAGCGTGACTGGCCCGATGCCAAGACCGTCAAGCTCGAGCAGAACTACCGCTCGAGCGGCAATATCCTCGCTGCCGCCAACGCCGTCATCGCCAACAACACCTCGCGCAAACCCAAGAAGCTCTTCACCGATAGCCCCGATGGCGACAAGATCCGCCTCTACCTCGCAGCAGACGAGCGTGACGAGGGCCGTTGGATCGCCGGAGAGGTCGAAAAGCTCCATGACAAGGGCGCAAGCTACAACGACATGGCGCTCTTCTACCGCACCAACGCCCAGTCGCGTACGCTCGAGGATATGTTCCTGCGCGCTGGAGTGCCCTATCAGATCGTGGGCGGTACACGCTTCTTCGATCGCATGGAGATCCGCGACTGTATGGCGTATCTCAAGCTCACGGTCAATCCCGCAGACGACATCTCCGCCCTGCGCGTCATCAATACGCCGCGTCGCGGGATAGGCAAGACCACTGTCGAGCGCATCCAGCGCACTGCATCCATGCGGGATATCTCCTTCTTCGAGGCCTGTCGCGAGGAGTCCTCGGACCCTGCGTGCAGGGCCAATACCCGCAAAGCGCTCGCGTCGTTCGTCGCCGTCATCGACGAGTGCCGTCGCTACAGCGGGCAGCTCGACCGCGTGGTCGACATGATCATCGAGAGCGCGGGTCTTATCGGGGCACTGCAGGCGCAGCGCACGGAGGAGGCGGACGCCCGCATCGAGAACATCCGCGAGTTCATGAGCGTCGTGCAGGAGTACGTCGAGTCCCATCCCCAGATCGTCGACGAGGATCTGGGCGACGATCCCGCTGCGGCATTGGGGGAGGGGGTCGTGCTCGCGTCGCATGAGCCCACGCTCGCAGACTTCATGGAGTGGCTGTCGCTTCGAAGCGACTTGGACTCTGTGCAAGACAGCAGCGAGATGGTCACGCTCATGACCATCCACAGCGCCAAGGGCCTCGAGTTCGACGTCGTCTTCGTGGCCGGCATGGAGGAGAGTATCTTCCCGCATAGCAACTCCGTCCAGGAGCGCGGGGTAGAGGAGGAGCGCCGCCTCGCCTACGTCGCCATCACGCGTGCGCGCAAGAAGCTCTACCTCACCCATGCGCAGACGCGTAGGCTGTTCGGCCAGCCCCAGGCAAACCCCCGCAGCCGCTTCGTCAACGAGATACCCAAAGAACTCCTCGAAAGCGACGGCATCGGCAGCCGGGGCATCACGGGCACGGGCTGGGAGAAGCGCGGTGACCGCCACAGCACCTACGGCAGCGGCCGCGGCGAGGATATGTACGGCGGGCGTGTCTACGGCAAGGGCCATGGTGCAAGCCAGTCTGGCAAGGGAGATGCTCGCAAGGGTGTGACCTCGCGCTTCGAGAAGCCCGATCGCGCATCCAAAGCGGCCTCGCAGGACTTTGCCGTGGGCGACAACGTCGACCACAAGACCTTCGGTTTGGGTCAGGTCGTAGCTGTGGACGGCGACAAGCTCACGATCTACTTCGCTAAGTCCGGGCAGACCAAGAAGCTCCTCAAGGGCTACGCGCCCATCGTCAAGGTCGGGTAAGGGCCTGGCTGCGCGCTTGCAGGGCTTCGATCTTTCGTGGCCGCATGCGCTCGCTTGTCGTGCTCGCTGCTGCCGTATGCGCATAAGTTGACCTCGTGTTAATAAGCGCGGGCTGCGCAATAGGTATAATTCGCACGTTTATTTATGCATCAGGAGGATTAACTATGTCGCAGATTTACGTCGTGGGCCATAAGAACCCGGACAACGACTCCATCATGGCTGCCTACACTTGGGCAAACCTCAGGAACATGATGGACCCCGACAACGAGTACATTCCCGTCCGCTTGGGGCCGCTTCCCGCAGAGTCCCAGATGATCTTCGACGAGTACGGAATCGAGGACGGCGTGGCTTTGATCGACCACGTCGAGGAGGGTGACAAGGTCTACTTGGTCGACCATAACGAGCTCGGTCAGGCTGTCGATGGCTTGGACAAGGCAGAGGTCGTGGGCGTCGTCGACCATCATCGCATCGCAGACCTGCAGACCGCTGCCCCCATCCCGTTCCTCAACATGCCCGTGGGCTCCACCACCTCCATCATCACCTGGCTCTACAACACCAGCGGCATCGACATCCAAGACGACATCGCCGCATGTTTGCTCTCTGCCATGCTCACCGATACCGTGATCATGAAGTCTCCCACCTGCACCAGCCAAGACGTCGAGCGTATCGAGGCGCTTTCCGCTCAGCTGGGCGTCGATCCGACGGAGTTCGGTATGAAGATCTTCAAGTCGCGTGGCGGCGATGACGACGTCACGGTCGAGGAGATCTGCTCCCGCGACTCCAAGGAGTTCAACTTCGCCGGCCGCAAGGTCTGGGTCGCCCAGTACGAGACCGTCGACTTGGAGGGCATGCGCAACCGCATCCCCGAGATCACGGCGCAGGTTGAGAAGATCCAGCAGGAGGGCGGCTACGATGCGGCTCTCATGCTCCTCACGGATATCATCGTCGAGGGCTCGGAGTTCATCGCAGCAGGCGACGTCGCCTTCATCGAGGGCGGTTTCGGCATCAGCTTCGAGGCGGGCTCGGTTTGGATGCCCGGCGTGCTCTCCCGCAAGAAGCAGGTCGCAGCCGTCCTTGCCGATTACGCTGGTTAAATCGCCACAACGCGGGCTCGCGCACGATGCGCGGCCCGCAGTCTACTTGTAGGGGTCTGATAGAGCATATGAGCTTTGCAAACAACAACAACCTGATCTTCAACCAAGCCGAGCGCGACGCCCGCCGCCGCAGCATCATCGACCGTATCACCTCGATGGAGACATTGGGCTCGATCATCATGGTCATCGCCGCTGTCCTGGCCATCATCCTTGCCAACACTGCGGCGTTCGAGTACTATGAGGATTTCCTCAACTTCAAGCTCGGGCTCACCGTCGACGGCTTCGGGTTCAACGACTTCTTCATCGGCTTCACTATCGAGGAGTGGGTCAACGACGTCTTGATGACGTTGTTCTTCCTCGTCGTGGGCATGGAGATCAAATACGAGCTCTTCGTCGGAGAGCTCAAGGACATCAAGGCCGCCTTGCTGCCCATCATCGCCGCATGCGGCGGTGTCATGGTGCCCATCATCATCTACTCGATCTTCAACTTCGGCAGCGAGCACGCCAAGGGCTTCGGCATCCCCATGGCCACTGATATCGCGTTCGCCATCGGTGTCCTGACCTTGGTGGGCAAGGGCATCCCCAAGGGCCTTTCCGTCTTCTTGAAGACGCTTGCCATCGCAGACGACATCATGGCCATCGTCGTCATCGCGCTCTTCTACGGCCAGTCCCCTGATCCCTTCTGGATCATCATGTCCGGCCTCGTGGTCTGCGTGCTCATGGCCTGCAACAAGATGGGCGTCTATTCCGTCAAGCCCTATGTGTTCTTGGGCATCGTCTTGTGGTTCTTCGTGTTCTTCTCCGGCATCGAGTGCACCATCGCCGGTGTCGTCCTGGCCTTCACCATTCCCACCAAGGCCGAGGTCAATCCCCGCGTCTTCGGCAAGTGGACCATCGCCAAGGTCCTCGAGGCGCGCGATCGCTATATCCCCGGCGAGCCCATGCTCGCCCAAAGCGAGTACACAGACCGCGTCTATATGATCCATGAGATCTCCCGCCGCGTGGAGCCCACGCTGTCGCGCCTGGAGCGCAAGATCTCCCCGTGGTCAAACTACTTCATCTTGCCTGTGTTCGCCTTCTGCAACGCCGGCGTGCGTTTGGCGGGGGTCGACTTGGGTTCCATCATCGTCGACCCGGTTGTCCTGGGCGTGTTCTTCGGCCTCTTCATCGGCAAGCCCATCGGCATCTTCCTGTTGAGCTTCATCTCCGTGAACCTGCTCAAGCTCCCGATGCCCACCAACTGCGCTTGGAGGCATATGCTCGGTGCGGGCATGCTGGGCGGCATCGGCTTCACGATGTCCATCTACGTCGCCAACCTCTCCTTCTTCGGGGCCGGTAGCGACGAGGTTACGATGATGGCTAAGGCCGCCATCCTGTGCGCTTCCATCGTGTCCGGCATCGTGGGCGTGACCTACCTCAAGATCATCCTCGCGGCAGACCTCAGACACGGCCAGAAGCTCGACGGCACGGACACCATCGAGGCGGAGATCCGCGACGACGCTAAGATCTTGAAGGAGATCTCAAAGACGGCGACCGATACCCAGATGGGCGAGGGCGAGCACCTCATCCTCACGGACTTCATGGGCCAGGTCTCCGACGAGGAGCTGCGCGGCGCCTTCGACCGCGTCATCAACGAGGGCGACGTCTACATCTCTCCCTCCGATGTCAAGAAGGACCAGCGCTAGATGGACCAGATCGAAGACTCCATCGAGTCCTCCACTGCGTTTTTGAGCGGCGGCTACGCCAGCGTCATCATCAGCGCCGCAGTGATCTTGCTCGTCACCTTCCTGGTGGCAGAGCTCGCTGTCAAAGCGGTCTGCAGGGCCTATCACATCGGAAGCGACGGCGACAAGGCCGCCTCTATCCTGGTGTGGGGCGTGCGCATCGCCGTCTGGTGCGTCGGCTTGTACATGCTCTGCAAGAACTGCTTCAACATCGACCTCTCCGTTGTCGTGGGTGCATTGGGCGTAGGCGGCTTGGCGTTGTCCCTTGGTTTGCAGGACACCGTCAAAAACGTGCTCGGCGGCGCCCAGATCACCTTCAACAAGGAGTTCGGCATCGGCGACTGGATCAAGCTCAGCGGCATCGAGGGTATCGTCACCGATATCAACCTGCGCTATACCACCGTCGAAGACGATATCGGCCAGACGCATCTCGTTCCCAACTCCGTGATCAACGCGTCTACGGTGACGCGCATGCCGGATTACTACCGCGTCCCGCTCACGCTCACTATGGCGCGCGACATCGACCTCGCAACGGTCGAGAAGGCCGTCTGTGAACTTGCGGATAAAGCCCTCGACGATGCGGGGATGCGCTTCGAGGCAAAACCCTCCGTCATGGTCGAGGCGGGTGTCGGGGCTGCCGGTGTCGAGGCGACGCTCGTGGTCTTCTCGCGCTGGGAGTTCTCGGGCGCGCAGGTCAAATCGACGGTCTTGCCGCCGGTTATCGAGTATCTGCAGCAAAACGACCTGATAGGCCGTTTAGATTAAGCGCAAGGTATCAAGGCGTCTGGCAGCTGCCGGGCGCCTTTGCTTTACTGCGCCCCGTATGCCTTGGGCGGGATTTAACTTCCGCCTAACTTGGGCGCATTCAATCTCTACTAACCTGAGCTTCTACTCGTATAAAATAAAGGTTCGTATGTTTTGAGATATTCGAGTAAAGGAGCATCCCGGTGCGCCAGCAGGTTGAGCAGATCGTCATAAAAGCTTTGGAGGACGCAGTCGCCGCAGGCGAGCTGCCCCTCGAGACTATCCCTGAGCCAGCTCTGGAGCGACCTCGCGACCGATCCAACGGCGATTGGGCGACCACCGTTGCCATGCGCTGCTCCAAACAGGCGCATATGAACCCCAGGGATATCGCTGCGGTTGTGGCACGTCATCTCGAGGGCTCCTCCTTGCTCAAATCCGTAGAAGTGGCAGGGCCCGGCTTCATCAACCTGCGCCTTTCCGATGCCGCGCTGCAGAGCATCTTCAGCTCTGTGCGCGAACAGGGCGCAGCTTTCGGGCGCAATAGCTCTGGCGATGGCGTCAAAGTCGACGTCGAGTTCGTCTCTGCCAACCCTACGGGCCCCATGCATCTGGGTCACGGCCGTTGGGCCGCCTTGGGTGATGTCCTGTGTCGCGTGCTCGAGTTCTCCGGCTACGACGTCACGCGCGAGTTCTACATCAACGACGCCGGCAATCAGATGAACGTCTTCGCCGCATCGGTCTCCAGCCGCTATCTCCAGGTGGCTGAGCTTGTCGCCGAGGGCAAGAGTATCGACGACGCCTGCGCGCACATCCTCGAAAACGCCGAGCACTACCGCGCCCAGCTCCCCGAGAACTGCTATGCCGGCGCCTATGTCGTCGACATCGCCGCCAAGATCTACAGCGAGCAGGGCAGCGCTTGGGTCGATGCCAGCGAGCAAGACCGCGCAAGCGCCTTCATGGATATCGCCTACCAGGCGGTTTTGGGTCACAACAAGCAGGTTCTCGAGGATTTCGGCCTGCATTTCGATGTCTGGTTCTCCGAGCGCACGCTTCATGCCACGGACGAGAGCGGCGAGTCCATCATCTCCAAGACCATCGACGAGCTCGACCGCTTGGGTTATATCTACCAAAGCGAGGGCGCTACCTGGTTCAGGACCACGGATTTCGGCGACGACAAAGACCGCGTCCTGATCAAGGCGGACGGCTCCTACACGTACTTCGCCCCGGATATTGCTTACCATAAAAACAAGCTTGACCGCGGTCACTCGCGTTGCATCGATCTTCTGGGTGCAGACCACCACGGCTACATCAAGCGCATCCAGAGCGTCGGCCATGTCTTCGGGCACCCCGGCCAGCCCGAGGTCGTCATCGGCCAGATGGTCAACCTCTTCCGTGACGGCGAGGTTGTCAGGATGTCCAAGCGCACGGGTGAGATGGTCACCTTCGAAGAGCTCATCGACGAGGTCGGGCCGGATGCCACGCGCTACCTCATGCTCTCGCGCTCGACCGACCAAGCCATCGACTTCGACATCGCCGAGGCCAAGAAGCAGGATTCCTCCAATCCCGTCTACTACGTGCAGTACGCCCATGCGCGTATCTGCTCTATCCTGCGCAAGGCGGCGGGGGATGATTCTGTCTGCGCCGACGACGCAGCAGCCAAGCTCATCAGCTCCCGGGCAGACCTCTCCGTCCTCGTCGAGGAGCCCGAGCTCAATCTCGCGCGCAAGATCGACGAGTTCTCCGGGCTGGTCGAGGGCTGCGCTCGCGACTTGGCGCCTTTCCGCATCACTCACTATGCGCAAGAGCTCGCTGCGAGCTTCCACCAGTTCTACAACCGCTGCCATGTTCTTACTGATGACAAGGCGCAAAGCGAGGCGCGTCTCTATGTCTGCGACGCGGTGCGCCGCGTCCTCGAAATCGCATTGGGTCTGCTCGGCGTGTCTGCGCCCGAGCGCATGTAGTCCAAGAAAGGAACACCTCAAGACATGTCACATTACGAGCGCACTGCCATCGCGGCAGACAACCTCACGGTAAACGACCTCCTCAACGTCGCCCCTGTCACCACCAAGGTGCAAGACGGGAAGGTCACGATTGGCGGCGTCGCCCTCAGCGACATAATCGACGAGTTCGGGACCGCTTTGTACGTTTACGACGAAGCCACCTTGCGCCAGCAGCTCTCGAGCTATCTCAACGAGTTCCGCAGCCGCTACGAGGCAAGCGACATCATCTATGCCGCTAAGAGCTTCTGCTGCGTTGCGATGGACAGGATCGTCGCCTCCGAGGGCGTGGGGATCGACGTCGCAAGCGGCGGAGAGCTAGCTATCGCCAAGGCGGCAGGGTTTCCCATGGACAAGGTGTTCGTCCAAGGCAACAACAAGACCCCGCTTGAGATCGAGGAGGCCATCGAGGCTGGCGTCGCCTGCTTCGTGGTCGACACCCACGAGGAGCTCGAGCGCATCAACCTCGTAGCGTGCAGCAAGGATATCAAGCAGAAGGTCATCCTGCGCATCTGCCCCGGTGTCGAGGCCGATACGCTGGATTACATCATGACTGCCAACGAGGATTCCAAGTTCGGGTTCAACATCAAGAACGGCGCCGCCAAGGCTGCGACGGAGTACGCGCTCAAGCACACCCATCTCGATATGGCCGGCTACCATA
>CAVCDT010000078.1:9048-10378 GCA_963600995.1 Akkermansia muciniphila | reverse complement strand
GCTCCAAAGAGGAGTCCCTGGGCTACTGCCTCTACCCGCTGGGCTGCAAGGGCCCGCAGACCAAGGCCAACTGCGCCCAGGTCCGCTGGAACCGCCGCGTGAGCTGGTGCATCGACTCCGGTTCGCCCTGCATCGGCTGCTCCTGCGCAGACCCGACCACCACGTCGTACAACTGGTTCGACTCCAATACGCCTGTGCTCGGCCGCCTCAAGACCGTTCGTCTGGGCGACCTGCGCATGAACGTCACCCCCATCGCCTTGGGCATCACCGGCATCGTCGCCGCTGCCCTCGTCGTCCACGGCTTCGGCTTCAAGCTCACCGGTCGCACGGACGGCGGCGCGGACTTCGAGCCCGCCAAGGAATGGGATATCAAGCACGGCAAGGTCACGCCGGAGCAGGTCGCTGCGGCTAAGACCAAGATGTCCGCCGACGAGAAGCCTGCAGAGGAGGAGTAAGCCATGGCGAAGCAAAAGTCCATCATCGACCCGATCGACCGCATCGAGGGCCATCTGCGCATCGAGATGGAGGTTGAGGACGGTGTCGTAACCGACGCTTGGGTTTCCGGCGGCCTCTTCCGCGGTCTCGAGCTTATCTGCGAGGGCCGCGAGCCAGACGACGCGGCTTTGGTCGCGCAGCGCATCTGCGGCGTCTGCCCCACCTCCCACTGCCATGCATCCGTGTATGCGGCAGAGGAGGCCTACGGCATCCATCACCCCGAGGGCGCGCGCCTGGTGCGCAACCTCCTCGAGGGCGCTCAGTTCCTGCACTCCCATATCCTGTGGTTCTACCAGCTCTCTGCGCTCGACTACGTCAACCCGCTCAACGCGCTCAAGGCAGATCCCGCCAAGGCCGCTCAGGTCGCTGCGCAAAACGGCATGCACGTTGCCGACTTCGCGTCCGTCCAAAAGCGCCTGCAGGAGTTCGCAGAGAACGGCCAGTACTCCTGGCTGAGCGGCGGCTGGTTCAACGAGGGCCAGGACCCGGACGGCTACAAGCTCACCCCGGAGCTCGACCTCATCGCCACCACCCACTACATCGAGGCTCTTGATGCCCAGGCCACTGCGGATGAGATCAGCGCCATCATCGGCGGCAAGATGCCCCATGTCATGACCTCTCGCCCCGGCGGCACGGCGTTCTACCCCAACGTCGAGCGCCTGGACGACATCCTTGCCCGCATCAAGCAGCTCAACCGCTTCATCAACGAGACCATGGTCCCCGATGCCATCGCCATCGCGAAGGTCTACTTCGAGGACATCAGGGACTTCGGCTGCAACAAGCACTACAACTTCATGAGCTACGGCGTGTTCGATGCCAAGATCGACGAGGAAGC
>CAVCDT010000078.1:0-9038 GCA_963600995.1 Akkermansia muciniphila | reverse complement strand
AGGCCGAGTACGACCACGCCAAGCGCGTGTTCCCTCCCGGAATCGTCCGCATGAACCCCGAGACCGGCGCCGACGTGCTCGAGGAGTTCGACTGGACCCAGATCCAGGAGCAGGTCAAGCATTCCTACTACGATCCCTACGAGGGCGACTCGGACTCCCTGGCCCCGCTCGAGGGTCAGACCAACCCGCCCAAGGAGTTCCCCGGCTACGACACCACGGCCAAGTATTCCTGGTGCAAGGCTCCCCGCTACGGCGAGAAGCACGAGGTCATGGAGGTCGGCCCGCTGGCACGTACCATCGTTTGCTATAAGAGCGGCGTCGCGGCCACTGTCGAGAAAGTCGACTGGGCTATGGAACAGCTCGGCATTCAGAGCCTCGTCGTTCTCGACTCCGCTGCCGGCCGCCTGCTGGCCCGTCCCCTCGAAGCATCCGTCATCGTCGACCTCATGGAGGGCTGGCTCACCGAGCTCGTGGCCTACCTGGCCGATGGCGGCGCGGACTTCTTCACCGAGCCCGCACGTCGCACCGGCGAGGGCGTCGGCCTGTGGGAGGCACCGCGCGGCGCGCTTCTGCACTGCGAGAAGATCAAGGACAACAAGATCACGCATTACCAGGCGGTCGTTCCCACTGCATGGAACATCTCGCCGCGTGACAACGACGACCTTCCCGGCACCATCGAGCAGGCCCTGATCGGCGCTCCCATCACCAACATCGAGGCGCCCTTGAACGCCTTGCGTATCGTCCACGGCTACGATCCTTGCATCGCGTGCGCAATCCACGTGGTTGAGCCCAAGACCGGCAAGGAGTTCGAGCTTTCCACTACTCCTTGGGGAGGTCGATAAGCCATGGCACATATGGCACACTACCGCGAGGCTCATCCGCTGCCCACAGTCCTTTGGCACTGGATCAACCTCGTCTGCATGATCCTCTTGATCCTCTCTGGCATCGAGATCCACTACCCGGTCCTGCCCGATGTCATGGGCATCGCCCGCGGCGTGCATCTCTTCTGCGGCTTCGTGATCTTCATCGCGTTGGTCCTGCGCCTCGTCTGGTCCTTCTTCGGCAAGTCCGCCAACGTGGGCGGCACGCGCGAGCAGGTCATGGACGCGCGCACCTTCCTCCCGCAGAAGGAGAACCGCCATCAGCTGATCCCCTGGATCAAGTACTACCTGTTCTTCAAGAAGGAGCACCCGCTGTCCGGCAAGTACGGCGTCCCCCAGAAGATCGCCTACTTCGTCTTCGTCATCCTGGGCCTCATCGCCATGTTCTACACGGGCCTGTGCCTGTGGCAGACCACTGCCAGCTGGCCCATCTGCCTGTGGTTCACCAACCTGGTCGGCGGCCTGATCAAGGTACGCATCATCCACTACTGCGGCCTGTTCTGGTTCGTCTGCTTCATGCTGATCCACATCTACCTGGCCAACATCGAGGGCTTCGCTCCCACGATGATCATGTTCTTCCGCAAGGAGCATGGCGGCCTCACCTGGAATACCAAGGAGCAGCGTATCGACGGCGAGGACCTCTTGGGTCACGAGCCTGAGGATTACCATCCCCTGCGCAAGGAGGAAGCCGAGGAAGAGCCCGCTGCTTAGGCGCGACGCATCTTTGATGCGCTAGGCTTTTTTGGCTAGCTAGTAAGACGGCCCTGTCACGGCGACGTGGCAGGGCCGCTTTGCGTTGCGGGAAGGGTCGCGCCCTTATGAGTTTTCCGGGTTCGGGTGCAGCGCGAGGAGCGTACGCTTTGCAAAGGGCCATGGGCGCTGCGGCACATCGAGGGTCACGTTCTCGTCACGCAAGCGTCCTTAACAGGAACTTAAAGCCCATTAAGGGCCTGTGCACAGGCGTGTCGTGCTATCTTTTTAAGATGACTGATTTTCGAGACGACAACCAGCGCCGCTCACGCTCGCAATCTACGCGCAGCGCCCAATCACGGTCGCGCGAGTCACAGTACAGCCGTGACAGCTATCGTGCGCGCAACCGCAGCGGTGGCCGTGCGGCTCGCGCTAACGGCGAGTACCAGGTCCGCGATAGGAAGGCGGCTGCAGCTAACAGGCGCTCAGCACAGCGTGCGTCTGGTGCGGCGGGCTCTCGCGGTAGCACTGGCGCTCACTCCCGCTCTGCTCGCGCTGCGGCGCCGCATACCACGGCACGCCACTCCGTGCAGCGGGCATCGGGCAGCTTTCCGCTGCTGCCGGTCATCGTCGTCGCCATCGTCGTCATCGCGCTCGCTGTCTTCGGGATCTCGCGTTGCGTCGCCAGTACGGGCTCTGGCTCTGCGGTAGGCGATAAATCCTCTGTGACGATGGAGGAGAACCAGACGGCGGCTCAGGAGCAGGATCCGTATCTCCCCACGCCGTATATCGCCAAGGGCGGTGGTATCACCTTGCATAGCGCTGTTCGCGCAGACCAGCTCACAGAGATCTTGATCCACAACGCGAGCTTCTCGTATGCAGACGCACTCACCACCAAGCTGACCGAGGCCACCAACGTCGACGTCATGGCCGCGCATGGCACCGGTCGCGTCGCAAGCGAGCAACCCACGGGCGATAACTGGCTCACGGGCGAGTTCATCCGCTGCTATCGCGACGGCAACGCCGGCCCCAAGATGAGCGCCATCGATTGCGGCGGCCCTGTGGGCGCCACCGTCTACGCGCCGGTCACGGGCACGGTGGTCAAGGTCAAGAAGTACAAGCTCTATAACAAGTACGACGACATCCAGGTGCATATCCAGCCGGAGGGAAGAAGCGACCTCGACGTCGTGCTCATCCATCTCGAGAAGCCGCAGGTGAGCGAGGGCGACTATGTCGAAGGCGGCGTGACGCCCATCGCGCAGATCCGCGACGTCTATGCCTATATCGGCGAGGAGATGCAGCTCAAGCAGTACACGGCCGATGGCGACAACGGCAATCACACCCATATCCAGATAAACGACGCCACGAACTCCGAGTACCACGGCCTCGACGATTAAGCGCTGCGGGGAACAATCAGGCACTCGAAGACGAAGCCGGCACACGAGCTGCCGGCTTCGCTGTTGTCAGAGCTAATCGGGTGGCGACAAGCTGCGCTTAGAGGCAGCCGCGCGCCTCGCTAGCCGAAGATGCTCGACAGCCAAGGGCCGTATTCGCCTGTCCACATGCTGTTGAGCTGCGAGAACACGGTGTCCCAGTCGAACTGCGACTCGAAGAGCAGCTCGAGGTAGTTCTTGTTGCCGATGTCGCGGGGGTTGCCTGCGAGGTCGAAGGCATAGGTGTAGGTACAGGTGGGGCACATCGTGACGACGGTCTCGCCTTGCTCGACGCATGCGAGCTTGCGCGCGACCTGGGCGTTTTTCTGGTCGTCGCTGTAGGGGCCCACCGCGCCGCCGGCACCGCAGCAGCCGCCGTAGGCTATGGGTGTGTCCTGCGGCAACCCCATCAGCTCGCGCGTCTGCTGCAGGTAGCGTCCGTCGCGGTCCTGGCAGGACTTGGAGAGCCTGATCTTGAGCCCGGATAGGTCGCGCTTGGGTTTGAAGCCCTGCCCGCCCAAGAAATCGATGAGGTTGACGGCTCGGATGTCGAGACCTGTGCGCGTGAAGGCATCCTCGAGGTTGTTGCGGCAGCCGGGGCATACGCAGATCACCTCCTTGGCACCGCTTGCGGCGATCTCTTGCGCGATGCGGTCGAGCAGCGCCACGGCGCGGCTGTAGAAGCCCGCGCTCTTGAGCGAGGACCCGCAGCATTTGTCGATCATCGTCACGCTCTTGCCGCTTGCCTCGATCTGGGAGAAGACCTCGCGGGTGAGCTCGGGGCCGTAGGCGGCAAGCGAGCAGCCGGGGAAGAACGCTATGTCGAATCCCGTGCCTGCGGGGCTGCCGCTCTCATCCAGATGACGCACGAGGTCCGGGTAGCCAATGCCCCAGATGGCACGGTAGGCGTTGAAGATGTGCCATTCCTGGTCAACTTGCACGCTCGACCAGGCATATTGCGGGATGAGCCCCAGGGTTTGGAACTCCACGCGTGCGGCATGGACGAGGTCGAGGATATCGTTGTGGGCAAAGCAGGTCTGCTGGCAGCCCGTGCACAAAAAGCAGCCGCGCACCGCCTGGGTGAGCTCGTAGTTGCCCATGAGCTCCATCATGAGATCGCTTGCATCCTCGCTGGCGTCTTGGGCTTCGAGCAGCCCCTTGGCGACGCCGCCAAGGGTGAGCTGTGCGGCAGAGAGGCTCGCGCAGGATTTGGTGCAGCGGCCGCATTCCGCGCAATGGCCGGCAAACTCCCTGAAGAGCCCCGCGTTGGCGAGCAAGTCGCCCTTATGGGGGACGTAGCTGTGCTGGGAGGGCTGGCACGCGGCATCGAGCGATGCTTTGACGGTGGCGCCGAGCTCTTCTCTGAGGCGGCGGTAGTAGGCGCAGGCCTCGTCGAAGACATGGCCGCCCGGTTTGCCCTGTGCATTGAAGACGTTGAATCCCACGAGTTTGTCGCATCGACCTTTGCGCGGCTCCATGACGGCGGCGATGAAGCCGTCTGCAGTCTGCGTGGTGGTCACGTAACGTGCCCCGGAGACCTCGACGCTGCCGCCGCTGACCATGGTAGCGGCGCCTACGAAGACAGTGTTGCTGGGTATGAAGCCCGGGTAGCTCGTATCAGGTGCGCTGCCGGCAAGTGCCGCGGCCATGCTGCGCCCGGCGATGCAGCCCTGCACGCAGGCCTCCTTCCAGATGCCTGCTATCGCCGTCTTGGGCGTGCCATCGGTGTTGGGGAAGGCGCTCAGGTCGACGACTTGGGCCACGTCGCCGGCGGCGTAGATGTGCGCGTCGCTTGTGCGCATATGCTCGTCGACGATGATGCCCCGGTCGCATTCGAGGTATGTGCTCGCAAAGCCTATGTTGGGGCTCATCCCATGCGCGACGACGATGTCGTCAAAGCGGCTGGTGCTGCCGTCGCTGAAGGTGACCTCCACGCCGCCTTGGCTGGCTGCGCTTATATCGGCAATCGTCTGGCCCAGACGCAGCACGACGCCCTGGCGCGCCAGTTCCTCTTGGAACGTCGTAGCCGTCTGCGGCAGGGCGCTCTTCTTGAGGATTTGCTCGCTGCGGCCCAGAAGCGTCACCTTGGCGCCCCGCGCAAGGCAGGCCTCGCAGGCTTTGAGTGCGACCATAGAGGTGCCGCTGATCAGGACGTTCGTATCGTCTTGGGCGCAAAGCGTCCCGGCGAGGGCTTGCGCATCGTCCATGGTGCGCAGGGTCTTGGGGGCAAATTCCCAGCCTTCGAAGCCTGAGGTAGAGGGATGCGACCCCGTGGCGATGAGGCAGACGTCGTAGGGGTAGCAGCTGTCGTCTGCCGTGACCGTCTTGGCTGCGGGATCGAGGCTTTCGACGCAGGCGCCGTAGACGACCTCGATGCCCAGGCGGTCGAGCTGCCCTTGGGTGATAAGGGTGCAGTTTTCGGGGTCCTTTTGGCCGCCGGCCACATAGGAGGTGAGCACTGGCGCGTAGGGTAGCGCATCCTCCTTCGAGATGATGCGCACATCGCCTGCAAAACCGCTGTTGCGCAGGGCAACCGCCGCGTTGAGCGCCGCCGCCCCAAAACCTAGGATCAGTGCCGTCTGAGCCATAACGCCCCCTCCAAGCGCGTGAAAACAGATAGTTAGAAGTATAGCGTTGCATCGGGCTGCTGCCGCGGTGCCGTGCCGCAGCACAAGGCAGCCGATGGGAGGCGGTGCTGCGGGTAGCGCAGCGAGACAGCCCAAGCAGTAGCGGCTTAGCTGTGCCCCTCATGGCGTTGAGAGACGCGGCGAAGCTTGGGAGCTCGCGCAGGACGTGTCCTTAGCGGACGATGAGCACAGGGCAGCTGGCCTTCTCGCTCACGCTGCGGCTCACGCTGCCCAAGAGCACGCCGCGCAGGCCCGTGAGCCCGCGCGAGCCCATGACCAGTAGGTTGGCCTTGTTGTCGCGCACGCTGCCGATGATCTCTGCTGCGGGGTTGCCGCAGGCGGTGATGCAGGTTGCTTCGATGCCGTTGTCACCGAGGGCGTCGGCGGTCTTCTGTGCGGCGGCCTGCGCGCGCTCCAGGTTCTTCTGGTCGGGCGAGCAGCAGAGCACCTTGACGTTGGTCTCCTCCAGATCAAGCGTCTTGGCGGCAAAGATCGCGGCCCTGATAGAGGGCTCGCTTCCATCGGTCGCGAAGATGACCTTCTTGAGCAGCGAGCTGTGGTGGAGCTCTTCTTGCGTCTGCTTGACGCCGTGCGCGATGCGCTCGGCATCGAGGCGCTTGTTGCGGAAGTAAACGCCCCAGTTGATAGCGAGGAAGGCGAGGTTGAGCAGGTAGATGATGAGAACCCAGTTGATGCTGCCGCTTGCGATCTTGGCGCCGATACCTGCGAAGTAGCCAACGGTGATGAGCATGATGAACTGCCAGCTGGTGCCGGCAGCCGTGCGCGCCTGGTAGTTCTTGTAGGCGTTGGTGGGCCAGGAGAGGCCAAAGCAGACGAGCATGGCGGCTTCGAGTATCTGGGCTATCAAGGTAGGTCAGCTTCTTTCATAGGCTAGGTGGTGTTCAATAGATGCCCGATAACCCTACGACCGCGTATTATGCTCTGCAAATATCGTCTTTCTATAGGGCTATAGCAAAATTGTTATAATGCCTGCATGGACAGGAACCAGATCGCATACTTCATCGACATCGCATCGACGAACAACATGTCTCGCAGCGCCGAGCGGCTGCATGTCGCGCAGCCGTCGCTGTCGAGGGCCATGTCGAAGCTCGAGCAAGAGCTCCATGCGACGCTGTTCATCCGCACGGCGAAGGGGATGGAGCTGTCTGCGCAGGGCAAGCAGCTCCTCGAGCGCTTGGCGCCCCTTGCCCAGGAGCTCTCGAGCATCGAGCACATGTTCGACGCGACTCAGGAGGACGTCCCCAAGATCCGCGTGCAGCTCTCTGCAGCGAGCGAGGTCGCCGCGCGCGCCATCGCGGCGTGGACCAAGCTCAACCCGGACTGCCGTATCACGCTCGCGCAGTCCGCGCAGGCGGCGACGGATGCCCAGGGGCATGTGGCCCAAAGCGATATCGTCATCGCCGCACAGGAGGACGCAGCAGCCGTGGAGCACAGGCGCTATGTTGAGCGCATCATGCTCGCCTCGCAGGAGGGCTCCGGCTTTGGGGAGCTCCCGGTGGCGCTTGCCTCCCTTGCCGCCTACGACTTCATCGCCTTGCCGCACTCATATGGCTTTGCCGGGGCCGTGAGCTCTATGTGCGCGGCAGAGGGCTTCAATCCGCATATCGTCCTCACCAGCAACAACCCCATGGTTGTGCGCGAGATGATCGCCTTGGGACTGGGCGTGGGCTTTTGGCCGGAGAAAAGCTGGGGCGACGCTGTGGGGGCGGGCATCAAGCTGGTGCCGCTCGCCAACAAGGCGGCACGCGATGTGTGCGTATCGCTCACGTGCACGGGTGCGTCCAATGCCTATGCACGCGCTTGCTACCAGCATTTGTGCCATAGCTTCGCTATGGCTTTCAGATAGGGCTCGCAGGGCGCTGCAGGGGGGAGGGCCCCGGCATGATCGGCTGCCCTTGGCAAGGCTGCGCTATGGCAGCTGTTTATGCGTGGATGTTAACAGTGGTGAAAAATTCTCCGTTTGCAGGTATTCGCTCTAGCTAAACGGGCGTCGATGCTTTTCAATAGGGGTCATATCGCGCGGGTTCGCCGTTAGCGGGCGAGCTTGGTGCGCGTTGGCCCATCTGGAGCTGGGAGGCGCCTGTGTCACGAAAGATCCGCGTTCAGCGCGTGAGCATCGTCAGCATTATCCTCACTATCGTCTTATCAGCGATATGCGTCTCCTGCTTCTTGTACGGCTATACGCAGTTCGAGAAGCTTAAGTCGCTCACAGAGAGCTACAACCTGTGCCAAGAGACGGCCGAAGAGCTCCAGGACGGCTCGCTCTACCTTACCGATAAGGTGCGCCTTGCGGCCATGAGTGGTGACACGCGCTACGTCGAGCAGTACTTCACTGAGGTTAACACCTATCATCGTCGCGACAGGGCGGTGAAGACCCTGCGCGAGAACTACGACGACACGGAGAGCCTCGCTGCGCTCGAGGCTGCGCTCGAGGCCTCTAAAGAGCTCATGGATACCGAGTACTACGCTATGAAGCTCGTGGAGGAAGCCGCCGGCGTCTCCATCGACGAGCAGCCCGAGGAAATACGCCATGTCAAGCTCAAGGCCAAAGACGCGAAGCTCGATGCCCATGACAAGCGCGAGCGAGCATGCGAGCTTGTCTCTAACGACGACTATCAGGACTCGCGCGACATCATCGAGGCGGATCTGGATAAGTGCGTCGAGACCATCACGCAAAACGCCCTCAACGGACAGGGTCATGCGACCACCGTCTTCGAGGATATCTACCGCAAGCTCGAGATCTGCCTGGGGCTTTTGGCGCTGATGAGCGTGGCTGTGGGCTTCGTGTTGCGGCATCTGGTGGTCACGCCGTTGCTGCACTATAACAGGAGCATCGAGAAGGGCGAGATCTTCCCTGTCATAGGCGCTTGGGAGCTGCAGAACCTGGCCGAGACCTACAACCGCGTGTATCGCGAGAACGAGACGACGCAGATGCTCATCAAGCATCAGGCGGAGCACGATCCCTTGACCGACCTGCTCAACCGGGGGTCGTTCGATAAGATGCTCGAGCTGTACGAGAGCGCGGGCAGCTCCTTCGCGCTCATTTTGTGCGATGTGGACAAGTTCAAAAGCGTCAACGACACGTGTGGTCATGCGGATGGCGACAAGATCCTCAAGCGGGTGTCGTCGCTGCTCAAGACGACGTTTCGCAGCATTGACCATGTGTGCCGCATAGGCGGCGACGAGTTCGCCGTGATCATGGTCGAGATGACCAGCGACCTCGAGTACACGATCACGGATAAAGTCAACTACATCAACGAGCGTTTGGCCGAGCTCAACGAGGAGGGCATGCCGCCGGTATCCATTAGCGCGGGCGTTGCCTTTACCGATCGCCAAAACCCCGGCGCCGGGTTGTTCACCGATGCCGATGCAGCGCTGTACCACAC
>CAVCDT010000077.1:3084-10390 GCA_963600995.1 Akkermansia muciniphila | reverse complement strand
GCCTCAGTAGCTCAGGGGATAGAGCACCGCTCTCCTAAAGCGGGTGTCGTACGTTCGAATCGTATCGGGGGCACCACCTGAAACCGCAGGTCACGGGGCAAATCCCGTGACCTTTCCTGTTCTAGGCAAGGCACTCCCGCGACTCTCGCGTGCAAATCAGGTGCAAATCGCGCGAGACCTCACTGCAGCTTGGAGTGCGCGCTGCGCCCTACTTGGCCTCGGACTCGTTAAAGTCGCCGTAGAGCTTGCCGATGAGCTTCTTAGGGGGCTCGCCGTAGTTGCGCCAATCCATGACGAGCACCATGAGCACCAAGACGAGACCCGTGCCCGTCGCGATGAAAGGCGAGAAGTTATAGGCCGTCTTGAAGGTCACCGGCAGCAAGCCGATGGCATCGAGCGCGCCGGTTACCGCGGCGATGAACACCCTCGAAGCAGCGCAGCAGGCAAGGCAGGCTACGATCCTGGCCACGACCCAGCGCTTGCCGCGCATCCTGCCGCGTTTGTTGTACGGCAGGTACAGAAAGAAGCTCAAGAGGAACACGGCGAGGCTCAAGGAGAAGTAAAGGCTTCCGTCCATCAGCCATAGGCTCTTCTCCTCGACCATCAGCTCGAAAGCCGCCGTGTAGTTGGCGGCGACGAAGGTCTGCCAGGTGGTGATGGCCATGATCCCCAGGCCGCTTTTGAGCTTGGTGACGTCGAGCGCACGCTCGAGCTCGACCACGTACACGAGGAACATCACGAGGATCGTGAGCACATGCAGAAGGCCTGAGACCACATGCGTCTGCGCGCCGGTGTAGTGGCCCGCGGCGATGAGGGTCTCGCCAAAGGTCATCACGACCAGCAGCGAGCAGCGCTCGGCCAGGTGATGGTAGCGGTTGATGTTCATGCGCGTGGCATCGCGCCCGCTCCAGGCAAAGAAGCCCAGAGCCAAGGCGATGAAGCAGAGGACCTGCCCTGAGACATGCCCACAGAAATCCGAGATGAAGATTACGGCAATCTGCGCGACCATGATGCACACCGTGCGCACGACGATGCGTTTGAGCTGGGGATCGGGGTTTTCGAGCCTGAAGTAGCGCAGCACCCAGTGGATACAGCAGTTGATCAAGATGAGCATCCAGCAGGTGTTGTAGACCAGGTAGAGCTCCCAGGTGACGCTTGCCGCCTGCGACATGACGATAAGCAGGAACACGTTGGTGATGAGGAAGAGCACATCAAGCGGCTCTCCCGTGCCAAAACCGTTCATGAACTGCGTCACGTCGAACCAGATCTGCAAGAGCAAGACCACGGTGAAGCAGAACGTGTAGAAGGTGTACCAGCTCACGACATCGCCTTGCGCATCGCTGATGAGGGGAATGAACTGGCGCATGCAGAATATGAAGACCAAGTCGAAGAAGAGCTCGATGAGGCTCGCCTTGTTGAGGTACTTCGAGCCGCCGTCGCCGCGCTCGGCGGGCTGCGGCGCAGGCTTGGCAGCGGAGGCCTTGGCATCAGCGGCAAGGCCGTCGTCCTGCTGTCTGGCTGCCGGCGCGATGCTCTCTATGATCTTAGATAAGGTCAACCAATGCTCCTTACTATGTATAGCTTGAAAGGACATTGTAGCGTCCTGGAGCCTTGACAGACACCATCCTCGGCTGCGGCGCGCTTAAAAGGCGGCAAGCTTCAGGGCAAAACGCTACACTGGCTGCACCGCAAGGCAAAGGCAGTCACGACGAGGGAGGCACGGCATATGATCGGCAAGGCCTCCCCCGCACCGTTGCCAGACGCGCACATCCATCTCGCAGCCCTTGGAATCGAGCAGACACATCCCTCGATCGCCGTCACCTGCGCGCCGGACGAGTTCGCAAGCGCGCATGATCGCTACGAAAACCTCGCGTTGGGCTTGCATCCCTGGGAGATTCGCGCCGGCAACGCCAAAGCGCTTGTCAGCACCTTCATGCGCGAGCTGCCCAATACGCAGTTCATCGGAGAGGTTGGGCTCGACTCCTATAAGGAGCACGCGCAACTGCATAGTGCACAATTAAATGCCTTCACATCTATTTGCGAGAAACTCGCCCAGGGGCGCTACCTGGTCTCCATCCACTCGCGAGCAGCAGAGACCGCAACGCTCGACGTGATCGAGGGCACTGGTGTAGCGCAAAGCTGCCTATGCATCCTGCACGGCTTCAAGGGCCCGGGCGACCAGCTCAAACGCGCCAGAGACATGGGCTGCAGCTTCTCCTTTGGCATACGCGAGCTTACCAGCAGGCGCGGGCGCGAGTACGCACGCCAGCTTCCCGCACAGCGCATACTGCTCGAGACAGATGCCGACGGTACCAAGCCCTTCTCAGCACTCGATTGGGACAACTCGCTCGAGGAAGCGCTCGCCGCTTTATCGGCCATCAAAGGCTGCGACATGCGCCGCTGCGTATGCGACAACTTCTCTGCCCTGCTCGCAAAGCTTTAGAATAAAGCGCGCAAACACACAAGAGGCAAGGAGCGCCCATGACCCAAGGCAAGGCGGCACGCGAGCTCACGCGGCCCATATTCGTCGGCAACGTCCAAATAGGAGGAGGCGCGCCCGTCGTCGTCCAGTCGATGACCAATCTCGCCATGGTCGACGAGGGCAGCGGCCCCGTGCTCGACGTAGCGGGCAACGCCGCGCAGATCGAGCGCTTGGCACAGGCAGGCTGCGAGGTTGCGCGCGTCGCCGTCCCCAACCGCGCGAGCATCGAGCGCTTTGGGGAACTGTGCCGCATGAGCGTCCTGCCCGTCATCGCAGACGTGCACTTCGACCACGAGATAGCCATCGGTGCTGCGCGCGCGGGGGCGGCTGCCCTGCGCATCAACCCGGGCAATATCGGCGAGACCAGCCGCGTGGACGCCGTAATCGACGCAGCGGGTGAGGCGGACATCCCTATTCGCATCGGGGTCAACGCCGGGTCGCTCGAAGACAGCCTCGCCGCGCGCGAGGACCTCGCACAACCGCAGAAGCTCGCAGCCAGCGCCGCGGGTTTCGTCGAGCACTTTGCCAACCGCGGGTTCAAGGACATCGTCATCAGCGCCAAATCACATGACGTCATAACAACCGTAGCCGCCTACCGCCAGCTCTCACGCGAGCTGCCGCAGGTACCGCTGCACATCGGCATCACAGAGGCGGGCACTGCCCAGCAGGGCACGATCAAATCGGCCGCGGGGCTTGCAATCCTGTTGGCCGAGGGCATAGGCGACACATTGCGTGTGAGCCTCACGGCAGACCCTGTAGATGAGATACCCGTTGCCTACGGCATACTGGCCGCCGTCGACGTGCGCCGAGTTGCGCCAGAGCTCATCAGCTGTCCTACCTGCAGCCGCTGTCAAGTGGACATGATCCCCATCGCGCAGAAGGTCGCCGCAAGGCTCGCGCAAGTCAAGAAGCCCCTCAAAGTCGCGGTCATGGGCTGCGTGGTCAACGGCCCAGGCGAAGCCAAGGACGCCGATTGCGGCGTTGCCTGCGGCAAGGACAGCGCGATGCTCTTCGCCCACGGCCAAAAGGTCAAGCGCATCGGAGCCGAGGACATCGAAGAAGAGCTCTTCGCCTTGATCGACGAGCTCTAGCCAGGGCGGGTGCGCATGAGCAGCAACAAGATGCAAGGCAATCCAGCCGACAAGGTGATGATAGAGCCCATCGCCTACATACGCACGCAATTCGCGAGCAAGTTTGGCGTGCCGCGCCAAAGCGGCATCATCGACTCGCTCACGGCGACCATCGTCTTCACGCCAAAGTACCGCAACCGCGATGCCCTGCGCGGTATCGAGGAATTCAGCCATCTATGGCTTGTCTGGGGCTTTAGCCAGGCGCGCCGCGAGGATGGCAGCTGGCAGCCGCTCGTACGCCCGCCGCGTTTGGGTGGCAACGACAAAATCGGCGTCTTTGCCTGCAGAAGCCCCTTCAGGCCCAACAACCTGGGGCTTTCTGCCGTAGCGCTCGACAGCGTGGAGGAAACCAGCGACTTTGGCACTGTGTTGCACGTGCGCGGGGCGGACCTCGTAGATAGCACGCCCATCTACGACATCAAACCCTATATCCCCTACACGGACAGCATCGCGCAGGCTGCAGGTGGTTTTGCCAGCGACGGGGCGCCCGCAAAGCTCGAAGTCGACTGCCCCGCCGCCATCCGCGCCCTGCTAGGCGATGCGGCCCAGGCCCTCGTCGACGTCTTGGCCTGCGATCCGCGCCCTGCCTACCACCATGACCCGCAGCGCGTATACGGCATGGAGTTCGCAGGTTTCAACGTGCGCTTCAAGGTGGCCGACCATGTCGAGGTCATAAGCGCTACCAAACTCTAGAGACGCAAAAGGGGCCGCAACGGCCCCTTCTTACTGCAAGCGCCTATGTGCGCGCATCTTAAAGCTCGATATCCTCCACGTTCGCATGGCAGACAGGCTCCTCCGGGACGTCGATGCCCAAAGCGTAGCTCGCCACGACGCGAAGCTCCTCGATGCTTTTCCTATAGCAGGCCAGAGAGTCGATCCAGCGGCGCAGGCAGGCGCGGCCCTCATCGGTGAGCGAGTAACAGCGCTTGGCAGGACCGCTCTCGCTCAAGTCCCACTCACTGATCACCATGCCGTTGTTCTCCATCTGCTTGAGAATGCGGTAGATGCCGGTTGGGTCAGGGGCGTTTCCTCCGTACATGGGGCCTTGCGCCATCTCCTGGATGATCGCGTAGCCATGAAGCGGCTCGTCGTGTGCAGCGAGAACCGTGAGAATGGACGGCTGCGTCAGGCGCGACAGACTCTTGCCGAGCACCGCGCACTCGTTCATCTCGTTATCTGATTTTGGGTGGCATGAAGACCACATAGATAGTACCTCCCTCATGAAGTAGCACTTCATTATAACGCCCCTGCCACATGCTCAAAAGCAAGAGCACCTGCCCCGTAGGGCAAGTGCTCCCGAAACACCTATACGAAGCGGGGCAGCGGGCTGCTACTTGACCTTGACGCTGACCGCCTTGCTCCACGACGACCAGATCTTCTTGCCGTCGACAACCTTGTAGGCGCGCACCTGCACATAGGCCTTCTTGCCGCTTTGCAGGCCCTTGACGGTGCACGACGTCGCCGCGACCTTCTTGACCAGAGCGGTCTTTACTGCCTTGCCTTGCTTGAGCGCCTTGGCGCTTGCTGCCCAGCGGACCTTGAAGCCCGTGGTCTGCGCTTTGTGGGCCTTCCAGCTCACCTTTGCCTTGTGCTTGCCCGCAGCCTTGGACGAGACCCCTTTGACCTTGGCAGGGACGATTCTATAGCTTGCGCTGGTCGTGCCCTGGTAGTCGCCCATACCAGTAACCCTCACCGTATAGGCGCCGACCTTCTTGCCCTTGACGATCTTGATCTTGTAATCGGTACCCTGCTTGAGCTTAGTGCCGTTGTAGATCACGCTCTTGAGAGAAGGCGCCTGCTTCTTGCCGCTGTAGACGAGCTTGGCCTTGGAGAGCGTCACCTTGGCATCAGCAACAGAGGGCCTTGCGTCCTCCCACACGGCCGTGAGAGTGATATCGCTTGTGACCGGGGTGTAGAAGAGGAACCAATCGCCGTCGAGCTTCCAGCCGACAAAGCGATAGCCCTCGAGCACCGGCTCCTCATCGGGGTAGGCCCATGCGCCGTTGACGACCTTCATGGGCTCTAGCTTGCTGCCGGCACCCGTGTCGAGCGTGATCGTGCGCGTCACGGCATCGATGGTGTAATCGTAGGACGCAACGTCGCTTGCAGCATCGGAGTCGTTGCTCACGGCAACGACCCTGAGCTGGGTGCTGGAGTCGAGCATGAGCGGGAAGCCCGTGTAAGCCTGCGAGCGAGCGGTAGGCTCGCTGCCGTCGAGCGTGTAGCGCAGCGTGACGTCGTCGCTGTCGCAACTCAAATAGACCCACTGCGCGGCATCGTAGGTGCCAGATGCGACGGAAGCCTTGGGGGTGGCGACCTTGACGGGGGCGGCGACCTCGATGGTCATCGTGACGTCGAGGCTCTTGCCGTTTTGGTCGACCTCGTCGGGCAAGGTTACCTTGCCGTGGGCCATGAGCGTCTGCGCTTCCTTCTTAGAGGTGTCGAGTTTGGGCGTATCCATCCACTCGACGGGAACGGCAAGCGTCGCTGCGGCGTCGCCGAGGCCCTGGGCGCTAACGCTTACGAGCGCGTACTCGGGGAGGGCGAAGGCGCATACGTCGTAGCCTGCCACATCTGCGGCTGCCTGGTCCTTGTAAGCCTCCTCGTAACTCAGCTGCGTGCTGGTATCCTTCACACCCTGCAGCTCGAACTTCTCCGTAGGCCAGAAGCCCACGCAGAAGATGCCATCCTCGATGCAGGACCACCAAGGCTTGCACTTCTCGCCGTCTTGGAGGACATAGACATCGACATCATCGGCGAGCACGTACTTAACGCCGTTTTTGGCGGCGGTGCTGTCAATCAAAATAGCGGCGGTGTAGGCGGTATCAGCTGCAGTCACCGTGTCGTTGGGCGACCAAGAGACGGCTCCCTTGCCGCTGTCTCCCACGAAGTACGACGTAAGGTCCGTGAGGCCCACGTCACCAGAACCTCCCGCCTTGGCTTTGATCGAGGTCACATCGGCAGAGAGCTCCTGCCCCACCTTGGTGGGCACGCTGAGCCCCTCGACAGAGAGCTCGCTGATGACAGGTGCATAAACGGCCGTTATCTTGCCGCTCATCGCCGCCTTGAGGCTCGGAATGGTGAGCTCGTACGCCGTGAGGTCGCAGCCCTTGGGGGCATCTGCCCACTCCCAGTGGTCGAATTGACGCCCCTCCTGCACTGCAGGGGTGATGGTCAAGCTCTGCCCGACCTTGCCCGTCACCGTGAAGCTGTCGCTCCAATGCGCCTCGCCCTTGGCGTAAAGCGCGGTGTCTGTGCACTTGACGGCGATGTCTGCCGTAGCGTTAGCCGCGGATGCAGAGGCAGCAGAACCCAAACCAGCCCCGACGGAAGCGCCTTGCAAGCTCGCGCTGACGCCCGTGACGGCGGATGCCTGAACCCCGCTTGCAACTTGCGTCGACTCAACAGTGATGGGGACGGTGTCGATGCTCAGAATATCCGAGCCCGTCTCCAGCAGTTCTTGCTTGGCAATCTCTGCGTCGGTCCCGTCGTCCCACTTGACGGTGACCTTGGTCAGCGAGGAGATCGCAAGGGTCGTAGAGCCGCTTGACACGACGCGTACGTTGGCCATATACGACTTTCCAGCTTCCACCTTGCCGTCGACATACGTGTAAGTATCGCCGTCGACGCTATGCCACCACACGCCGTTATCGCTCAGACCGGCGTACTTGATCTCTTTGGTATGCTCCTGGCC
>CAVCDT010000077.1:0-3074 GCA_963600995.1 Akkermansia muciniphila | reverse complement strand
CTCCTGGCCCTCGTAGGTCCATGTAAGCGATATATCCCGGACAGGCCCCTTGCCGACAACGGGCTTGTGCAAGGTGACCTCGAGGTTATCCAGATAGTCCATGTAATCGGCATAGAGATGGATATCGCTTGAGGCAACCCTCACTTGAAGCGAGCTGGAAACGGCGTTTTTGAGGCGATCCTCGTCGAGACCCGTCGATTTCTCGAGGTTCCAACCCTTGAAGACCTTGGTTGGGTCCGCACTCCTGGGATTGATGACTACCCACTCGCCGCGTTTGTAAGACCCGATAGTCTTGCCGTTAAGCGTTACCGTATGCAGCCTTTGACCCTTGCGCTGCCAAAGCGCGCCGTTGACGCAGTCTACGTGCATGCTCTCGTCATCGATGAAGAAGGTATCGTCGATGTAGTTGACGATGCTTTTGCCCAGCCTGCGCTCGGTGAGGGTGTTGCAGCGCAAGCCCACCGACGATCCCTTCTCGACACCGCCGGTCACATAGGCGAAATCCGTGCCGTTGGCGTTGCTCTCGAGCGTGATGTCGTCTGCAGGGCCGCTTAGCTCGCCGCCGTTGTGGTTGCCGCTGACGACCATCATGCCGCCGAGGGTGAGGTCGTAGCGGCTGGGAACCAAGATGGCGCCGCCCTTGCAGCCGCTCGTGCCCCGAGCGCACATGTTGTCTTGGATATCGCAGTTGCTCACCGTCGTATCCCTGGCATCGATGTAGATAGCACCGGCGCTCTTGCCGGCTTGGCCGAGGTTCATCTTGCAGTCGGACACATAGGTCCACTGCTGGCCTACGTAGATGCCGGCGCCGTTGCCGGAACACCTGTTGTCATTGAAGCGGAGGCCCTTGATGTTGCCCTCGTTGGCAAAGTCCGAGACCTGCTTGAGGTAGATAGCGCCGCCATCGCCATCTGCGGTGTTCTTCTGCAGCTGGCCGCTCTTATCCGACGACGCGATATCGAAGCAGGAGCTGCGCGTGTAGATGCCGCCGCCGTTCTTATCGGCATGGTTGTTGCGGATATTGGACCCACCTTCGATGTTGAGGGCGCAGGCGTCGTCGCGGCTGTAGATCACGTTGGAGATGCTGATACCGCCGCCGTTGCCGCTGGCGTTGTTGCCCTCGACGCGCGTGCCGCCCGTGAGGTTCACGGTGCACTTGCAAGCGTCGACCAAGATCGCGCCGCCGTCGACACCCTTGTTGTAGTCAATAGCCGCGTTGTTGAGGTTGAGCGTCGACTTGTCGCCGCGCAGCGTGATAGCTCCGCCAAAGCTCGAGTCAGAGCTCTTGTTGGCTATGACGCCCACGTTGTCGAGCGTCAAGGTGCTGCTGCGGTGCAGCCAGATAGCTCCGGCACCCGTATTGCCGTTATGCCCGAAGCCGCCCGTGACGATACCTCCCGTGGTCACGGTCTCCTTCCAGCTGGCCGAGGGGCTGAAATCGCTGGCAGCATAGGTCTTGGACGCAGACGACTTGAGCGTGAGGTTGGAGTTGGCACCTAAGACGATCGTGGGAAACCCGTTGGTGAGCGCCGTGGTCTTCCCCACCTGGCTGATCACATGGCCGTCCATGTCGATGGTCAGAGACTTACCCTGGTCGATGAGGATACCCTGGCCGTCGTAGTACCAGTCCTTGATCATAACGATGGTCTTGCCCGTATACCCCGCCTGGATAGCAGAGTTGATGTCCGCGTAGTAGACCTTGTTGCCGTTGGCGTCTTGCGAATAAGCGACAGAGCCGGACTCGTCTGCGCCAAAGGCGAGCGAAAGTCCCAGCACCGCCGATACACACAGCGCTGCTGCCGCCGCCAACACAGCGGCAACACGTCTTCTCAACCTAGGTTTTCCCATAACGCGATTCCCTTCATCCCATCGGCGCGAAGCCTGCAAGCGCTGTCTTCATGCCGATAAACACCTGCCTTTCATTGTATCCCCGCGCGTTTCGCACTTAACGCAAAAGCCGATAAAGCTCTGCTGACTTTGCCGCGCGCTGTTTGCGCCTCTCAGCTCGAGAAAGAGACTGGCCGCAAGAGCCCGCATACAGCAAAAGCGCCCCCGCCCGCATGGGCAGGAGCGCTTTGCTCGGTAGCTCTGATGGGGACCGTGCCCCCTTGGCAAGCTAGCAGATCTTGCAGACCCAGCCTTCCGGGCCCTCGATTTTGCACTGCTGGATATCGGTCAAGGTCTCGCGCAGCTTGTGCATGACGGGACCGGAGGTCTCCAGGCCGTCGGGGAAGGACACGACGTTGTCGCCGTCTTCCACATAGCCCACAGGGCTGATGACGGCCGCTGTGCCGCACAGGCCGCACTCGACGAAGTCGCCGTCGAGCAGCTCTTGGTACTTGACCGGGCGCTCGACCACGTTCATGCCCAGCATGTCGCGCGCCACCACGACCAGGCTGCGGCGCGTGACGGAGGGCAGGATGGAATCCGTATGGCTTTGCGGGACGACCAAGGTGCCCTCTTTATCCACGAAGAGGACGTTGGCGCCGCCGGTCTCCTCGACGTAAGTGCGCGATTGGCTATCGAGGTAGAGGTTCTCTGCATAGCCGGCGGCATGGGCGTCCATACCGGGCTTGAGGCTCATGGCGTAGTTGAGGCCGGCCTTGATGTTGCCGGTGCCATGGGGCGCTGCGCGGTCGTACTTGGCGATAGCGAGCTTGACTGCCGTGTCGCCGCCCTTGAAGTAGGGGCCGACGGGGGTGACCAGGATGCGGAACTGGTACTCGTCTGCGGGCTTCACGCCGATGACCTCACCCGTTGCGACCATGAAGGGGCGCACGTACAAGGTGGCGCCGCTGCCAAACGGGGGCACCCAGTCCTTGTTGGCCTCGACCACTTGCTTGACGGCCTCGACGAAGCGGTCCTCGGGAAACGCCGGCATGCACAGGCGCTCTGCAGAATCTGCCATGCGCTTGGCGTTGAGGTCCGGGCGGAAGCAGACGATCTCGCCGGACTCGGTCGTGTAGGCCTTGAGGCCCTCGAAGACCTCCTGGCAGTAATGGAAGATGCCTGCGCACTCGGACAAGGTGAGGGTATGGTCGTCGGTGAGGAAGCCTTCCTGCCAAGCCCCGTCC
>CAVCDT010000076.1:0-10456 GCA_963600995.1 Akkermansia muciniphila | reverse complement strand
GCGATTGTGGGGCAGGCTATCTAGGAAGTGAAGACGCGGTGGTTTTTCCGCTTACGTCCAAAAAAGGCAAAAGTCTTGCTTGATTTCCATTTTATTTCGTGCCTGAAAGGCATCTCGCATGGCGGGGGCGCAAGAACGCACGGGGCAGGCGCAGAGCAAGGCGTTGTCTGCTCACACGAGACATGGGGTTAACGCATGCAAGAGACGCGCCGGCGATGCTTGCCGCCGCGGCAATCCCAGCCCCTATAGGTCGCGCGTCTGATACAAGCCGTTGTCGTAGAAGCCGCGAGCACGGTAGTAGTTGCGCGTACCCACGGCGCTGATGACGTTGACCTTGGCAAAGCCCGCGTCTTTGGCGATGGCGCAGGCGCGCTCGATGAGCTTCTTGCCCAAGCCCATGTGCTGGGCGGCATGCCCTTGGGCGTCTATAGCCGCCACCTTGCCGTAGACGTGGACTTCCCTGATCATCGCCTGGCCCAAGGGATCGGGTAGCTCTCCCAAGGCCGAGCGCATACCGTCTTTGGGAAGCGAGAGGCGCAAGAAGCCCGCGATGCGCCCTTGATCGTCCACCCACTGCAGGAAGCACTCGTGCGCAAGCGTTGCATCGTACTCGAAACAGTCGAGCCTGAGGCCTGCGGCGTCGACACAGTTGCAGCCTATCTCCCTGAAGCGGATCTCTGCGACGTTCGAACCCCGTGCGGCAAGCTCACGCTCGACCATCTGACGGAAGTTAGTCTTCTTGACACCTGCGAGGATATCCTGAGCGCAGAAGTCGCGGATCATCCTGCTGATGCGGATGTAGGGCGGTGTCGCGAGCACGTTGGCCACGAGCACCTCGAGGAGCTCTTGCTCGGTATAGGGCTGCCAGAGCCCCTTCTCGTAGACGCGCGCAAGCTCTGTGCCGCCGATCAAAGCGCAGGGATAGAGCTTGACCTCGTCTGGGCAGAAGGACGGGTCGCTCACGAAACGGCGGTAGTCCTCGACGTCGGCCGCAGGATTCGAGCCGTAGAGATTGGCCATGAAGTGCGCATGGATCTTGAACCCGAAGGCGCGCAGCAAGGCGAACGCGCGCTCGACCTGCTCGAGGGAGCCAGGACGCCTGTTGCAGGCCATGACATCGGGGTCGAGCGTCTGCACGCCTATCTGGACCTTGGTAGCGCCCATGAGCCTGAGCTCTGCAAGCACCTCGATGTCAAGCGCCTCCGGGCGCGTCTCGACGACAAGCCCCACCACGCGATGCCGTCCGCACTCGTTGAGCTCATGCTGCTGCAGGATGCTCTCGATATTCGCCTGCTGCCACGCAGCGACGCCGGCCCAGACAGACGTGCCGCCATAGAGCGCGCCCCAAGCGTCGTTATAGGTGGACTCACCTTTGTCGACACGCTGCTGTTGCGCGACAACCTGTTGCGCAAGCTCATCATCGTCGCAGGATATACCCGCGTCTTGATACGCACGTCGCAAACAGGCGACGCGGCTGCGGCGCGTAGCGTCGTCATCGTTGAGAGCGGCGAAGAGCTGGCATACGAACCAACGGCGGTAGGCCGCAGGGTAGTCCGTCCATGTGCCGCCCAAGACTATAAGCTCGATCTTATCGGTGACATGTCCCATCTGCTCGAGCGTGAAGAGCCTGCTCGCCACCTGGAGATACGGGTCGAAGTAGTTTCGCTCTGCACGGCGGCAGGCGGGCTCGTCGTAGATGTAGCTCTTGGGCATGCGCAGGTCGTTGGGACAGTAGAGGCAGTTGCTGCCGCAGGGCCACGGCTTGGTGATGACGGTGATGGTGGCAACGCCGCTCGCCGTGCGCCGCGGCTTGGTCCTCAAGACGGCGAGCAGGGACTCCTCGAGGGCGCTGTCGATATCCCAAGATGCAAAGCGCCCTTGCTCGGATTCGCGCACGCGCAGGTAGAAGGGCAGCAGCTTCTTTTTGGAGATATGGCGCGACACATCGCACACTCCGGCGTTGGCCGCACGACAAAGCGCCGTTATCTTGGCGTCGTCGACGGGTTTTCCCTCGCGCAAGAGCGCGCATATATGCAAGATCACTTGTTCCATAGGCAGCTATTGTAGCGGCATCGAGGCGCTGCGGCCCTGCCGTCAAGTCAAAGGACGTCTTGAGCAAGCCGGCAAACCCGCGCTCGGGATACAGGAATCCCCGAGCACCTGCAAGCAGGCAAAGAAAAGGCCGGGAGGGCTCATCACCCATCCGGCCTTGAGCCACGCATATCCGTATCTGCGAAAGACGCCTAGATGGCGGCCTTGATGGCGGCGAGGAGCTCGTCGTAGGTCTCGAGCGCGGGGATCTGCGGGAACTCCGCCTTGATGGCATCCGTGCTCTTGAACAGCCAGCCGGCCTTGGAGTTTTGAATCATGCCGATGTCGTTGTGACTGTCGCCGGCGGCAAGCGTCTCAACGCCCATCTCGTGAAACGCCTTGACGCTCGTGAGCTTGGTCTGCTTGCAGCGCATCTTGTACCCGGTAATCATGCCGTCCTCGCCGATAACGAGCGAGTTGCAGATGATAGTGGGGCGCCCGAGCTTCTCGATGAGCGGCATGGCGAACTCCTCGAAGGTATCGCTCAAGACGACGACCTGCGTTATGCCGCGCAGCTCGTCGAGGAACTCGCGCGCACCCTCCATGGGCTCGAGCGTGGCGATGACGTCTTGGATCTGCTTGATCCCCATGCCGTGCTCGCGCAGGATGTCGATGCGGTACTGCATGAGCTTGTCGTAATCGGGTTCGTCGCGCGTCGTGCGCGTGAGCTCTTTGATGCCCGTTGCGTTGGCGAACTCGATCCAGATCTCCGGCGTGAGCACGCCCTCCATATCCAAGCAGGTGATGTACATGTCTCTGCCTCCTTCAAGGCTCGCGATTTATCGCAGGTATTATCCCGCAACGCCGCATTTAGACGCCGCAAAGCGAGCGCTCAAACGGCAAATGGGCAAGCAAGGCGATGCGCTGCGAGGTCAAGCTGTCACAGCGTCAAGAAGGCGTCTTGGCAGCGGCGACGCACTTGGCCACCGTCGAGAGCAGCAGCTGGGAGCTGAGCGGCTTGGCGAGATGCTCGCTCATACCGGCCTCCTTGGCCCTCACGCGATCTTCTGCAAAGGCAGACGCCGTCATGGCGATGATGGGCACGCTAGCTGCATCGGGCCTGTCCATGGCGCGTATGGTGCGCGTAGCCTCGTAGCCGTCCATAGCGGGCATCATGACGTCCATGAGCACTGCGTCTATCTGCCCGGGCTTGCTCTGGGCGAACTTGTCCACAGCCTCTTGCCCGTTGACAGCCTCGACGACGGTGGCGCCCTCCTCCTCGAGCAGGTACTTGGCTATCTCCATGTTGAGCTTGTTGTCCTCGGCCAAAAGGATATGCAGGCCCTCGACGCAAGCCTGCCTGCACACGAGGTCCTCCTGCTCCAAGGCAGCCTGCTCGCGCTTGTCGACCTCGAAGGGCACATGTACGTCGAAGGTGGTACCCAGGCCCTTCTCGCTTTGCACGGTGATAGAGCCGCCCATCAAGTCGACGAGGTTTTTGGTGATGGACATCCCCAGACCAGTGCCCCCGTACTGGGACCTCGGGCTGTCGCCCTCCTGTGAGAAGGGTTCGAACAGATGCTCCAAGAACTCCGGCGACATGCCGATGCCGGTATCGCGGCATTTGAACTCGATAGTTGCCGTGTCGCCGTCATAGGAGGCCTCGCGGCAGGTGACGAAGATCTTGCCGTTGTCCTTGTTGTACTTGACGGCGTTGCTCAGGATATTGGTCATGACGCGCTTGAAGTGGACGGGGCTGCCCACCAGCTTGAGATGGGGCGCGCTGCAGTCCTCCTCCACAAGCGTGAGGCCGCGGCTGTCCGCCTGCTTGGCGATGACGTTCGAGACGCTCCTCGAGACCTCTGCCAGATCGAAGGGAACATGCTCCAAGACGATCTTGCCGCTTTCGAGCTTGTTCATGTCCAAGACCTCGTTGATGAGCTCGAGCAGCAGTTGCGCGGACTCCATGGCCTTCCTGCGGCAGTCCTCGCGCTTGTCGAGATCGTCCTTGGCGCGCCCTGCGATGTCGAGCATGCCCATGATGGCGTTGAGCGGCGTGCGGATGTCGTGGCTCATACGCAAGAGGAAGTCCGTTTTGGCCTGGTTGGCGCGCTCGGCCTCCTGCTTGGCGGCGAGGAGCTCTTGCTGGTAGGCCTCCTCTATCTCGCGCTGCGCGCGCTCTTGGGCCAAGTGCTCCTCGATGATGTCGTCGATGATCTGGAACCCTGCGATGACGTTTCCTGCATCGTCCATCTTGGCGATGAAGAACTGGTAGTTGTGCATGACCCCGCCGTCGACGCTGCGGTAGGTCCCTGTGAGCTCCTCCTGCCGCGACAAGACGTCGCGCAGGTTGCCAGTGCCCAGCACCCGCGCGACCCTGTCCTTGTCATCCGGATGCACCCTATCCGCTACCCAGCGCCCCAAGACGGCTTCGTAGGGAAACACCTTGCCCTTGAGCTTTTGGATCTCTTCCAGATCGTAGTCGCCGGCAACCTTGAGGATCTTGGCCGTGCCCTGCTCTATGTTGGCGAGGTACACGTTTCGATAGTTACGCGACAAGGTGTCGAATACTTTGAGCTGCTCGTCGCGCTGGCGCTGATGCTCTTGCTCGTTGGCGACGATCTCATCCGTGTTCTGGAAGCCGGCTACGATATAGGGCGCCTTGTCGAGGCGCACGTACTTGAACTCGCAGTAATGGAGCTCCCCATCAGAGAGCACGCGATAGTTGCCCTTGTACTCGTCTGCCTGTGCGAGGTTTTTGGCCACCGCGTCCAAGCTGATGGCATCGAGCATCGTCGCCTGGTCCTTGGGGTGCACGCGCTCTGACACGTACTGCCTTTGCACGACGTCGTAGTCGTATGCGGTATCCGCATGCTTGTCGACACCCGTCGTCACATAGCCGCCCAGCTTGAGGATCTTAACCTTCCTCGTGTCGAGGTAGATCTGATAGACGTTGGTGTAGGCATCGGCAAGCGCGCTGAAGACAGCCACCTGCTCCTCGAGCTCTGCCACGCGCTGCAAGCTCTCTTCCAGCTGCGACGGATCGTCTGTCATCTGCATCCCATCCCTATAGGGCCACGAGCCGCTTGGAACTACCCGAAAGCGGCAAACTTATAAAAAGCGATTCTACCCAACGCAAACGCCGTCGGGCAACCAGGCAGCGAGGGCGCGAAAACCCGCGTGCCGCTGCGCGCCTGGCACGAAACCCGCGTCAAACCTGCGGCTGGCATGCTCACTCTATGCGACGGGCGATGAGATAGCGGTTAAGGCGCCCGTTGCGCCCGTCTGCCTCGATAAAGCCCACCTCGAATCGCCCGGCTGCCCACTCTAGAGCGCTTTGGGTGAGCTGCGTTACCTGGCAGGCGTCGAAGCTATGGCAGTAGCGCCTGGCATCCGGCTTGTTCTGCCACCCGAGCAGGTAATCCCCCTCCTCGAGCTGGGCTTGGTCGATGCCCAAAGCCTCGAGGGAGGAAGGCGTGAGCTCACGCGCTTGAGCCGCGATAGAGCCCGCTTGCATGAACTGCCAGAAGGAGATCGCCAGCACGCCGCCCAAGACGACGGAGTCGAGAAGCTGCACGAGGAGCGCTTCGCGGTTTTTAGCCGCGGGGATATGGTGCATGAAGCCGAAGCAAGCGACGAGATCCGCGGCAGGGAGCCTGAGAGGGACGCCGTCGATGAGGGAGACGACGATATCGCGCTCGGCAAAGGAGCGCTCGACGCAGCACGCGCCACCTGCCTCGTCGCGGGAATCACGCGCAAGGGCGGCGCAGTTGTCGACCCCGATGTAATCGATAGGCGCACCCGGGTAGCGCTGGGAGAGAAACGAGGCGAAGCGCATGTTGCCGCAGGCGACGTCGAGCACCTTGGCAGGGGCCTTGACCATATCGCAGGAATCGAGAGCTGCGTCCCAACCGACCCAGGAAGCACGGCGCGTAGCAGAGAAGCCAGACGCCTGGCTCGCGTAGAAGCGCGTGTTGAGGGAGGCGAGCTTGCGCGCGACGCTGGTATCCACGGCGAGCGCTACTCCCCCGCCTGGGCAAAGCCCACGACCTGGTCGAGCTCGCGCAGCATCTGCGCATGGCCTGCCTGAATGTTGCTCTCGAGCAGCTGGGCATCGCGCTCGGTGCCCTGCAGCGTGAGATGTGCAGGATAGAACACGTAGGCGCGACCCTCGCGCTCGAGCTCGTCGAGCAGGTCGCAGGCCTGGTTGTAGCGCTCGTTGCGCGTGAGGACGGCGCGTCGCATGCCGGGATAGCGCAAGAAGAGCGCCCTCATATACGCATCGGGCTTGCCCTTGCGGTAGCCGCGCGGGCGCGTGCGTATGACGACCATGCGCTCGAAGCCGTCGTCGAGTATCGTCTGCATGGGCAGCCCTCCCCCGACGCCGAACCCGCCGTCGAAGTACGTTGCACCGCCGATCTTGGTGGCGGGCATGACCACGGGCAGCGTGGAAGACGCGCGCACCGCCTGCATGACATCGAGTGTGTCGTGCATATCGGCCTGAGTGAAGCGCACATCGCATGCGCGGTCGCGGTCGAAGGCGAAGACGTTGAGTGTGGCGGGGTTTTGCGCGAAGGTCGCGTAGTCGAAGGGCAGCACGCCGCCGGGCATATCCGCCTCGTTGTAGAGGTACTCGACATCGAAGAGCCCGCGCCCGCGCAGGAAGCTCTTCCAGCTACCGGCGCGCTTGTCGGCCATGAGGTGCCCGAAGGCCCCGACGATGCGGTCGACATCGCGCGTGAGATAGTTCACGGCATTGGAGCCGCCGGCGCTGATGCCGTAGACGTTGTCGAAGAAGACCCCCTGCTCGACAAGGCAGCGGTTGGCACCGGCAGAGTACGCCCCGCGCATGCTGCCGCCCTCGAAGAAGAGCGCCGTCTTGAAGATGTTGCTGTGCATCGCCATCCTAGATCCACCCGAAGTGCCTGCAGGCGTTGTAGATGCCGCCTTGGTCGCAGGCGCTGGTGACGTAATCGGCTTTGGCCTTGAGCGCGGGCACGGCGTTGCCCATGGCGATGGAGGTCCAGTCGTCCAGGAACATGGAGATATCGTTCTTGCCGTCGCCGAACACCACGACGTCGCTGTAGGACCCGCCCAGGATATCGACCATCTTCCTGATGCCGATCGCCTTCTCCAGAGGCTCGACGAAGATACTGTCCGAGTCGTAGCGCACCCAGGGCACGTCGTCGAGTATGCCCGTGGCGATGAAGGCGTCTTGGTCCTCGCGCTTGCAGGGGATGTAGATCTTGTAGACCACATCGAGGTTGTCGACGGTGAGCTGCGGGTCTACCTGCGTGGGGACGTAGTAGTCCCCCGCCACGGCGTCGAACCGCGCGAAGGGCGTATGGCGGAGCATCTCGTTTGCCGTCTGAACAGCCCATAGGACACCGGCAGCATCGAGCCTGTGCAGGCACTCCTTGCACATCTGCAAGTCGAGGGGCTGCATCCAGACGAGCTTGCCGGCGACGGTGACGGAGTAGCCGCCGTCGGCCACGATGTTGTCGATACCCAAGGCGTCGATGTAGTCGACGGCATTGCACTGCAGGCGCCCTGTGGCAAGGGCGACGAAATGACCCTTGCTGCGCAGCGCAGCAAGGGCATCTCTAGTGCTTTGGGGTATGGTGCGCGTTCGCGGAATCGCGAGCGTGCCGTCGTAGTCGAAGAAGAAGAGCTTTCCAGACAAGGCCTATGCTTCCTCTTCCTGATCTGCGGGCTCCTCGATGACATCGATGAGCTCCTCTGCGACGGCGTCATCAAGTGCCTCGATGCGCTTGTTGCGATGATGGACGACATGAGCGGCCGCAGCAGCGCCAAGACCGACGCCGGCGCCAATGACGGCGACCTTGCCCTTGGCGGGAAGCCCGACAAAGCCGCGCTTGGCCAGACCGCCCAAAGCAGCAAGGCCCTTGCCGGCGCCCTTGCCCGCCGCGACGACGCCGCGCCCAGCGCCCTTGGCTGCAACAACGGCGACGTCCTTGGCCTTGCCGGCGACCACGATCGCGCCGGCCTTGGCCTTCTGCGCCGCAGCAGAGCTGCTTACGGCGAGAGCGGTGCTCTGGGCAGTCGCAAGTGACGTCGCGGCCACAGCGGGAACCGCCGCTGCAACGCGGCTGGCGGCCTTGGGGGCAGCTGCACGTGCCGCCTGGATGGCCTTGGGGGCTACCTCAACCGCGCGCGACGCCGCCTTGGGGGCAGACTGCTTGGCTGCGGCTGCCATGAGAGGGGCGGCCTTGACGGCGGCCTTCGCAACCTTGGGGGCGGCTTTGACCGCGCCCTTGGCCACGACGGGCGCTGCCTTGACGGATGCCTTCGCTACTTTGGGAAGCGTCTCGGCACCCACGATAGCCGTTGCAGGAACAGTCACCGCGGCGACCTTTGCCGCATGCTTAACCTTGTCACCGATAGAGCTGGCCATAATGTCCTCCTCAAGGATAGGTTTAGGTTCGCTGATCAAGATTCTACCGCGCCTAGGTGACAGGCATGCTACGGGAAGATGTAGAAACCGAGCACACCTGCGAGGATCCCGCACAAAGCGCCGGCAAAGACATCCTGCGGATAATGCACGCCAGCCACGACGCGGATGAACATCATATCGAGCCCCAGCAAGAGCAAGACGACGCCTGCGGGGACCCAGAAGGCAAGCCATGCCATCGCGATCATGTAGACGCTAAAGACATGCCTGCTGGGAAACGACTTGCCAGCCGTGTTCTTCTTGATGAGCGGGTCGATGTCGAGGTCCTCGTACGGCCGCGATGCGTTGTAGAGGCGTCTGAAGACGCTCACGAACACGAAGGCAACAGCAGGCACGGCAACGGCCTTGGGCAGAAGCGGATTGGCCGTCACGATTAAGATGACGAGGAGGAGCGGGTAGAGCACGTAGAAGAGCGCCGTCTCGACCTTGTTGCCCACGACGAGAAGATTGAGCATGCGCGCATCCTGCCTGAAGGGCCCGCTTAGGCGCTCGTATTGCTGCGATGTCAAAGAATCCTCCCTCCTAGGCAGGCGTGCAGGCGACGTATGCCCGCAGGCAAGGGCGCTGCACGCCGCCGCAAAAAGACATCGCGGCAGCCGGTTGAAGGCCGGCTGCCGTGGCTGTTGCTAGTTGCGTGTCAGCTTGCGGTGCATGCTGCGGGGCTTGGAGCCCTCCACACCCAGGCGCTTGACGCGGTCAGCCTGGTAGGACTCGAAGTTGCCCTCGAACCAATGCCAGCAGCCGGGGTTTTGGTCGTCGCCCTCCCAAGCGAGGATATGGGTCGCGATGCGGTCGAGGAACCAGCGGTCATGGCTGACGACCACAGAGCAGCCGGGAAACTCCAGAAGCGCCGCCTCGAGGCTTTCGAGCGTCTCGACGTCAAGGTCGTTGGTGGGCTCGTCCAGAAGGAGGAGGTTTCCGCCCTCCTTGAGGGTGAGCGCCAGGTTGAGGCGGTTGCGCTCGCCGCCGGAGAGCACGCCGGCGTTCTTCTGCTGGTCGGAGCCCTTGAACCCGAATCCGGCGATATAGGCGCGCACGGGGACGTCGGTCTCACCCACCATGATGTGCTCGAGCCCGTCGCCTACGACCTCCCAGAGCTTCTTATCGGGGTCGATGCCGGCGCGATTTTGGTCGACGTAGGAGATCTTGACGGTCTCGCCCACGGTAAGCTCGCCGCTCGTGAGCGGCTCAAGCCCCACGATGGTCTTGAAGAGCGTGGTCTTGCCCACGCCGTTGGGGCCGATCACGCCCACGATGCCGTTGCGCGGCAGGGAGAAGGAGAGGTCGTCGATGAGCACGCGGCCGTCGAACTCCTTGCGGATGTTCTTAGCCTCGAGCACGACGTTACCTAAGCGCGGGCCCACGGGGATGTGGATATCCGAGAAATCGATCTTCTTATAGGCGCGGGCCTCGGCCTCCATCTGCTCGTAGCGCTCGAGACGCGCCTTGTTCTTGGCCTGGCGCGCCTTGGGGCTGCTGCGCACCCATTCGAGCTCCGAGTTGATGCGCTTGAGGAGCTTGGCCTCGCGCTCGCCTTGGGCTTTGATGCGGCTGGCCTTGGTCTCGAGGTAGGTAGAGTAGTTGCCCTTGTAGGGATAGAGATGTCCGCGATCGACCTCGCAGATCCACTCGGCCACGTTGTCGAGGAAGTAGCGGTCATGGGTGACGGCCAGGACAGCGCCCTCGTAGCTTTTGAGGAACTGCTCGAGCCACAAGACGGACTCTGCATCAAGATGGTTGGTGGGCTCGTCCAAGAGCAGGAGGTCGGGCGCCTCGAGGAGCAGCTTGCACAGCGCGACGCGGCGACGCTCGCCACCGGAGAGTATGCTCACGGGTGCATCCTCGTCCGGGCACTGCAGCGCGTCCATCGCCACACGCAGCTTGCTGTCGATGTCCCAGCCGTCCTGCGCGTCGATTGCGTCTTGGAGCTCGCCCATCTCGGCCATGAGGGCG
>CAVCDT010000075.1:0-10801 GCA_963600995.1 Akkermansia muciniphila | reverse complement strand
GCCGATGTCGTAGGCCCAGCCGTCGCCGCCGAAGATCCAGAAGGACTTCTTGGTCAGGTGGTCCTTATGCTCGAGCATCGTGGCGGCATACTCGCTGCCATCGGCTGCCATCTGCTCCAAGAAGGGCAGAAGCTCTGCCGTGATGCGCTTGGACTCGTTGGCATCGTCCTTGTTGTCGAGCCAATCCTGGACGGTCTCCTTGATCACCAGGTCGGTCTCGGTCTCGAGGATGCCCTTGGCGGCGTTGATGACGATCTCGCGCGTCGCCTCGTAGCCCACGTACATACCCAAGCCGAACTCCGCGTTGTCCTCGAACAGCGAGTTGGACCATGCAGGGCCGTGACCCTCGTGGTTGACGGTGTAGGGGCTGGTTGCAGCCGGGCCGCCCCAGATGGACGAGCAGCCGGTGGCGTTGGCGATGTACATGCGGTCGCCGAACATCTGGCTGACGATGCGCGCGTAGGAGGTCTCGGCGCAACCTGCGCAAGACCCGGAGTACTCGAGCAGCGGATGCTTGAACTGCATGCCCTTGAGGGTGAGGTCGACGGTCTCGGGCTTGACGGAGACGCTGAGCGCGCAGTAGTCGAAGCTCTCCTGCTGCTCGAACTCCTCCTCTGCCGGGATCATCTTGATGGCACCCACCTTGCACATGCCGATGCAGACGCCGCAGCCCATGCAGTCCATGGGGGACACGGCGATGGTGTACTCGTAGAGACCCTTGGCCTTGCCTGCCTTGACCGGTGCGTGCTTGGTCTGCGCGGGAGCCGCCTCGAGCTCTGCAGCGTCGAGGGCATAGGGACGGATGCAGGCGTGCGGGCAGACGAACGTGCACTGGTTGCACTGGATGCACTTGTCCGGATCCCAGCTGGGAGCCGTAACGGCCACGAAGCGCTTCTCGTAGTTAGCGGCGCCCTGCTCGAACTGGCCATCCACATGGTCCATGAAGACGGAGACAGGCAGGCGGTCGCCGTCCATGTTGCCTACGGGCTTCATGATATTGGTGACCTGCTTGATGACCTCCGGGCGACCGACGAGCTCGTGCGCCTTGTCCTCGTCCTGCGCATCGGCCCAGGCAGCCGGCACCTCGACGTGTTTGAAGGCAGTAGCGCCGGCGTCGATGGCCTTGTGGTTGCAGTCGACGACGTCTTGGCCCTTCTTCATGTAGGACTTGGTCGCCGCATCCTTCATGTACTTGAGGGCATCGGCCTGCGGGAGCACGCCGGACAAGGTGAAGAAGGCGGACTGCAGGATGGTGTTGGTGCGCTTGCCCATGCCCACCTCGATGGCAAGCTCGGTCGCGTCGATGGTGTAGAGCTGGATGTCGTTTTGGGCGATGTAGCGCTTGGACGCAGCGTCCATGTGGTGCTCGAGCTCTTCGAGGTTCCACTGGCAGTTGATCAGGAAGCTGCCATGGGGCTTGACGTCTTGGACGATGCGCATGCCCTTGGTGATGTAGCTGGGGTTGTGGCAGGCGACGAAATCGGCCTTGTTGACGTAGTACGGGCTCTTGATGGAGCTATCGCCAAAACGCAGGTGGCTGATGGTGACACCGCCGGTCTTCTTGGAGTCGTACTGGAAATAGGCCTGGACGAACTTATCGGTATGGTCGCCGATGATCTTGATCGAGTTCTTGTTGGCGCCAACCGTGCCGTCGCCGCCAAGACCCCAGAACTTGCACTCGATGGTGCCCTCTGCCGCCGTGTTGGGGCAGTTGGGATCCTCGGGCAGGGACTTGAAGGTGACGTCGTCCACGATGCCGATGGTGAACTCGTGCTTGGGCTCGTCCTTTGCGAGCTCCGTGTAGACGGCAAAAAGGCTCGAAGGGGGCGTGTCCTTGGAGCCCAGGCCATAGCGGCCGCGGGTGACGGTGAGGCCGTCAAGGCGACCCTCCTGAGCCAGAGCGGTGATGACGTCCTGGTACAGGGGCTCGCCGGCGCTGCCGGGCTCCTTGGTGCGGTCGAGCACGGCCAACTTGGTGCAGGTAGCGGGGATGGCCTCGACAAACTTGGAAGTGACAAAAGGACGGTACAGGCGGACCTTGACCAAGCCGACCTTCTCGCCATGCGCGTTGAGGTAATCGATGACCTCCTCGATGACGTCGCAGACAGAGCCCATGGCAACGATGACGCGGTCTGCATCGGGGGCGCCGTAGTAGTTGAAGAGCTTGTAATCGGTGCCGAGCTTGGCGTTGACCTTATCCATGTACTCCTCGACGACGGCCGGGAAGGCGTCGTAGTGGGAGTTGCAGGCCTCGCGGTGCTGGAAGAAGATGTCGCCGTTCTCATGGGAGCCGCGCATCGCCGGGTGCTCCGGGTTGAGCGCATGCTCGCGGAACTTCCTGACAGCGTCCATATCGCACATATCGGCCAGATCCGCGTAATCCCAAACCTGGATCTTCTGGATCTCATGCGAGGTGCGGAAGCCGTCGAAGAAGTTAAGCACCGGCAGGCCGCCCTTGATGGCGGCAAGGTGCGCGACGGCAGAGAGATCCATGACCTCCTGGACGTTGGTCTCTGCCATCATGGCGAAGCCCGTCTGGCGGCAGGCCATAACATCGGAGTGATCGCCGAAGATGTTGAGCGCGTGGGTCGAGACCGTACGCGCGGAGACATGGAACACGCTGGGGAGCTGCTCTGCTGCGATCTTGTACATGTTGGGGATCATCAGCAGCAGGCCCTGGGACGCGGTGTAGGTGGCGGTCAGCGTACCCGCGGTAAGCGAGCCGTGAACCGCACCGGCCGCACCGGCCTCGCTTTCGAGCTCCGCCACCTTGACCGTGGTGCCGAAGATGTTCTTACGGCCCTTGGCAGACCACTGGTCGACGTAATCGGCCATGGGGCTCGAGGGGGTGATGGGGTAGATTGCGGCGACCTCCGTGAACGCATACGAGACATGCGCTGCGGCGTTGTTGCCATCCATGGACTTGAGCTCTCTCATTGGTTTCCTCTCGACGTTTGTGGGATGGTGAAACCTCAGCGCGCCTAAAGCGCGTTAGCTCCCATCATATAAGCCGCGGTTAAAAACCCGCAGCTCAAGGGGCAGATTATCCGCACAAGGCCCCATACATGCACCTGAGCGCGCAAAAACGAGCGAGGGTGCCAACTGCTGGCACCCTCGCAGACAAGAGGCTATGGGATGAAGAGAAAGCTCCAAGCTAGGCACTAAAGCCCATGCGGCGACGCTTAGCCCTCTGCGTTGCAGCGCGCCTCGACATAGGCGTAGAAATCGTCGCATTCCTTTTGCAAGGTGTTGATGAGCTCCTCGTTGCGCGGCTTGAAGAGATGCTTGAAGCGACCTTGGACCTTGAGGAACTCCTCCAAGGGGAGCCTGTCGCCTTTGACCTTGGTCATGCTCCATTTGCCGTCGACTACCTCGAACAGGGGCCAGAAACCCGTCTGCACTGCCAAGCGCGCGACCTCGACGGTTTTATCGCTGGGGATGCGCCAGCCGCGGGGGCAGGGGGCGAGCACGTTGATGAAGGCCGGGCCGTCGCAGGCGAAGGCTTTCTCGGCCTTGGCGACGAGATCCTTCCAATTACTCACGCTTGCCTGCGCCACATAGGGAATGTGATGGGCTGCCATGACGGAGGTGAGGTCCTTGCGGCGCTGCTGCTTGCCCTGCTGCGCGCTGCCGACCTCGCTGGTCGTGGCCCATGCGCCATGAGGCGTGGCACTCGAGCGCTGGATGCCGGTGTTCATATAGGCGCCGTTGTCATAGCAGACGTAGACCATGTTGTGACCGCGCTCCATAGCGCCGGACAGGCTCTGCAGGCCGATATCGTACGTGCCGCCGTCACCGCCAAAAGCGACGAACTTGATCTCCTTATCCGCAGGGATCTTGCCGGCGCGCTTGAGGCCGTTGTAGGCGGCCTCCACGCCGCTCATGGTCGCTGCGCCGTTAGCGAAGGCGTTGTGGATGAAGGGCGCGTTCCAGCTCGAGTACGGATAGACCGTGGTCGAGACCTCGAGGCAGCCGGTGGCGTTCGCGACGACGACGTCGTTGTCACCGGCGCCCAACATGACCTGGCGCACGGCGATGCCCGCGCCGCAGCCGCCGCAGAGGCGATGACCGCCGCAGAGGCGGTCGGGCAGGTTAGAGAGCTCTTTGATGCTTGCCATTTCTACTCCCCTTCCTTGACGGAGCCTAGGTACGCGACGTCTGCGTCGACGTCGCCGGTGGCCACGCCCTCAAGCTCGCTGTAGACGCGCTCCATATCGGCCAAGGTGATATCCGGGCCGCCCAAACCGTAGAAGTAGTTCTTGAGCAGCACGTTGACGCCGGCCTTGAAGAGCGCGGATGCGGTCTCGGTCGCCAACGGGCCCATCTGGCCGCCGTAGGTCTCGCTGCGGTCGAGGACGGCGACGGCCTTGGCACCGTCTAGCGCGGCGACAAGCTCCTGGGCGGGGAAGGGACGGTAGACGCGGATGCGCGCCACGCCGACCTTCTTGCCCTGTGCACGCAGCTGACGGGCGACATGGCGCAGGTTACCGGCGCACGACCCGATCACAACGGCAATGTAATCGGCATCCTCGCACGCGAAGCAGTCGACCATGTCGAAGGCGCGGCCGCTTACCTCAGCCCAATTGTCGCCGTATTCCTTGATGACATCATGGGCGGCGTTCATGGCGGCGCGCTGCGACTTCTTGACCTCGTAATGGGGCTCTGCGTTGGTGTAGCTGCCCATGGCCACGGGATTCGCGGTGTCGAGCAGCGGATAGAGGGCATCGCGCTCGCCCACGAAATCCGCAACGGTGGCATCGTCCATGAGCTCGCAACGCTCCATGGCATGCGTGGTGATGAAACCGTCGAGCGCCGTGATGGCGGGCAGGAGAACGCGATGGTCCTCTGCTGCGCGGATGGCGATGAGCGTGTTGTCGTAGGCCTCTTGGGCGTTTTCTGCGAAGAACATGAGCCAGCCGCAGTTGGCGGCGAGCATCACATCGCTGTGGTCGCAGTTGATGTTGATGGGGGCGCTGATGGCGCGGTTGGCATTGGCCAGGATGATGGGCAGGCGCATGCCGGAGGCGATGGGCAGCTCCTCGACCATGTAAGCCAGGCCTTGGCTCGACGTCGCGGTGAAGGTGCGGGCGCCAGCAGCGCACGAGCCTATGCACGCGGACATCGAGGAATGCTCGCTTTCGACCGTGACGTACTCCGTGTGCACGCGACCGTTGGCCACGAACTTGGCGAAGTTCTCCACGATGGTGGTCTGCGGCGTGATGGGATAGGCGAAGAGCGCATCCGGCTCTGCCTGGCGGTATGCCTCGGCCACCATCTGGTTGCCGTTGGCGGAAAGGACTTTGATCTGGGGCATGGCTACTCCTCCCCTGCTTGGGACTCGAGCACCATACTGATGGTGCCGAACTTGCACTCGTTGGCGCAGATACCGCAGCCCTTGCAATGGTCGTAGTCGATGCCGGTCATCTTGCCGTCTTCGACGATCACGGATGCATCGGGGCAGACGATCCAGCAGATGAGGCACTGCTTGCAGGCCTGCGCATCCCACACCGGGCGCTCGCTGCGCCAACCGCCGGTGACGTAATCGACGGAGTTGCCGCCATCGGGGTTCACAGCGCCGAGCGGCAGGACCTTGTAGCTTTGGTTATCGACGTTGCTCACGTCCCACTTGCGCGCCATTACTGCTGCACCTCCCTGTATGCACGGTCGATTGCCTCCATGTTGGCGGGCACGAGCTCCTTTTTGGCGAAGCTGCTCTCGAAATGCGCCTTGAACTCCTCCAGGGGCACGACATCGGTCACCTTGATGACAGCGGCCACGATGGCGGCGTTGGGGATGTCGCGCTTGATGGTGTCGAGCGCGATGCCAGATGCATCGACGCAGGCGACGGTGATGTCATCGTCCACGCTGAGCTTCTCACGGGCAGCGGCGGGAGTCATGCGCGTGTTGATGATGATGCTTCCGCCGGGAAGGATGCCCTCTGCCACATCGACCAAGGGCAGCAGCGTCTCGTCGAGCACCACCACGATCTTGGGGTTGACCACGTTGTTGTGAACCTCGATGGGCGTATCGCACACGCGCGTGAACGCCTTGAGCGGAGCGCCTGCGCGCTCGGGGCCGTACTCGGGCATGGCTTGCATGTAGCGCCCCATGGACAAGGCGGTCTCTGCAACCAGCTTGGCAGCAGTGACGGCACCCTGGCCAGCGCGTGCGTGCCAGCGGATCTCTGTAAGCTGAGACATATGCCCTCTCCTTCCTAGAAATAACCTCTCGACTGGTATCCCAACAAGGTACCAACTGGCAGCATGGGCGCGAAGAGCCACACTCGCCAGCGGCTCGATTATCTTGCGGATGCTTGCGGTGGTTGGGATAAGGACCAAAAGGCGTCGCCTGCAGGGCCGCCTCGAGCAGGGTGTGATCCTCGTAAAGTAGCCACCGAAAAAACCAAAGGGGAGCGCCCTCAATGGAGCACTCCCCTTGCTAGGTTGATGTTGCTTGCAGCGCCGGCTCTAATACTGCCTCTCGAGCGCGAGCTCAACCAAGAGCTTGCACAGCGGGCCGAACTCGATACCCACTTCCTTTGCCGTATCCGGCAGAAGCGACGTTGCCGTCATCCCAGGCAGCGTGTTGGTCTCGAGCAGCCACATATCGCCGTTGGGGTTGCAGATGATATCCGTGCGCGACACACCGCTGCAGCCAAGCGCCTTATGGGCCTCGACGGCATAGCGCTGGGCAGCCTCGGTCTGCTCCTTGGACAAGCGCGCAGGGATGATATGCGTGCAACCGCCGGGGGCGTACTTTGCCTCGAAGTCGTAGAACTCACTCGACTCCTGCGGGACTACCTCGATAACAGGAAGGGCTTTGGGCTCGTCATTGCCCAAAACGGCGACGGTCGTCTCGACACCGGATACGAATGTCTCAACCAACAGCAGCGAGTCGTGTTTGAAAGCCTCCTCGATAGCTGCGGCGAGGTCCTCCTTCTTGCTCACCATCGACATGCCGATAGAGGACCCCTCGCTCGCGGGCTTGACCACGCAGTGCTCCCCCACCGCGGCAACGATCTCCTCAACATCGTATGCATGACCGCGACGAAGGCTCACCGACCCCGGCGTGGGTAGCCCGGCAGAACGATAGATCTGCTTAGTGCGCGTCTTATCCATAGCCAGCGCACTGGCAAGCACGCCGCTGCCCGTGTACGGGAGTCGCAAAAGCTCCAAAAGCCCCTGCATGCGCCCATCCTCGCCATCGCGCCCATGAAGCGCGCAGAAAACAACATCAGGCTTAGAGCCGATTATCTGCTCGATCATATCGTCGTCCGCAGTATCGACCTCGACAACGGGAAAACCTATCTCTTTGAGAGCCTTGGCGCAGGCTGCGCCGCTGCGCAAGGACACATCTCGCTCGCCGCTCTTGCCACCTTTGAGCAAGGTGATTCGCACCTCAGCGGGATTGCAAGGTTTTGTAGTGACCATGTTTGAGACCCCTTTGTGTAAGCACTCGTAACTAGCTGATGGTATCTTAACCGAGCACTATCTCTCTTACATGTTCACAAAGGAAGTAAGCACGATGCTCCCAGACATCAAATCACTCGACCATGCCCAGCTTGAGACAACGCTCGCAGAGACGTTCGTGCAACCCAAGTTCAGGTGCAAGCAGATCGAGCAGTGGCTTTGGCAGAAGGGCGCCTCTTCCTTCGATGACATGAGTAATCTCCCCAAGGACCTGCGCATGAGGCTTGCCGAGCATTACTCGCTCAGCGTCCCCACAATCACCTCTCGCCAAGTAAGCGCAGATGGCACGCGCAAGTATCTTATGCAGTTCTTCGATGGCGTCTGCGTCGAGACCGTAGGGATTCCCAGCAAGGACGACACAAGGCTCACCGTCTGCTTTAGCACCCAGGCAGGTTGCGCCATGAGCTGCGTGTTCTGCGCTACAGGATGGGGCGGCTTCAAACGCAACCTCCATGCCGGTGAGATGTTCGACCAAGTGCGCCTTGTTGGCGAGGACTTTGGGAAACGCGTAACCAACATCGTCGCCATGGGCCAGGGTGAGCCTTTTGCGAACTACGACGCCACGCTCGCAGCCCTTCGCTATATGAACTCGAGCTTGGGATTGGGAATCGGAGCAAGGCACATCACCTTGTCCACCTGCGGTATCACCAGCGGCATCAAGAAGCTTGCAAGGGAGCCTGAGCAGTTCACACTTGCTATAAGCCTGCACTCGGCCTTGCAAGAAACCAGGGATCAGATCATGCCCGGCGTGAAAGCACAGCCACTCGATGAGCTACGCAACACCCTGATCGACTACATACAGAAAACCAATCGACGCGTGACCTTTGAATACGCGCTAATGGACCAGATCAACGATACAGATGAGCATCTCGACGCTCTTATCAACTATTGCCATGGCCTGCTATGCCACGTGAACCTGATTCCCCTCAACCCTATCAAACGAGACCCCAGCTGCGATCAAAGCTTTCTGATGGACCCCTCTCCCAAAATGGCAGACTTCGAATATGCCCTGAGCAAAGCTGGAATCGAGACGTCTATACGCAACTCACGCGGCAGCGACATCGACGGAGCTTGCGGTCAGCTTATTCAAAGAGAGTCTCAGAAGCAGAACCAATAGCTGATAGTTTGGTCAAGGTTGAACCTGAAATCAGGCAATCATCCTATATCTCAGCCTGCCTCATACCATCTCATACTTTATATTTCACTTTTTACTTAAACTTCAGAGGGTTTTCTCTGAATTTAATCTTTCGTTTAAATATGCTCTTTAATCTCTTTTCACAAGACATGACCACGTAATCTATTCACCAGGCGAAGACCAGGGCCATATGCCCTGCTAGGTTCCATATGTGTGAAAGGAGAGGTAATGGGTATCAACGACAACCAATCAATAGGATCGCGGCTGGACTGGGTCAACTACATGGTCGCCCTATCGAGAAAGATCGACAAGATCTCTCGAACCGATTACAAGCTCAATATCACGCAATCCAGGATTCTCATCCATATGGCGCTTCATGGTACAGAGCCTATCGGCAACATCGCCTCAACCCTCTATCTCAAAGCGAGCACCATCACCGCAGCCATGGACATCTTGGAAAACAAAGGGTTTGTAAAACGCAGTAGCGACGACGAGGACAAGCGTCATGTCTGCGTTGAGATTACCGATGCGGGCCGCGAGGTTGCTCCACATTACGTATTCATCATCCAAGAGGTCTTTGATGAGCTCGATAACCAGTTCAACCCCGATACTCTCGATGAGTTCTTTAAGAACCATGTAAAATATTTCAATAAAGGTAATATTTCTTTTGAGCATTACGACGTTAAAGAGCAAGTTAAGTTGATCTCTTCGAATATCGAAACCGGTTTGGGCGAAGAAGCTCTCTCGAAGTATGTGCTGAGGTCCTTTGTTATCGAGGTTATCTCTGGCTTTCTCGCCAATGCGAGCATTCACGACAGGAAAGCACATCTCTCTATTAATGAGGGTCGTATTATGCGCACGTTGGGCTGCAGTAAGAAAGGCTTGAGGCTTTCTGTTATCAGCGACTCCATTTCTATCCGTCCCAACGTCGCCACTGTCTCTGTTACAGCACTCGTTGAGAAAGGCTTTGTCAAACGCGAGACCGATCCTTATGATCGCCGTGCAGCTTGCGTAAGCCTCACCCGTGAGGGTAAGAAGCTTCTCTCTACCAACAACGTCTCTTACTGTAAAATGTTTGATAGCTACTTCCCTACTCTTGCTAAGGCTGAGATTGCAGATTTCATCAGCTAAAATCTCCAGCAGTTACAGTCTTAAAAAAATAAACCCTTGTTCTTATGACAGGGGTTTATTTTTGTCCTAGATTCATGAATCAATGATTGCTGGCATGGAAAGCTGTAGCTTGCTTTCTGGGTTCTCTGCCTTATTGTTTTGATGCAAGCGGAAAGTCTAAGCACAACTTTAGACAAACTTTATTAGCTAAAGCGCAGCTAGATATCAAATATGCTTGGACGCCAAGCATAAGAACTACCACATCCATCATCTGTAATATCCGTTAAACCAAACTAATTTCAAGCACAGGCTTATACAACAGCGAATTCAACTCTTATCAGGCTCCATAGCAAAAATATTTCTTCAGATCTCTATATATAAAGAGAGGGTCGACTCACAGAGCCAACCTTCTCTTCTTTGAATCCATATAGGGAATTTCTACATCTGATTCTTCATAATCGAATAGATGCGCTGAAGATCCTCTTCATCTTTGAACTCGATCTCAATCCTGTTCTTACCGCCAGTGGTCTTAACCTTCACAGAGGTGCTAAATCTGCTTTTGAGCTCTTTAGCTACAACCTTATAAGATCGAGGAGTTGTAGGTCGAACAGGACGCTCAAGATCGCCAGCTGCATAAAGACGAGCAATAGCCTCTGCCTCACGAACAGAGAGCTTCTCGTTCGCAATCTTTTCCGCCAATTTCATCCTTTTATCTATCTCTGGAACAGATAATATAGCACGAGCATGACCGGCAGAGATTTGACCTTCATATATATACGTCTGAATATCCTCTGGTAAATCGAGCAATCGAAGAGCGTTTGCTACAGTAGACCTTGATTTAGAAACAGCCTCTGCCACTTGAGCTTGGGTAAGATTACCTAGCTTCATAAGGTTTTTATAACCTTTAGCTTCTTCTATCGCATTCAGGTCACTACGCTGCAGGTTCTCTATAAGAGCTACGCGAAGAGTTTGTTCCTCATCCATCTCGACTATACGAACAGGAACTTTTTGCAATCCGGCGAGCTTACACGCGTGATAGCGCCTCTCACCTGCAATGATTTGATAGTGACCATCTTTTGGACGCACA